>JAGSYV010000129.1 GCA_018262505.1 Pseudomonadota bacterium
GCCGACGAAGCCGGTGAGAGCGCCGAGACGCGACATGGCGACGGCGATGTTGAGGCAAGAGCCGCCGACCGCCGGCACATAGGCGTCCCGGCCGTCGGCCGACTTCACAGGCACGAAATCGATCAGCGCATCGCCGCAGGCCAGTAACATGTGATTCCTCCAAGCTTGACGGCGCTCGCCCCACTCAAAGGGGCGCGTCTGCGTCTCAGCGGTCGTTTTTCATATCTCCCATAGCCAAAAGACTAACATTCAGGAAAGCGCTTGCGCAAGCGCTTGCTTATGCTATTTTGCGCCCACGGTCGACCTGGGAGAGGCGGCGGTCGGAAGGAATTTAGTCGCTGCCTTGGGTGTGAAGGGCTTTCAAAGCCTGTTCCAGACGAGCGGAGAAGGAGGAGATCCCCATGATCCATAGATACCTATCGACGAGCGGCTAGAGCGCTCTCCGAGCGGATTGAGACATCGGGTCGAATGGCGAGTGCTCTGCCGCTCTGTCTGAGCGCTGCATCTCGCATGTCCCGGCTTAAGCCGACGCGTCATTTCAATTTCACAGAGCCCAACCCAGACGGCGCCTGACAGGCTGCCGGGTGGCAGGGACTTGTCCGGGCAAGGACGGCATCGGCGCGGGAGCCATCCCGGCCATGCGCCTTTACGCCCTATCCGACCGGCCGGCGCCCCACGCCGTTAGCAGGAGCCGACACGCATGCCCGATTTACCAGTGTTAGCCCTTGACGGCATCTCGAAGTCCTTCCCGGGAGTGAAGGCGCTGAAGAACGTCAGCTTTTTGCTTGAGGCCGGCGAGATCAGAGCGCTGGTCGGCGAGAACGGCGCGGGCAAATCAACGCTGATGAAGGTGCTGTCCGGGGCCTACAGCGCCGACGCCGGCACGATCTCGGTGTTCGGCAAGGCCGTCGAGAATCCGAGCCCCGCCACCATGATCGGCAAGGGCGTCGCCGTCATCTATCAGGAGATGGCACAGGCACCGCACCTTTCGGTGGCTGAGAACGTGCTGCTCGGCCGCCTGCCGCGCCGCACCGGCGGGTTGGTCGACTGGGCGGAAGCACGCCGGCAGACCGCCGCCGTGCTGGAGCGGCTTGGCTTTGCCATCGATCCCGCTGCCCGCATCGATACGCTGTCGGTGGCCAAGCGTCAGATGGTGGAGATCGCTCGGGCGCTGACGCGCAATGCCCGTATCATCGTTCTCGACGAGCCGTCGGCGGTGCTCGCCGCCTCGGAAATCGCCCAGCTGTTCGCCATCATCCGCAAGCTGTCGGCCGAGGATGGCGTCGCCTTCGTCTACATTTCCCACCGTCTCGTCGAGGTGTTCGACATCGCCGAGACCGTGACGGTGATGCGCGACGGCGAGGTCGTCCACCAGTGCCGGACCGAAGAGATCGACAGCGAGACGCTGATCCGCCACATGGTCGGCCGCGAGGTCGGAGACATCTTCCCCAAGCGCGTGCCGAAGATCGGCGAAGAGGCGCTGCGCATCTCCGGCCTGTCGGCCGGCGGTCTGGTGGAAGATGCCAGCCTCTACGTCCGCCGCGGCGAGATCGTCGGCCTGTTCGGCCTTGCCGGCGCCGGGCGTACCGAGACGCTGAAGGGCCTGTTCGGCGCCGACCGGGCCGCGCGCGGCACACTGCAACTCGGCGGCAAGATCGTCCACCTTGCCTCTCCGCGCGACGGTCTCGCCCATGGCCTTGGCCTGGTGCCGGAAGACCGCAAGGTGGCCGGCCTGTTCCTCAAGCAATCGGTCGGTTTCAACATCACCATCTCCTCGCTGAAGCATCTGATGGCCGGGCTACTGCTGTCGCGCGTCAAGGAGACTGCCCTCGTCGACACCATCATCCGTCGCTTGCGGGTGAAGACGCCCAACGCTCGCGCCGCGGTGCAGAATTTATCCGGCGGCAACCAGCAGAAATGCGTCATCGGCCGCCTCGTCGGCGCCGAGTGCTCCATCATGCTGGCCGACGAACCGACGCGCGGCGTCGACGTCGGCGCCAAGCGCGAGATCTACGACCTGCTGTTCGAGCTGAGCGACAGCCGACAGCTGGCCATCGTCATCGCCAGTTCCGAACTGCCGGAAATCCTCAACCTTTGCGACCGCGTCTACGTGATGCGCGAAGGCCGGATCACCGCCGAACTCGACGCGCGACAGACTTCCGAAGAGGAAGTCATGCGCTACGCCACCCACAACTGATCCGAGCCGAGAGGCCTCCAAAATGTCAGCCACCACCGCTTCCCGACCGACGTTCCGCAACCTGCCACGCGGCTTCGGCCTTGTGATCGCCCTCGTCGTCCTGATCGTCGCGGCCAGCCTGATCTCGCCGCATTTCCTAAATCCGATCAACGTGTTGAACGTGCTCCGGCAGGTCGCCCTCTACGGCATCCTCGGCGTCGGCATGACCTTCATCCTGCTGACGGCCGGCATCGATCTGTCGATCAGCTCCATCGTCGGCTTCGTCGGCGTGGTGGCGGCGACGCTGATGGGCATGGGCTATCCCATTCTGCTCTCCTGCCTCCTCGCGGTGGGCGGCGGCCTGATCATCGGCGTCATCAACGGCCTCGGCATCGTCGTCGGACAGGTGCCGCCCTTCATCATGACGCTCGGCTCCATGGTGATGACGCGCGGCATCGCGCTGATGATCGCCGACGGCTCCACCGTCAACCTCGGGCCACGCGGCGACGAGTTCTTCTTCCTGGGCGGCGGCTTCATCCTGGGCGTCCCGACGCCGATCTGGGTGTTCGCGCTGGTCTGCGTCGTCGCCTTCGTCGTGCTGCGCCTCTCGCCCTTCGGACGTGCCATCTACGCCGTCGGCTCTTCGCCCGAGGCTGCCCGCCTTGCCGGCATCAACGTCGGCCTCGTCACCTTCTCGGTCTATCTGATCTCGGCCGGCCTCGCCTCGCTGTCGGCCCTCATCTTCCTGTCGCGCCTTTCGGTCGGCGACCCCAACTCCGGCGTTGGCCTGGAACTCGAGGCGATCACCATCGCCGTCATCGGCGGCACCAGCCTGTTCGGTGGTGAAGGCGGCATCGCCGGCACCATCGGCGGCGCCATGGTGCTCGCCATCCTGGCCAACATCCTCAATCTCGCAGGCGTCTCACCATTCTCCCAGCAGGTGGTGAAGGGCCTGATCATCGTATTCGCAGTCCTGTTGGAGGCAGGGCGGCGGAGGCGCGCCTGATCGGCGCGAAACCCCAAGGAGGAACACCTTCATGACTTCCATCAAGACCATTGGCGCCACGCTCGCCCTGCTGCTCGCCACCACTGCCTTCGCCGGCTCCGCGCTGGCCGCCGACAAGGTCGTCATCGGCTTCTCGCAGGCGGCGTCCAACTCGGCCCATCGCAACACCATGACCGAGCGCAACAAGGCCTACGCGGCCGAGAACTTCAAGGACACCACGCTGATCGTCACCAATGCCGAGGGCAAGTCGGCCAAGCAGATCACCGACATCGAGAGCCTTGAGGTACAGGGCATCCAGGCGCTGATGATCTCGCCGCAGGACTCGGCCGCCGTGACGCCGATCGTCAAGGACGCGCTGAAGCAGGGCATCAAGGTGGTGACGCTCGAACGCTCCATCGAGGGCGTCCCGGTGACGCTGCACATCGGCCCGCATAACAAGCCGATCGGCGCGCTGGCCGGTCAGTATGTCGTCAAGACGCTGGGCGGCAAGGGCAACGTCGTCGAGATCAAGGGCGACCCGGCCGTGGCGCCGGCCGTCGAGCGTTCCGAGGGCTTCCACGAGGCCATTGCCGGCTCGGAGATCAAGATCATCGCCGAGCAGCATGCCGACTGGGACGAGGAGAAGGCCCTCAAGTTCATGGAAGACACGCTGCAGCGCTTCGGACCCGGCGAAATCCAGGCCGTCTACGCCCACAACGACAACATGGCCTTTGGCGCGCTCAAGGCCATCAAGGCGGCCGGCCGCGACAAGGAAGGCATCCTGATCATCGGCATCGACGGCGAGAACCGCGCCATCCGCGCCGTGGCCAAGGGCGATTTCGCCGCCACCTTCACCTACTCGACGGTGGCCCCGGAAGGCGTGATCGCCGCCCATGCCCTGGTGACCGGCGACACTGCCGCCCTCGACAAGCTCGGCAAGATGACCAAGCACGCCGACGGCACCATGGAGATCGAGATCCCATCCAACATGGTCACCAAGGACAATGCCACGCAGTTCTTCTGCAAGGGCTTCGGCGACGATCCCGAGTGCAAGTGACCGCCACGCGATAACCGGGGAGAGGCGCGGCGACGCGACTGCTCCCCGGCAGGCCCGCCGGCACTGCCTCTCCCTCGGGCCGGCGGGCCCCTTTTCCTAGAGCAAATCCAGCAAAAGTGTACCGCGGTTTTGCGTCAGGATTTGCGTGAAAACAAAGAGCTAGAGAATTTCCGGTGAACCGGCTTTCACCGGAAATTCTCTGGAGATCAAGGACCTGAAACCGATGAACGACGTCCACACCGACGCCAAGGTCGACATCTCCGCCGAGGGCTCGGTCGGCTGTCGCTTTATCCGCTCGATCTTGCGCTCGCGCGAAACTGGCATCGCGCTTGCCATCGTCATCATGGTGGCGGTGCTGGCGATCCTGGCGCCCAGCTTCCTCAGCGCCGATAACGTCTCCAACAACGCCCGCAACATGTCCTTCGTCGGCATCGCCGTGCTGGGTGAGGCGCTGGTGCTGATCATCGGCGGCATCGACCTGTCGGTCGGCTCCATCTGGGGCGTTACCGCCGTCGCTTCGGCGGCGCTGATGAGCTACGGGCTGCCGACCCCGGTCGCCATTGCCGGCGGGCTGTCGGTCGCCGCCCTGTTCGGCCTGTTCAACGGCCTCTGCATCACGCTGCTGCGCATGCCGCCCTTCGTGCCGACGCTCGCCACCATGAGCATCGCCCGCGCCACCGCGCTGATGATCACCCGCGGCCGCTCCATCGACGAATTCCGCCCCATCGGCGACAGCTTCTTCGAGCTCGGTGGCGGCTCCATTCTTGGCGTGCCGACCCCCTTCGTGCTGTTTGCGGTGCTCTCAATCATCATGTGGGTACTGCTCGACCGCACCATCTTCGGGCGTCGTCTCTATGCCATCGGCGGCAACGAAACCGCCGCCCGCCTGTCCGGCATCGACGTCGACCGCATGAAGATCGCCGTCTACGTGCTGTCGGCGCTGTTCGCCGGCCTCGCCGGCCTTGTCGAGGTCAGCTACCTGTCGTCGGCGATCGCCAACCAGGGCACCGGCAAGGAACTCAATGTCATTGCCGCAGCCGTCATCGGCGGCACCAACCTCATGGGCGGCGAGGGCACCATCCTCGGCGTCTTCTTCGGGGCCATCATCCTGGAAATCCTGCGCAATGGCCTCGTGCTCATCGGCACCGATGCCTACTCGCAGGGCATTTTCGTCGGCCTCGTCATCATCATCGCCGTCTTCATCGACCAGCTCCGCAAGGGTGTGTGGAGACGCAAGTGAGGGAGAGAGCGGTCCGTCGTGGGACGGCCGCTCGGACAAACTGCCCGGCAGGTGCCGCGGCGGACAACAAGGAGGAAATGACATGAAGAAGCTTCTGCTTTCGACGGCCGCGGTGCTCGCCGTCAGCCTATCCTTCGCCGGCGCGGCCAACGCCGCTGGCAAGACCTTCGCCATGGTTCCCAAGCTGATCGGCCATCCCTTCTACGCCGAGGTCGAGAAGGGCTGTGAGGATGCAGCCAAGAAGCTCGGCGTCGAGTGCCTGTTCACCGGCTCGCCGCAGGCCGACGAGGCCGAGCAGGCCCGCGTCATCCGCGACCTGATCACCAAGGGCGTCGACGGCCTGGCCATCGCCCCCAACAACGCTGCCTCGATCGCCCCGGTGATCGCCGCCGCCAAGGCCAAGGGCATCCCGGTGATCACCTTCGACAGCGATGCGCCAAAGTCAGAGCGGGCGCTGTTCGTCGGTACCAACAACGTCCAGGGCGGCGCTGAAGGCGGCAAGGCCTTTGTTGGCGCGCTGCCGAACGGTGGCAAGTATGCCATCATCACCGGCGGTCTCGCCGCCGCCAACCTCAACGACCGTATCGCCGGCTTCAAGTCGGCCCTGACGCCGGCCTTCACCGAGGTATCGGGCTCGCCGTTCCCGTGCGACGACGACTCCAACCGGGCCATTCAGATCATCCAGGATCTTCTGGTGAAGAATCCCGACCTCAAGGGCATCTTCATCTCCGGTGGCTGGCCGATGTATGCCTACGAGGCCTTCTCGCGGGCGCTCGCCAGCCGGCACGACGATATCAAGTCGGGCAATCTGGTCATCGTCTCCTACGACACGGTCACCTCGCAGCTGAAGCTCCTGAAAGACGGCTACGCCACCGCCCTCATCGGCCAGCGACCCTACGCCATGGGCACGGAGTCGATGGACATCCTGAACAAGCTCTCCGAGAAGGCGGCCGTGCCCGAAGTGGTCGACACCGGCGTCGATCTCGTCACTCGGCAGAACGTCGATACGTTCCTGAAGTAATTCCCACGATGGGCGGCGGCCATGCTGTCGCCGTCCTCCTTCTCAAGATGGAAAACGCCATGCCCGCGCTTCTCACCATCGATGCCGTCAGCAGGATCTTCCCAGGCGTCAAGGCGCTGGAAAACGTCAGTTTCGGGATCGAGGCGGGCCGGATTCACGCCATCGTCGGCGAGAATGGCGCCGGCAAGTCGACGCTGATGCAGATCATCGCCGGCGTGCAGCAGCCCAATGGCGGCCGTCTGCTGCTCGACGGCGAGGAAATCCGCCTGAGCGGCACCCGGCACGCCCGCGAGATGGGCATCGGCATCGTCTTTCAGGAACTCAACCTCGCCCCCAACATGACGGTGGCCGAGAACATCTGCCTCGGCATCGAGCCGCCACGTGGCGTGGTCTTTCTCGATCGCCCTCACCAACGGCGTCTGGCCCGTGAGGCGCTCGCTCGCATGAGCGTCGACATCGACATCGACCGGCGGGTCGGCGATTTGTCCATCGCCCAGCAGCAACTGATCGAAATCTGCAAGGCGCTGATCCACAACCCGCGCCTCCTCATCCTCGACGAACCGACATCTAGCCTGTCGGACGCCGAAACCGCCTTCCTGTTCAAGGTGATGGCCGACCTCAAGGCCGCCGGCGTCACCATGCTCTACATCTCCCACCGCATGCCCGAGATCTTCTCGGTTTGCGATGCCATCACCATCCTGCGCGACGGCCATCACGTGCGCACCATGGCGCTCGCCGACACCAGCCCGGAAGAGGTGGTGCGGCTGATGGTGGGGCGCGATCTCTCCAATGTCGGCCGCAGTCCGGCCGCCGATCCCGAAAAGCCGGTGGTGCTGGAAGTACGCGGGCTGACGCGCCAGCCATCCTATCGCGACATCTCTTTCCATGTGCGGGCCGGCGAGATCGTCGGTTTTGCCGGCTTGGTTGGGGCAGGTCGCTCCGAGGTCATGCTGGGCCTGTTCGGTTCGCCGCCGCCCGAGGTGGGCGAAATCCGCATCGACGGCCAGCCGGTGATCATCGACCGCGCCGCCACCGCCATCGCCAAGGGCATCGCGCTGCTACCCGAAGATCGCAAACGCCAGGGCCTGGTTCTGGGCCTGTCCGTATCCGATAATCTGGCGCTGGCCGCCCTCGGCCAGAAAGCCCGCTTCGGCCTGGTGAACTTTGCCGCCGAGCGCCAACTGGTCGACCGCTATGTCAAGAGGTTGCGCATCAAGACGCCCAATGTCGACGCGAAGGTCGGCAACCTCTCGGGTGGCAACCAGCAGAAGGTGGTTCTGGCCAAATGGCTGGCCACCAATCCGCGTGTGCTGATCGTCGATGAGCCGACACGCGGCGTCGACGTCGGCAGCAAGGCGCAAATCTACGCCTTCCTGCGCGAGCTGGCCTCTGCAGGCCTTGCCATCATCGTCGTCTCCTCCGACCTGCCGGAGGTGATCACCATCTCCAACCGCATCCTGGTGATGCGCGATGGCCGCCTGGTGGGTGAACTGCAAGGCGCGGATGCTGACGAAGAAAAGATCATGGCGCTTGCCGCGCTCGATGGCGCCGCCGAAGCGCAGCTACAGGACGCAAGCTGAGAGGACAATCATGCTGAAAGGTATTTCCCCAGTGGTCAACGGACCGCTTCTGTCGGTTCTCGACCGCATGGGGCACGGCGACGAGATCGTGCTGGCCGACGCGCATTTCCCGTCCTTCTCGTCGAACGCCACGGTGCTGAGCGCCACCGGCATCGGGGTAACGGCACTGCTCGACGGCATCCTGCCGCTCCTTGAAATCGACACCTACGTCGACGATCCCCTGGTCATGGTCGATCCGGTGCCCGGCGACAGCATGGATCCCGGTCTTCTGGCCGACTGCCGCGCCGCCATTGCCCGTCACGCGCCGACGGCGGCCCCGATCGTCTTCATGGAACGCTTCGCCTTCTACGAACGCGCGCGTCAGGCCTTCGCCATCATCGCCACGGGGGAAACGCGCAAATACGGCAACATCCTCCTGAAAAAAGGTGTGACGCCGGTTTGAACGCCGGCCAAGTCCTCATCAAGGGCGGACAGCGTGGTGTTGCCCGGTATAAGCCCTTGAGGCGACAAAGCGCATGGGCGAAGATCGGCCCATGCGGCGGCAGAGGAGTCGTTGCCGCGTCGGTTCCTGTGCCGGGTGAAAGAGAGGTTTGACGGTGGCTACCATTTTCGACGTCGCGCGCCATGCTGCGGTTTCGACATCGACGGTATCGCATGTCGTCAATGGCACGCGGAAGGTCAGCGTCGAAACGGCGCGGCGGGTACAGGAGGCCATTGCCGCTGTCGGCTATACGCCCAACGGCATCGCCCGCGCCCTTGCCGTCTCGACGACCAACAGCGTCGGCATCGCCGTTTCCACCATATCCAACCCCTATTTCGGCGACATCATCGGCGCCATCGAGCGCGAATGCACACGTCTCGGACTGATGGTGTTCCTCTCCGACACCCACGACAATCCCGAGCATGAGCTGCGCGTCGTCAAGGCTCAGCATCTCCGGCGCGTCGACGGCATCATCCTGGCCCCATCTGAGACCGGCGACAGCGAGACGCTGAATTACATCGAGACCAACAAGATCCCTTGCGTATTGGTCGACCGGCTGACGTCGTCGAAGTTCGATCGTGTCGGCATTCAGAACAAGCATGCCATGGGCATGGTGGTCGGCCATCTCGCCGACCACGGCCATAAGCGCATCGGCTTCATCTCCGGCCAGCCGGGCTTCGCCACGGCCATCGAACGCACGGAAGGGTTCCGCGCGGCGATCTCCGAACGCGGCCTCTCCTTCGACGAGACCCTGATCCGCGCCGGTGACAGCATCGTTGGCGCGGCGGCGGCGGCCACTGAACTCCTGTCGCGACCGGACCGGCCGTCGGCGCTCGCCGTCGGCAACAACATGTCGATGATCGGTGTCATGCGGGCGATCCGCGCCATCGGTATGCGCGTACCTGAAGATATCGCGCTCGTCGGCTTCGACGATTTCGAATGGGCCGATTGCTTCGAGCCACGCCTCACCGTCATCGCCCAGCCGGTCGAGGAAATTGGCCGCAAGGCGGCCGAACTCCTGGTTCGCCGCATTGCCGCCGACCAGAATGGCGAGCTGCTGAAGCCGCAGACCGTCCGCCTGAAGCCGACGCTGGTAATCCGCCAATCCTGCGGATGCAATCACTCGGCCGCCTAGGCCTCGCCTAAATTTCCTTCCGCCACGGCGGGTTGGCACCGGCCCGCGAGCAGGTGATGGCGGCGCACCGCGTGCCGAAGGCGAGGGCGGCGGTGAGTTCATCGCGGCTGATGGCTTCC
>JAGSYV010000130.1 GCA_018262505.1 Pseudomonadota bacterium
CTGCTATCATGCGAAAGCTCGTCATCCTTGCCAACGCACTGCTCAAGGCAGGCAGGACATGGGCACCAAAAACCGCTTGATCAACACGGATACTCTAGTGCGGATGGCCACATTGACCTCAGGACAAACCATATATATGCATAGGCTATGCATTTATTAGACGCCAACAAGCTGGGTGCGCTGGGCGCCATGATACGGGAGCGGACGGAGGCGGCACTCGGCGGACTGTCGCCGAGTTCGGCGGCCGTGCTGTCGATGTTGCATTTCAAGCCGGGCCTGACGACGAGCGCGCTGGCCGACATCGTCGGCGTCAGCCAGCCGACCGCGGTCCGCCTGATCGACGGGCTGGTGGAGCGGGCACTCGTCGAGCGTGGCAAGCCCGAGGGACGCGTGACGCCGCTGAGGTTGACGGGCGTCGGCCATACCGAGGTCGAGGCGCTCCAGGCGCAGCGCCTCGCCGCGCTCGACGACCTGCTCGATCCGCTGCGACCGGACGAGCGGCCGCTGTTCGCCGCCATGCTCGATCGGATCCTGGCCGGCGCCACCACGTCGCGCGCCTTTGCCCGAACCACATGCCGCCTGTGCGAGCATGACCTGTGCGGCCCGGAGGTATGCCCGATCGGCTGCCGCGCCGCCGAACTCGAAGCGGAGCAGAACAGATGACCATTCTCTCCTATGACGACCACTTCCCGCAGATCGATGCCGAGGCCTGGGTGGCGCCCGACGCGACCGTGAGCGGCGACGTGACGATCGGCGCCGGCAGCCGTGTCATGCACGGCGCCCGCCTCATCGCGGAAGCGGGCGGCGCGATCCGCATCGGCCGCAATTGCATCGTGCTGGAAAACGCGGTCGTCAGGGCAACGGGCCGGCATCCCTGCCGTCTCGGCGACCATTGTCTCGTCGGCCCCAACAGCCACGTCGTCGGCGCCGACATCGACGACGAGGTGTTCATCGCCACCGGCGCCTCGATTTTCCACGGCGCCCACATCGGCAGGGGAGCGGAAGTCCGCATCCACGGCGTGGTCCACCTGCGCACCCGGCTCGAACCTGGGGCGACCGTGCCGATCGGCTGGGTCGCCGTCGGCGATCCGGCCGAGATCCTGCCGCCCGACCAGCACGAGGCGATCTGGGCGGCGCAAAAGCCGCTCGACTTTCCCGGCTTCGTCTACGGCGTCGATCGAAATGCGCCCGACGTCATGCGGCAGATCACCGCCGGCCTGTCGGCGGCGCTCGGCGTGCATAGTGGCGAAGTCGACGGAACGGAGGCGGCATGAGCGAAACGATCCGGCTGGCCACACCCGACGACGTCGCGATCGTGACCTCCCTCACCCGAGCTGCCTATGCCAAATGGATCCCGGTCATCGGACGCGAACCCTTGCCGATGAAGGCCGACTACGCCCTGGCGATCAGAGACCATCGCATCGACCTTCTCTGCAACGGCCCCGAGGTGGCGGCGCTGATCGAGACGATCCAGCGCCGCCAGGACTTGCTGATCGAAAACGTAGCCGTGGCCCCGCCTTTTCAGAAGCGCGGCTATGGGCGGCGACTGCTCGCTCATGCCGAGCAACGCGCGATTCAAAATGGCCTGTCGGAAATCCGTCTGTACACCAACGCCAAATTCGAAGCCAACCTGCGCCTCTATGAGGACCTAGGCTACGAGGTCGAACAGGAAGAAGCGTTCCAGGGTGGCGTTCTCGTCCACATGCTGAAGCGCATCCCATAGCGGGCGTTTCAGTCGTGACCGCCAGAGCGAACCTCGTATCGGCTTCCATGCTCGGCCGGACTCAGGTTTGGCTGAGAAAGTCCCCGACCAATCGCGCGATCCGGTCCGGTGCATCCTCCAGGCAATAGTGCCCCGTGGCCGGCAGGCGGGTGATCGGCGCTTGCGGGAAAAGGCAGGCGAAGAGAGGCAGGAAGTGTTCGGCGTTGAGCGTGCGATCCGCCTCGCCCCAGATCGCCAGTGCCGGCCGCCCCCGAATGACGCGCTCGGCCGCGGCATCTGGCATCTCGAACCTATGGGTACCGGTGGCAAAGCCTTTCGCCCAGCCGATCGCCCCGAGACAATCCGCCGGGCGGGCGAACGGCGCGGCATAGGCAGCCATGAAACTGTCGGTGATGATCGCGTTGTTCTCAAAGCCGTTGAGCTTCAGCGTGCTCAAGATATTGAACCCCAGTTGACCGAGCACGGCTTCAAGCACCCCCTCGGCCTCCGCCTTCGCAATCCACTGGAACCAGGGTGAGACGGCGGCATTTGCCATGACGCGCTCGCCGAGATCGGCCTGCCCGAACGGCGTTGGCCCGTTGGCCGAGATGACGCGGCGGATGCGAAGGGGGTGTCTGGCGGCGAGTCCCATTCCGACAGGACCGCCAAAATCATGCATGACGAGGGTTATGTCGGTGAGGTCGAGCGCAAGAACCAACGCTTCCAAATTGTCGATGTGGTCCTGAAGCCAGTAGCTCCGCTCCGGCGGTGTCTCGCTCTTGCCGAAGCCCATGTGGTCGGGCACGACCACGCGGTGCGTCGTGCTTAACGTCGAAATGAGATGGCGAAACAGATAGCCCCATGTCGGCTCGCCATGCAGGCACAGCACCGCCTCGCCATCGCGCGGTCCCTCGTCGACGTAGTGCATCCGAAAACCCGGGGCGATCGTGAAATGCGGCGTGAAGGGAAAGGTGCCGGAGAATGTCGCATCGGCTTCAATCATCGTCGAGCTCCTGGCGTAGTTTTAGTTTGAAACCACGCCACTCCTATATCTTGCGGTTTCAACTTGCAACCGATATTGTCCGGAGCTATGGCTGGCGCGTCTGTGCTGTCATGCGGTCCGCGTCGGGACACTTCGAAGGGCAGGTCGTTTCACAATGGCCAGGAGAGTAAGTCACAAGGCATCCATGTGCGGCGTCGCGCGGCCGCTGGATGCGATTGGCGATTGGTGGTCGCTACTGATCGTGCGCGATGCGTTCGATGGTTTGCGCCGCTTTGGAGAGTTTCAGAAAAGCCTCGGGCTTGCGAAGAACATCTTGTCCGCCCGTCTTCGAAATCTGGTGGCGCACGGCATCCTGGACACAGTCCCCGCATCGGACGGCAGTCCCTATCAGGAGTATGTTCTGACAACGAAGGGGCGCGGCCTGTTCCCGCTTCTCGTAGCCCTCCGACAGTGGGGCGAAGAGTTCTTTTTCGAACGTGAGGAGCCCCATGTGCAGCTTGTCGACAAGGCGACAGGGCTGCCTGTCCGGAGACTGGAGCTGCGGGCACAAGACGGGCGTGTTATCGGCGCCGAGGATACCGAAGTGCGCGCCCCATCGTCGATGGCGCGTCGCTGAGACCGCGAGATCCGACCGGTCACTGCAAAAACCGCGGCGGACACATAACTTCAAACAATGCCGCAGTTTCGCCAATCTCGCCGAATGAAAAAGCCATGAAGCTATGGGACCTCTCGATCCTCCGAGGTTTTCTAAGGAAAACAAAATGGTCGACGCAGCTCAGGTGCGGCATTCCACCGCCAAGATGATCTTCTGGAAATGGGCCTTCGGCATCGGCGTCGGCGCCGCCTGCGCCGGCGCGGTCGTCGGGATCGGGCAAAGCCGAGCGGTCCCTCCCCTCGCCCCGTCACCCTCGGTCGCCGAACTCTCCCAGCCGCTCGAAGCGACCGGCACGGCAAGTATCGGCGGTACCCCGTTGACCACCGCCTCGGTCAACCTGCAGACGGCCATCGAAACCCCGCCGCCGACGGCGATGATGCTTCCCCTCGAAAAGCCCAAGAGCGCGATCAGCAAGATCTTCCGGGTGCGCGAGACGACGCCGACCGGGGTCGCTCATTTCAACACATGCCTACCCTCTTGCGAAACGCGGGATCCCCAGGTGGTGGGCCAGGAACAGGCGGGGCTTGCGCCGGCTCCCGTCCCGCCCGTTGCCGCCGTCATGCCGCCCGCCGATATCGGCCCCGTGCCGCCGGCGCCTATCCCGCCCGTTGGCCCGGTGCCGCCGGGTCTTATTCCGTCGGTCGCTGCCGAGGAACCCGTTCCGATGCCGCCGGAAAAAGGCGTCGTCGATCTCGCCGTCGATGGCGGCGAGCATATTATCAACCGGGTGGAGGGCGCGTCCAATGCCGTCGTCCACGGCACGAAGCGGGCCTTCGACGCGGCGGTGAATCTGGTGTGGTGACGGCCTGATAGAGCGCTGTTCGATCTGATTGAATCAAATCGGCGCTCTAAGCTTTTCTTTTGGAAGCATCATCTTGTCGATCCTCGTTTCACTCCGGTCGGATGATACTAAACGCAGCCCCTGGCCGATGCCGCCGGACGCTGTTTCGGCAAGGTGATCCGCGCTACCAGACCGCGTGGCGCGCGGTCCATGAGATCCAGACGCCCGCCCTGGGCATAGGCGATGCTCCGGGCGATCGACAGGCCGAGTCCGAGACCGCCACTACTGGCCGCCCGGGCGGTATCCGCCTTGAAGAAGGGCTCGAAAACCTGCGTCTTCAAATCGTCGGACAGCCCGGGGCCGTCGTCGCGCACGTCGATGAAGATAGAGCCGTCGTCTTCGCCCAGCACCAGTTCGATCTCCTGAGAAACCCACGAGGCGTTGTCGATCAGGTTGGAGATCGCCCGAGTCAGATTGCGCGGCTGGCACATGCAGACCAGCCGCGACGGCCCCGAGAAGGCAACGGGCACGCCGACATCGGCATAGTGGGAGGCGATCGTCTGCAACAGGCTGCTGAGGTCGACCTTTTTGGGTGGCGACGCGTCACCTGACGACGATGTCTTCAGATAGGCCATCGTCTCGTCGATCATCGTCGCCAGCATCGAGATGTCGCGCAGCAGCGTCTGCCGCAGTTCCGGCTCGCGCGAGCGCTCGACGCGCATGCGCAGCCGCGTCAGCGGCGTCCGAAGATCGTGGCCAAGCGACCGCAGCATGGTCGTCCGCTTTTCGGCCATGTCTCGGATACGCATCTGCATGATGTTGAGAGAATCGCGCAGGCTGCGCACCTCCGACGCGCCATCCGCCTTGAACAGCTCCTGCGAGTCCTGGTGTCCACTGATCCGCTCGGCATCCTCGGCAAATTCGATCAGCGGCCGCGTCAGGCGATGGCTGAGATAGTAGGACAGCAGAAGCACCGGCAGGACGACCAGTAGCGTCAGCGTCAGAACGTAGAGGATGTCGGTGAAGTCCGAGACGCTGCGCCGCCGCGATCACCGTTGGCTTCTCCACCGGCCCGGTGGCAGCAACGCCCTGTGTGGCGACCAGCAGGATCTTGCCCGCCTGGGACTCGATCCAGGCTTTCTGTCGGGTCTCTGTTTCACGGGGCACTTTGTCGGTCGTCGACGGTCTCAGAGCATTCATCGGCCAGGACAGACTAAACCGTGGGATCTTCACTCTATGACCAATCGGCGACTTGTTCTGTTATTTTTTATTACAGGGCTCGCCACCCAACCATGCCGGCCGCAACAAATCTAAACATTTCGAAACACTGAAAAACAATCGCAGCCCGTAGTCAGTTCAACTGACGGGCCGCGCATGGGCTTTGCCGCGACAAGGGCGCCGCCGCTCGACTCTCGCTTGGAGACACTTCGTGAAGACTGCCACCACCGGCTCGAAACTCGCCCTTGCCTTGCTGTTCATCATCCTGCCGGCTTGCGCCGGCATCACACCCGCTGCCTATTCGGGCCTTCAGTCGTCGTCCTATCTCACGCCGAACTCTGCCGACGGAGACGGCCGCACGCCCTATCGCTATGCCTCCCCAGTCGACTGGCGGTCCTACAACAGCGTCATCCTCCAGCCGGTGATCATCTATGGCGGCGCCGACCAGCAATTCGATGGCGTCTCCGACGAAGACAAGCAGATCCTCGCCAGCAGCATGCGCGACAAGTTCACCGCCGCGCTCAGCCGGCGCTTCGCCTTTGTCGGCGAGCCGACGCCCAACACGCTGCGCATCCGCCTGACGCTGACCGGCGCCAGCACCACCACGCCGGTGCTCGGCACGCTGTCCCGCTTCGACCTGGCCGGCGGCGTCTACAACGGCGTCCAGGCCGTGCGCGGCGGCGAGGGCGCGATGACCGGCGCGGTGATCTTCGCGGTCGAGATCTACGACGCCTCGACCAGCACCCTGCTCGCCGCCTATATCGAGAAGCAATATCCCAATGCCTACAACATCTCCGCCAGTCTGGGCGCACTCGCGGCCGCGCAGGTCGGCATCGAGAAGGGCGCCGAACGGCTGGTGGACCGGTTGCGATGAGCCCCTCGGAACGCCGCCGCCATGAGGGGCCATGCAAGAGCCATCATCTGCTGGATGATAATGATGGCGACGGCCGAAGCTGCGACACCGAGCTTTGACTGTGACGGCGTCCAGTCCCTGGCCGAAAGGCTGATTTGCCGCGACGACGCGCTTGCCGCCCTCGATATGCGGCTTGCTCGGGAGTTTGCCCGAGCCTTGGCGCAGGCGGCCCCCGGCAAGGTGATCGACCTGCTGACCGACCAACGGGTCTGGCGGGCCGGCCTGCTGAAGTGCGGCAGGACGGACAGCCCCAAAGCCTGCATCGCCGATGCTTACGAACGGCGGATGCGGACCTTGGTCACCGGTACGGAGAAACCAGCCCGGTCCGGCCGGTGACGCGCCGGCCGCCGAACCAGCGTTTTTGCCCTACTCCGACGACATCTTCCAGTCTCCGCCCGTCACGCCACCGCCGGCCGTCTGTGCCTGAAGCATCGCCTCGAAGGCATCGGCCGGCAGCGCCGGGGCGAACAGGAAGCCTTGCGCAAAGTCGCAGCCGATCGACTTCAGGCGGCCTGGTTTTGTCGAGAACACTCAGGCACATAGCCTGAGCGCATCGACGCCGAGCGCACAACAGCTCCCGCTGCACAACTCAGCGTAGTTCACCGCACACTTTCGCCATCTAAAAATCGCCTTACTGGAAAATATCACAATAAAAACACTTTCAATCTTAGGCGATTATTAACAGAAATTTCTCACAATTTGTCATCTGAAACGGATTGTCACCAGAAAGTGCATCCAGGACTTTTGGGAGACGGTATTTTGTCTTACGAAAATTTGTCGATACTGGCAAAAGTCTCTACGTTGTTGGTGCTGCTCGGCATCGGTGCGTTGGCGGGAGGTGGATACGCCGCCCACCAGATGATCTCGATCAGCTACAGCTACGATAATCTTCTCGAGGGGCCGTCGGCGGCCAGCCTTAGCTTTGCTCGCGCCAATCGGGCGGTGTCGGATCTGGCCGGCTCTCTTTATTGGAATGCCGCGGCGACGACGGAGGAAGACAACCGCGCCGCGACGGCCGCGCGCGAGGCCGCATTGGCCGACTACGACAAGAACATCAATCTCGCCATGCAGGCCGCTCCGGAACGAAAGGCGGCGCTGGAAGAACTGACCGCCACCCTTCGTCAACTGATGACCGGCGCCTGTGGCGAGGCGGTGAAGCTGTCGCAGTCGACCGACCCCGCCGCCAACGCCAAGGCACTGGCCGTGTTGTCGGCGGAGTGCCGCCCGCAAATCGCCGCCTTGCAGCAGAAATCGATGGCGCTGAACAACGCCGTCATCGCCGAAACCGAGGCTCAGAGCGAAGCCAACACGACGGCAACGTGGGACTCCGTCTGGATGACCCTTGCCTTCATCGGCCTCACCGTCCTGGTGGTGCTTGGCATTGCCATCCTGGCGCTGACCCGTGGCGTGACGCGGCCGATCGCCCGCATCCTCGACGCCATGCACAGCATGCAGGCCGGTCAATATGACCTCAGCATCATCGGGCTCGGCCGCAAGGACGAGGTGGGCGAGATCGCCGACGGCCTCGAAGCCTTCCGCCTCAGCCTGATCGAAGCGGAAACGGCGCGCAGGGCCCAGGAGGCCGCCAAGGCCGCCGGCGACGCCGCCATGCGCAAGCGGTCCGACATGGCCGAGCGTTTCGTCGGCCGCATGCAGGATCTGGCGACCGGCTTCGGCGCCTCATCGACCGAAGTGGCCGACGCCGCCCGCAACCTGTCGGCCACCGCCGAGGAAACCGCCCGCCAGGCCCAGGCGGTGTCGGGCGCCGCCGAGGAGGCGGCTTCCAACGTGCAGACGGTCGCCGCCGGCGCCGAGGAACTGTCAGCCTCGATCCAGGAGATTTCCACCCAGGTCAGCCATTCCTCGGTCATTGCCCGCGAGGCGGCGAAAGAGGCCGAAACCAGCGCCCAGAACGTCCAGACGCTGTCGCAGGCCGCCCAGCAGATCGACGAGGTGGTGACGCTGATCAACAACATCGCCGCCCAGACCAACCTTCTGGCCCTCAACGCCACCATCGAGGCGGCGCGGGCCGGCGAGGCCGGCAAGGGCTTCGCGGTCGTTGCGGCCGAGGTCAAGCAGCTCGCCGACCAGACCGCCAAGGCCACCGACCAGATCGGCCGCAAGATCACCGAGATCCAGGCCGCCACCGGCAGCACGGTCGAAGCGATCTCGCGCATCGTCAAGACGGTGAGCAACATTCAGGACTCCTCGGCGGCGATTGCCGGCGCGGTGGAGCAGCAAGGCGCGGCGTCGAGCGAGATTGCCCGCAACACCCAGCGGGCGGCGACCGGCACCACCGACGTCACCGCCAACATCAGCGGCGTCAGCACCGCCGCCGAAATGACCGGCGCCGCCTCGACGCAGCTGATGACCCTGTCGTCCAAGCTGAACGAGCAGTCGGACATGTTGCAGAAAGAGGTCGGTGCCTTCGTGCAAAGTCTCAACGCCGCCTGAGCCGCGCCGACTACTGCCCCCTGACGAGCCCCGCCGCTGGCGGGGTTTTTCATCCGGGCGGCCAACTTGAATGTGATCGGCGCCCCCCTCAAAAAAGACAAACCGCGGGACAACATCTGGGGGTAAGAGTTGCAGATCGGAGTTTTGATCATGAATGCCAAGTTCCTCGCCGCCGCCGCTTTCGCCCTTGCCCTCCTCCCCGCCGCCGCCAATGCCCAGCGCGAGCGGCACGTCGGCGGCGACGCGGTGATCGGCACCCACGAGGCCGCCCCTCAGCCGGCCGGCGAATACCGCGCGAATGCCGGCGACCGCGTGGTCACCTTCCTGACCAGGGTGATTGTTCCCGACTTCAACGATCGCCAGCGGTCCGTCCCCTACGCCGACAATCCCGAGCTGATCGGCAGCCGCTACGGAGCCAGCGATCCCGCCTGGCACAAGTGACCGTCATCGGCAACTGAGCCGCCGACCATCACGACATGATTGGAAAGGCCGCCCTCACCAGGCGGCCTTTGCCGTTTGCCCCCGCCCCGACCCTCCCAAATCCAAGCGCGGCCAACCGTTTTCTCGCAGCGGTCGATAATCTTTACCGCGAGCGCCGCACGTTTCGTGATCGGCAACCGGCTCGCCGGCCAGAGTCCCGTGAACGGCTGCCGACCGGCTCAGCGGAGCGTCCCGGGCTTTTTCCGCGCCGGGCGGAAACCGTTCAACTTCCCGCACACGCTTTCGCGATCCGGCGGTCAACTTTCTCGCCGCATTCGTCAGCGAGGGCCGGTTTCGCCGTGATCGGTCAAGGAACAGCTTGGGGTCATCGGCAGCGAACAAGACCTCCCCCGACAAGGTGTCCCCGCTGCCTCCCGACAAAACCAAAGACCCCAAACACCAATTGAAGACCGGAGTTATCACCATGAACAAGTTCCTCGCCGCCGCCGCCTTCGCCGTTGCCCTGGTTCCCGCCATCGCCAATGCCGCCTCCTTCTATGACCCGTCGGTCGACAGCGGTTCCTCGCCGTTCATCGCCCAGCCGACCAACATCAATTCGGCCAATGCCGCCGCGGCCAAGGCC
>JAGSYV010000131.1 GCA_018262505.1 Pseudomonadota bacterium
GACGTCGGTATTGTTGAAGAGATTGAGAGAGAACACCATGCTCGAAGCTGAAATCACCGGTACCGGCGGCGTGCTCGTCGAAGGGCAGGCGGTCGGGGAACTGCACGGCTTTCGCTTCGTGCCGGACCCGGGTGTTGGCGGCGATGGCTCTGAAGCCAAGGCGCTGAAAGCCGCTGCCCAGCAAGCGCTCTCCGGGGAGTTCGACAAACGCGCGGAGAAAATTTCCAAGGCGCCCAACGAAGAGATCGTGCTGTCCACCGATGGCAGCCTGCGCTGGCTCGGCCAGCCGGTGGGACGCCTGGTGGCGGGTGACGACACGCTGACGCCGCGCGTGATGCTGCTCGCCGACGAGCAGCTCGCCGGCGCCGCGCGCGAGAAGGCGCAGGACCGCCTCGACCTCTGGGTCGGCGCCCACATCCAGACGCTCTTGAAGCCGTTGTTCGACCTGCGCACTGCCGCCGATCTCGAGGGGATCGCGCGCGGCGTCGCCTTCCGCATGGTGGAAGCGCTCGGCACGGTCGAGCGGCATGACATCGCCGACGACGTCAAGGCGCTCGATCAGACGCAGCGCGCCGTCATGCGCAAATACGGCGTCCGCTTCGGCGCCTATCACATCTATGTGCCGGCGCTGCTGAAGCCGGCGCCGGCCGCGCTGGTTGCCCAGCTCTGGGCGCTGAAGCATGGCTCGCTCGATATGGCAGGCCTTGCCGAACTGCCGCAGCTCTCCGCCTCCGGCCGCACCTCGATCAAGGTCGATCCCGCCTTCGACAAGACGCTCTACCGTCTCGTCGGTTTTCGCGTCGCCGGCGAGCGAGCGGTGCGTCTCGACATTCTGGAACGCCTCGCCGACATCATCCGGCCGCTGATCGCCTTCAAGTCGGTGGATGGCGCCACGCCGCCCGAAGGCGCGCTGGCATTGGGTGGTGGCTTCACGGTGACGGTGGCGATGACCTCGCTGCTGGGCTGCTCGGGTGAAGATTTTGCCTCCATTCTGCGCGGTCTCGGCTACCGCGCCGAGAAGCGGACCATCAAGGTCCCGGTCAAACCGCAGAAGGCGGAAACGCCTGTGGAAGGCGTCGCCTCTGAGACGGTGTCGGCACCTGTCGTCATAGAAGACGGTTCGGCCGAAAGCGCGGACGAGACGCCGACCACCGAGGCGACCCCGGTCGAGGCTCCGGCCGCTGTTGAAGCGCCGGTTGCCGAGGTTGCCGAAGCGTCCGCTGAAGGCGCAGCCCAAGAAAGCGCGCCTGTTGCCGAAGAGGCCGCTGAGGCCTCAGCCGAAACGCCGGCCGAAGCGGCAGAGACTGTGGCCTTCGAGGATCGGGAAATCGACGTCTGGCGGCCCGGTCGCGGCGACCGCCCGCGACACGGCGATCACAGAGGCGAGCAGCGCGGCGATCATAGGAACGACCAGCGCGGCGAGCGTCGTGGCCCGCATCGGAGCGCGGCAGCGGCTCGCCCGGCCGAACCTGGTGAGGCTGCTCCGGTCGAGGGACGTGCCCCCCGTTCGCAGGATGATCGCCGTCAGGATCGTCGCCCGCAGGGCGATCGGCGCGAGGAACGCCGCTTCGGAGATCGTCGCGACGGTCGTCCCAACGAGCGGAACGGGAACGGTGAGCGTCCTCCCGAGCGTGCGCCGCGCAAGGAAAAGGTTGCCGATCCCAATTCGCCGTTTGCCGCTCTGGCTGCCCTGAAGGCGACGCTCGAGCAGCAAAAAAAGAAGTAGGAGAACGGACGGGCGTGTCCGAGGGTCAAGGCTCCGGCCGGCAACGGATCGACAAGTGGCTGGTCTACGCAAGGGTGGTCAAGACGCGGACGCTCGGTCAGGCGCTCGCGGCGTCTGGCCACGTTCGGCTCAATGGCCGCAAGATCGATGACCCGGCCCAGCCGGTCAAGGCCGGAGACGTCCTGACCATCGGTCTGCATGGCGGCGTCAGGGTGCTGAAGGTGCTCGATTTCGCCGAACGGCGCGGGTCCTACTCGGTTGCGTCGGAACTCTATGAGGATCTGACGCCGCCCGCCGCGGAAGAGGCCGGCCCGATCACCGAAGCAGGTGAGGGGCGGCCGACAAAGCGCGACCGCCGCCGCTTCGATAAGCTGAACGAGCCGGACTGAATTTCCCGATGATCGCCCTTGAACGGTCGACGGAACTCCGTTACGCCATCCGGCGTTCCGCCTGTGGATATCAGGGTATTCGCTCATGACCTATGTCGTCACCGACAACTGCATTGCCTGCAAATACACCTGTCCCGTCGACTGCTTCTATGAAGGCGAGAACATGCTCGTCATCAATCCGGACGAATGCATCGACTGCGGCGTTTGTGAGCCGGAATGTCCGGCCGAGGCGATCAAGCCGGATACCGAGCCTGGCCTCGACACTTGGTTGAAGCTTAACGCCGAGTATTCGGTGGTGTGGCCCAATCTCGCCGTCCGCCACGATCCTCTGCCGAACGCCAAGGACTATGATGGCGTGGAAGGCAAACTTGCCGCCCTGTTCTCGCCCAAGCCGGGCAAGGGGGGCTGAGGAAAACGCGTCGTCGAACCTGCAGAATAGGCAATGCTGCCATGTGACGTCGCAATTTTACGGCGTATGGCGTCTTATTGCTTTGTTTTTTGTGCTTTTTGTGCTATAGCTAACCTTGACAGTCGACGAATTCTTCCGGTCGCTCGCGGGGCCCTGCACAGGGTCTTTTTTATGGCCTGCATGGGGCGTAAGCCTTGGTGCAGGTCTTGGCAAGTGTGCGGCAAGTACGCTGCGGTTGGAAGCGAAACCCCAGTTCGACTGAAAACAACGCGAAAGCGTGCCGGCGGAGCGGACATACAGGTTCGCAGTTCATAAACGACCCTAATTTACTTGCTGCCTCCCGGCAGGAGAGGGTGGTTTTGTCGTCGCCGGCACCGAGGAGTGGATGGACTGAATGGCCACTGCGAAGAAACCCGCTGTCCGTAATGGGTTCAAGACCAACGAGCACATCGTCTATCCGGCCCATGGGGTCGTCATCGTGTTCGAAAAGGACAAGATGACCCTGCGCGTCCCCATGGCCAAGGCCGAGCAAGTCGGCATGCGCAAGCTCGCCGAGGACGACATCGTCGACAAGGCGCTTGAGATCATCAAGGGCCGGGCTCGCGTCAAGCGCACGATGTGGAGCCGGCGCGCCCAGGAATACGAAGCCAAGATCAACTCTGGCGATCTGGTGGCCATCTCCGAAGTGGTGCGCGATTTGCATCGCGCTTCGAGCCAGCCCGAGCAGTCCTATTCGGAGCGGCAGCTCTATGAGGCGGCGCTCGACCGTATGGCGCGCGAAATTTCGGCGGTGTCTCGTATCACCGAAACCGAGGCCATTCGCCGCATCGAGGACAGCCTCAACAAGAGCCCGAAGCGCATCGCTGCGCGGGGCGATGCCGCCGAGGACGTCGCCGACGAGAGCGAGGACGAGGCGGAAGCCGCCTGATAAAGCGTTGCCGGCGCTTCGGTCCATTTTGTTTTTCAAGGCCCGGCGGGGAGACCCGCCGGGCCTTTTTCGTGAAGGGACGGCGCTGGGGAGGCGCTGACAGACGATCATGGGGAAGAGGATGACAGGGCCATCTTGGGCGGGGCTGACCACGGCCGTCGTGGCGATATCGTTTCTGGCAGTGACGGCACACGCCGGGGATAACGGGGCGATTTTCCGCACAGTGGTGGCAAAGGATTGCGCGGCGGTGGGGCCGGAGGCGGTTTGTCTCGGCGCACCACTGACACAGGGATCAACCGCGACGGCGCTCGACGTTCTGCGCGACATTTATCCCGGGCTCGGTCTGGACGGCAAAGGCAGCCGGTTTGCCGGCGCTGAGGCGGTCGAGGCTGCGAGCGATCCCGATGCCGGGGCGCCCGCCGACCGGGCTGTCGACATTGGCGCCAGAGAAACCGCCGATATCGCGGTGATCGATGCGGGGAAGGCGGCCTATGCCGCCGCGGTGAGCGGCGGCGTTGTCGCCGTGGCTCAGATAAAGCCGGCCTACAAGCCGCTGGGGCGCCTTCAAGTCGTCACCGATCCGGGGGGACCCACCAACGGGTTCCGCCTGCTGCTCGCCGCAATCGATAACCCTTTAGCGGTGACGATCAGCAGCCACTTCAGTTCGCAGGAGGGGTTCGATTCGTTGCATCTGGTCGGGGTGGTGGGGGGACAACTCGTCGACCTTTACGACGGCCCCTACCTCTACTCGCTCGCCGAGGCGACCGAGCATTGTGAACTCCTTGATCATCGTGAGGTGGTGGCCACCCTCGAGGTGCGAAAACAAAGCCATCATGGCTTGGGCGATATCGGCATTGCCGTCGATTACACCGCTACCTGTATCAACGGCGAAAAGCGGCTGCCGGTCGAGAAGAAGTCTTTTCCGATGCGGTTGGCCTACGACGGCACGCATTACGATGGCGATTCATCGGCCCTCGACGACTTCAACTCCGCCTTCACGGAATGAGCGCCGCCGCCGGATCGGCGGCGGCTCCCAATCTTCGGATATTGTTTTAGCGGCCCATGTCGAACAGCAGGATCTCGGCGTCACCCTTAGCGACAATCGACAGATTTTCCTGCCGGTCGATGGCGGCGCCATCCCCCTCATCAAGGGGCTGCCCGTTGACGGTGACGCTGCCGCGCGCCACCTGCAGCCAGCCGAGCCGGCCCGCTGCGAAGGTGTGCTCGACCTCGGTTCCGGCCTTCAGACGGCCGGCGTAAAGATCGACATCGCGATGCAGCGTCAGCGCGCCGTCACGACCGTCGCGGGCGGCAACCAGCCGCAGCCGGTTCGCGAGTTCGTCACCGAAGCTCTTCTGCTCATAGGACGGGGCGAAGCCGTCCGCTTCCGGCAAAATCCAGATCTGCAGGAAATGTACTGCGTCGGTGGCGGAAGCGTTGAACTCGCTATGACGGATGCCGGTGCCGGCGCTCATACGCTGCACGTCACCGGGACGGATCACCGAGCCGGTGCCGAGGCTATCGCGATGCTGCAGCGCACCTTCGAGCACGTAGGAAATGATTTCCATGTCGGCATGCGGATGCGGCGGAAAGCCGCCGCCGCCGGCAACGCGGTCGTCGTTGATGACGCGGAGCGGGCCGAACCCCATGGCCTCAGGGTCGAAGTAATGGCCGAACGAGAAGCTGTGGTGGCTATTCAGCCAGCCGGCGTCGGTATGGCCGCGCGCGTCGGCCTTGCGAATGGTGATCATGGCGGGTCTCCCTGATGGGGGCAACGCATTGTCGCCCGCTTGGTGACCCGAAGATGGGACTCGAGGCGCCGTTTGTCAGGATGGCCTGCTGCTGCCGCACTGTTCTCGAATGGTGAACAATCGGCTGTTGCATCAGCGATCGACTATGATCTTGACGCGGGTGCCGGGGCGCGGCTCCTCGCTGGCGGCAAGACCGTTGAGGGCTCGGAACAGGATGATGCCCCGGTCCATCGGCACCATGCGCCGGGTGAGAGTTTCGGCGGTATCGCCGGTGCCAACCGTGACGACGCGGATGCGCAGGGGAGCCAGGGACGCCTTCTCGGCCTCGGACAGCGAGCGGAACGAGGCAACCGTCGAGCTGAAGGTCTGCTCGAGCGCAGCGGCATCGCCACGTGTCGCGAACAGGAAGCGGAAGGCCTGGTCGGCGAAACGGATGACGGCGATGCGGTAGGTGAAGCCGCGCGCCGATGCCGAAGCCACGGCGGCCGGCAGCCCGGCGATCGAAACGGTGCGCACCGACTGCTGGTCGAGGCCGTTGACCCAGCCGGAGGTCAGATAGCCGACAAGATCGCCGCCTGCCGGGATGTTGGCGCCGTCAAAGCGCATGGCGACGCCATCGGCATTGGTTGCCAGCACCGCCTTGGACGTATTGTCGATCAGGAAGCCTTCCGGCACCTCGAAAGCAAAGCCCAGCTTGGCATGCAGGAACTGGCGGCCGCGAACGTAACCCTCGTTCGGGTCGTCACCGTACATGATGCCGTCGATGCGCGAGAGATAGCCATCGTGGTCGACTTCGCCGTCGGTCACGCCGGTGGCCTTCGCGACTTCCTGCGCCTGAGTGAGGCGTTCCGGCGTCGACGGGTGCGAGGACAGGAAGTCGATCGAGCCGGTGTCGTCTTCGGGAAGGCCGTTCTTCCAGGCGGCAAGACGCGACATCGACGTGAGAAACCGTGGCGAGGCAAAGGGATCGAAGCCGGCCTTGGCCAGCGTTGCGATGCCGATCCTGTCGGCCTCGAGTTCCTGAATTTGCGAGAAGCGGGCCAGCGAGACCTGCGTCGAGGCCAGCGCCACGCGCTGCACCGCCGGGTCCTGCACCACGTCCTGCACCGCCTGACTGGCGACGGCGGCTGCCTCGGCCTTCTGGGCGCGCAGGAAGGCATGGCGCGCGGTGACATGGGCCATCTCGTGGGAGATCACGGCGGCGACTTCTGCAGTGTCGCTGGCGAGCGCCAGAAGGCCGCGCGTCACGTAGACGTAGCCCCCAGGCAGGGCAAACGCGTTGACGGCGGGCGAATTCAGGATGGTCACGCGATAGCTGCGCCAGGGCTCGGGACTGGCGGCCACCAGTCGGCCAACGACGCTGGCGATCGCCAGCTCCGCTTCGCGATCCTCATAGGTGCCGCCGAAGGCCGCGACGATCTTGGGGTGCTCGCGTTCGGCAATCGCCACTTCATTCGGGTCGATCTTGCCTTGCGGAACGGCATTGGCCGCGGCGAGCTGATCGGCCGATACGCCGCCGTCCTCACTTGACAGCCCCAGGCAGCCAGTCAGCGACAGGGCAAGCGCCATCGCGGCGGCTCGCGATGCCAGCCAGCAGAAATTGCCTGTCCATCCCATCCGTCCGGCCATGCTCTTCCTAGTCCGTTTTCAAGTCCGACGCCTCGTCTGGCAGTCGCAAGGCCAGCGGCGAATCCAGTTCCATATCGAGACCATTCCGCTGGTTCGCCCAGCCACGCACCTCGATCACCCGGCCGGAGAAGCTTTCCGGCGACCGCCCGGCGGCAACGAGCGCTGACGTCATGGCTTCACGAAGGCGCACCGTGGCGTCCGTTCGGAAGTTACCGCCAAAATTTATATAAGTTGTGCGACCCGATTGGCCAATCGAGGCGACCTTGCCACGACCAAGCACGAAATCGGGCAGGCCGGGAGCCGCCGCGTTGAGATCCGTCCATATCCGGCTTTGCCGCCAAATGCCACGTTTTTCAACGCGTGCGCGGGTCTCGGCGGCGAGAAAGCGCGTCGCGCAGGGCGTAAACGACACATCGGCAAGGGCGGCGCCGGCAGCAAGGATCTGCTCTCCAAGGTTGTTGCCATTTTCGAACTCCACGACGCCGTGCAGGCGACCGTGACGGTCTGGACCATCGGCCGTGGCAACAAACGTGACGGGAGCACCGTGGAGGCCGGCCAGCAGATCGGAATAGGCAGCGCGGGCCGCCTGGCCCGCTTTCGCCGGCAGGATGATGCCATCAAGAACAACCGTCGCGAGGGGGTCGGAGACGGGCTGGAGCTTGGTCAGCGTTATCACTGGCCGGACGGTTCCGGCAGGCAGCGGCAAGGCCGCTTCCAGGCGATGCGTGAGCGTCACGGAACCGTCGGTACACGCCTCCGCCCGGCTCGGCTGGACGGACAGCAGGGCGGCTACAAAAGAAAGCGCGGAGACAAAATGGACGGCGGAAAGCATCGACGGATCTCTGATACGCCGAATTCTAGCGGATGTTAAGCGTGCCGCCTATCCGCTAGCTGGCAAGGCTGCCTTCCCGTGAGGGCATGCGACTATCGAAAAGGGCTGTCAAAGCTGCCGTCGATTTGCTAGATGAGCCAAGCGGTCGGACCGTGGTCCGGCCGCGCCGCGTCCCGGTAGCTCAGCAGGATAGAGCAACGGTTTCCTAAACCGTAGGTCAGGGGTTCGAATCCCTTCCGGGACGCCACTTTCAACTGCCACGCTACCTTTGGACCGCCCTGACGCCGCCGATCAGGATGCAGGCGCCGATGACGCCGGCGATGAGATAGCCGATCCAGCCGCCAAAAGAGACGCCGAAGACGCCGAACAGGAAACTGGCGATGGCGGCGCCGATGATGCCGAGCACGATGTTGAGGAACAGGCCGGTGTTGGTCTTCATCAGTCCCGAGGCGATCCAGCCCGCGAGTCCGCCGATAATGATGGCTGCGATCCAGCCGATGCTTGCGTCGTTCATCTTGTTACCTCGAGCAATCCGTTCAAACGAATGGTCTTGCCGCCTTCTTGCCGCGCAGGCGTTTCCGCGCCGCAGCCTTCGGCCGGCCGACGAGGACATAACGAAGTATCAAGCGAGCAGTTCCGCCAATGCCGGCCTAATCGTGATCGATGCGATTACCGGCGCGGGCGTTCAGTGCCATCCATGGCGGCGCGCACGACCAGTCGCCGTCCCGCTGACGGCGGGAAGGCGGTGCGGTTTCGGCGAGCTTTTGGGGAACGTCCCGGCGGCTTGAGGTTTGGCCGCGCCCATCTTCTTACGGAAAGCGGGCGCGGAAATCGGCAAGCGTCGCATAGGAACGTTGAGTGCCACGCCGGGTGATCGAGTCGGCGGCGTATTTCGCCGCTTCCGACAGCGCTTCGAACACCGGCAGCCCCTCCGTGTAGAAGTGGGCGAACGCCCCAATGAAGGCGTCGCCGGCTCCCGTGGTGTCCACCGGCTGCACCTTGACCGGAGCGACGCGGCGCGTGCCGCTGCTATCGACCAGCAGAGCACCGCGCCCGCCCATGGTGACGACCACCGTGCCGATGCCGCGGGCGATCAGCGAACGGGCTGCGACCTCAGCCTCGCCCTCGTTGCCAACCGGCAGGCCGGTCAGCGTCGCCAACTCGGTTTCGTTGGGCGTCAGGAAGGCGAGGTCGGCGAGCCGCGCCACGTCGAGGTCGGCGGCGGCCGGCGCCGGGTTGAGCAGCGTCGGCACGCCGAGTTCCTTCGCCATCTTTACCGTGTGGTAGACCGTCACGACCGGTACTTCCATCTGCATCAGGATCAGCTTGCAGCCCTTGAGGGCCGGAGCGGCGGCGTCGACGTCGGCCGGCATCAGGTCGGCATTGGCGCCCTTGACGATCAGGATGGAGTTCTCACCTGACGGTTCGACGAAGATTGGGGCGACACCCGACGAGCGACCGGGTGTCCGCAGCACATGGGTGGCGTCGATGCCGTTGCGCTGGAAATTGGCGATGGTGGCATCGGCAAAGGTGTCGTCGCCCACCCGCGTCACCATCATCACCTTGGAGCCGAGCCGGGCGGCGGCGATCGCCTGATTGGCGCCCTTGCCGCCATGACCCATCTCGAAGCTCGGCGCCTCGATGGTCTCGCCGCGCAGCGGCATGCGGTTCACGTAGGTGATCAGGTCCATCATGTTGGAGCCGACAACGGCGATCTTCGACATCTGTTCCTCCGGTTGCCGCTGCCCGCTCCGGGGCGCGGCCGAGATTGTGATGGATGGCGCTCAGCCGGCCATGCGCGCGGCTTCCTGCCGGCACTCCTCGGCATTGAGGTGACCAAGCTCGACGGTGAAGCGGGCCGTTTCGCCTGCGGCGAGGCTGCGGACGTTGCCCTTCTCTTTTTCCGCCGTGTAGCCTTCCGGCTCGCAGGTCGACGGCAGCGCGAAGGCGGCCACCTGCTGGTCGTGGCCGGCCAGGATCCAGCGCACCGTCTTCGGGAAGTCGGTGGTGTTGTAACGGGCAAAGAAGGCGTCGCCCTCCGGCCGGCGCATCATCAGGCGCGTATCGCCGACCGCGTCGGTGCCGAGACCGCGCAGGTAGAACACCTGCTCCGGGTCATAGCCATCGGCTCCACGCACGACACGGCTACCGGCAGGATCGGCGGCCAGCGCTGCGACGCGGGCGAGATAGGCAGGGTTGGGCCGGACATGCGCCGGTACCGCCGTCCGCGTCACGGTGCGATCGGGCGTGAACGGCGCCTGCTGCAGGATCTCGGCGCCCTCGCTGAAGGCACAGTTTACGTGACACATGTACATGAGATCCATCGGATCGCCGGCCGACAGATTCGTGACTTCCATCGCCATGTCGAAGCGCGCCGAGCCGGCGCGAAGCGTCACCGACGGCCGCGCCAGATAGTGCGAGCCGAAGCCCATGGCATATTCATAGGCGCCGACGATGCGGAGGTAATCTCCGCGTTCGTCGTGCCCCGCTTCGATCCCCGCCCAATCCATCGCAGCGCAGGGCATTTCGCCGTGTGGGGGATGGTTGTCGGTGGGGCCGGGCACGCCGTTGCGCAGCAGGCCCGAGTGGAAGGCGAAGCAACCATAGGTCTCGCCGATGGTCGGTACGCGACGCGGTGCCTTGAAGATGCTCTTCATGGTGAGGTCGACACCGTCGAAGGCGGCCTGCCAGATCATCTGCCCGAGATAGGGCAGGATTACAATCGCACCACGGGCGTTGGCGAGACGGATCGCCTCGATGCCGGTGGGATAGCGGAACAGGCTGGCCTTGAGAGTGCCATGCTCGACGGAGGGGCGCTCGACCTCCTCGAAGGCAGCGCGCGAGAGATGGAAGATGGTCATTTGCCGCGGTTCCTCAAAACGTTGATCACCATGACGAGCAGCAGGAAGCCGCCCCAGATGAAATCGATGAGGTGGTTGGAGAAACGCATCATCTGGAAGCCGGAGGCGAGCAACATCAGTGCGATGACGGCGATCGAGACACCGAGCACCGTGCCCTTGCCGCCGGCCGGATTGGTGCCCCCCAGCACCGAAATCAGCACCGCCTGCAGGAGATAGGAGGTGCCGTAGTCCGATTTGGCGGCATTGGTGCGGCCCGACAGCACGATACCGGCCAGCGCGGCGAGCGTGCCGCTCAGCATGTAGGAGTAGAGCACCATGCGGTCGGTCCTGAGGCCGGCGAATATGGCGGCGCGCGGGTTGGTGCCGATCAGGAACAAGTTGAGACCGAAGGGCGTCCGCGTCAGCATGATGGCGATCGCCACGGCTACGGCCAGGAACAGGATCAGCGGCACGGCGATGCCGAGGATCTTGCCGTTGCCGATGAAACCCCACCATGCGGGGAAGCCGACGATGGCCGGCCCGCCAGTCAGCACCATGCAGAAGCCGGTGAAGATCTGACCGGTGCCCAACGTGGCCAGGATCGGGGTGATCTTGACCTTGGCGATCAACAGGCCGTTGAGCGTGCCGGCGATCAGCCCGACGCCCAGCGCCAGTATCACGCCGGCGGCGACCCGCAGCAGTTCGGCCGTCATACCGGCGTCGGGAGCAGCCGGATAGAGGCGCGTGAAGTACACGCCGGCCAGGATGCCGGCGAGGTTGGCGATGCCGATCACCGACAGGTCGATGCCACCGGTCAGCATGGCCAGCATCATGGCGATCGCCACGATGCCGAGCTCGGGAAAGATGAAGCTGATCGATTCGAAGTTGTAGTAGCGCAGGAACTTGTGCGGCTCCAACGCCGACATCAGCAGAAAGATCACCGCGGTGATGATCAGCAGCTGGACGATGTTGTTGTCGCGATTGATGAAGCGACGGAGGTCGGTGAGCTTGTTCATGGATCTGGCTTTCACACGAGCGCCTTGCGGTCACGCCAGGCGGTGAGGGCCGTGGCAATGACGATGACGCAACCGACGACGACGCCCTGCCAGGTGTTGTCGATGCGCATGATGATCAGGCTGTTCTTGATCAGCGTCAGCATGAAGACGCCAAGGATGGTGCCGAAGACAGAGCCGCGGCCGCCGAAGATCGAGGCGCCGCCCAGCACCACGGCGGCGATGACGTCGAGCTCGTAGCCGACGAAGTCGCGCGGGTTGGCGAGCCAGATCATTGAGGAGTGCAGCAGGCCGGCAAAGCCGGCAAGAGCCCCGGCGAGGCCGTAGACGAGATAGACGGTGCGGCGGGTGTTGAAGCCGACGCGCTTGGCCGACTCGGCATCGTCGCCATAGGCGAAAACGGCGCGGCCGGCCATGGTGCGCGTCAGGAATAGCCACATCAACAGCGCAATGCCGATGTAGATGAAGATCATCAGCGACAGCTTGCTGCCGCCGATGTCGACGGTGCTGCTGCCGAAGGCGATCAGCGACGGCGGCATGCGGTCGATGTTGATGATCGATGTGCCGACGAGGCCGAGCAGCAGGCCACGCACCACCGACGCCGAACCGAGCGTGACGATCAGCGGAATCATGCGGAAGGTGTGAATGAAGAAGGCGTTGGCGAGGCCGCAGACAAGACCGATCAACGTCGCGCCGATGAACGGTAGTACCACGCCCTGATAGCCCGCTGCATTCATGGCAATGACCGTCAGATACATGGCGGCGACGGCGAAGGCGGGAAAGGACACGTCGATGCCGCCGGAGATCATGACGGTCAGCACGCTGAGCGCCATGATGCCGATGACCACGTTGGCTCTCAGAAGGTTGAACAGGTTATCGGCCTGCCAGAAGGCCGGGTTGATCACGCCGATCACGATCATCACAACGATCAGGATGGCGAGCACCGCCGCTTCGGATCGGCGCAGCAGTTTGGAAACAGCAGTCATCAGCGCAGACCCTTCAGGCGGCCGTGGATATCGTCCTCTTCGACGCTCTGGGCGTCCATGCAGTCGACGATTTCCCCCCGGTGCATCAGCAGGATGCGATTGCAGTTCTGGATGAGTTCGGGCCGGTGGATCTCCGCCTTGGAGCCGACGTCGACGCCGACGGTCGGGCCGTTGAGAATCAACACCTTTGGATTGGTCAGCAGCCAACGACCGATGACGACGCGCTGCTGATTGCCGCCGGAGAGCTGCCCGGCGTGCTTCTCGATGTCCGGCGTGGCGATGCGCATGTCGGAGACGGTCTGCTCGGCCAGCGCGTTGAGCCGGTCGCGATCGAGGAACAGCCCGCGCGTCACCCTGTTGATGGCGCTGGCGATGACGTTGCGAGCGATCGGCTGCTGCATGAACAGCCCTTCGGAGAGGCGATCCTCCGGGACGTAGGCGATACCGGCGCCGACGGCGTCCTGCACGCTCGACAAGCGGAGCGGCACCCCATCGAGACGGATTTCGCCGCTATGCGGCTCCATTCCGAACAGCGCCATGGCCAGCTCGGTGCGGCCGGAACCGAGCAGGCCGCTTAGGCCGACGATCTCACCCTTGTGAAGGTCGAGATTGACGTTGCGCACCGCTTCGCCGACGGAGAGATTTCGCACCGACAGTCGGGGCGCCGTCGTGGCGTCGCCGACCCAGACGTGCCGCTCGTGACCGATATCGTGGCCGGTCATGGCGCGGGTGATGCGCGCCTCGTTGAATTCGGCGGTTGGACCTTCCTCGACCTTGCGGCCATTGCGGAAGACGGTGATGCGTTCGGAAATCTCCAGCATTTCCCGCATCTTGTGGCTGACGAACAGCACGGCGATGCCTTTGACCTGGATTTCACGAACGATGGAGAACAGACGATCGACCTCGCGGCCGGTCAGCGCGGTGGTCGGCTCGTCCATGATGAGCAGCCGCGTGTCGCTCATCAGCGCGCGGGCGATGGCGACGATCTGGCGGTCGGCGGTCGACAGCGTGCCGACCGTGGCTTCGAGGTCGATGGTGACATCGAGCCGAGCCAGCGCCTCGGCGCCGAGCTGGCGGCGGCGCTTGGGATCGACAAAGGTCTTGCCTTCGCTGAGCAGCCGGTTGAGAGCGAGATTCTCGGCCACTGTCAGGCTGGGGAACAGTGAAAAGTCCTGGTAGATCACCTGGATACCGGCGGCGATGGCGGCGCGCGGGCCGAAGTCGGCCACCGGCTTGCCGTTGATCAGCACCTCGCCTTCGTCGAAGTCGTAGACGCCGGAAACGATCTTGATGAGGGTGGATTTGCCGGAGCCGTTCTCGCCGGCAAGGCAGACGATCTCGGCGGGAAAGATCTGGAAGTCGACGCTGTCGAGCGCCTTCATGCCAGGAAAGCGCTTGGTGACAGCGCGGAGTTCGATCAGGGGTTCGGCCATGGTGTGCGCTTCGATTTCCGGACGGGGACGACCTTCGGGATAGGCGGCTTCGACCAGACGCGCCGACACCGGCGGGCAATCCCCGCCGCCGCCGATCCGAGGCGACCGCTTCAGAGAGAGGAGCGGCGGCGGTGCCGCCGCTCCCTAGTCTTCCGTCAGAAGTTGTAGTCGGCCATGTTGTCCTTGGTGACACCGACCCAGCCCTGGCCATACAGCAGGTTGGGCGAAGCGCCAGCCGGCGTCGTCAGGCTCTCGTAACCCTTGAGGCCGAGGTTGAGACCGGCCTTGATCTCGGCCTTTTTCTCGGTGAGCGCCATGACGGCCAGCGTGTTCATGGCATAGGCGGCGACGGCCGGATCCCAGAACTGGATGTACTGGATGTCGCCTTCCTGCAGGTACTTGCCTGCCACCGACGGCAGGCCCGTGCCGGCGAAGAACACCTTGTCCTTGAGACCGCGCTCGGCGATCAGACGACCGGCGCCGGCCGAAGTCGGCATCGGGCCGCCGACGATGCCGGTGACGTCCGGATAGGTCGTCAGGGCTTCCGACAGGCGGTTGTAGTCGGTGTTGGCGTCGTCATAGGTCTCGAGGCGTTCGGTGGCGAGCGCCATGTCCGGGAAATGTTCCTTCTGGTAGGCGATGGCGCCGTCGATCCACTCGTTCTGCGACTGTGACGTCAGGCTGCCGACGGTGGCGAGGTACTTGCCCTTGCCACCCATGGACTTGCCGAGCACTTCCATCAGCTTGGCTCCGTAGGCCTTGTTGTCGAAGGCCTCGAGCACATAGTCGGCATTCTTCAGGTTGGAGGCTTCGTGGGCGATCACCACGATGCCGCGGTCGCGGGCCTTCTGCAGCACGGGCTCGACGGCTTCCACCGAGAAGGGGACGACGCAGATGGCATCGACGCCCTGGGCGATCAGGTTCTCGATCAACTGCACCTGGGCTGCCGCGTCGGCTTGGCTCGGGCCGACCTGCCAGACGTCATGGCCGGTGTCGGCGCCGAACTGCTTGACGCCATCGCGCATGCGGTCGAACCAGGCGATGCCGTCAACCTTGACGACAGTGGCGATCGAGAAGGTCTTGCCGGCAGCGTCGGCGGAGATGTCCTTGCGGGCCTGGCTCACGTCGACGACGCCGGCCGCGAAGGCCGGCAGCGCCAGCATGGACAGGCCGGCGGCCAGCGAAATCAGTGTCTTCTTCATTGCAGCGTCTCCTCCCAAGAGAACGGTTCTTTCAATCCCGTCAGTATCCTACGGGTCCTCCTTTGCCCGCGCCGCCGACGATGGCGATACCGGCGCTGGCACCTATGCGCGTGGCGCCGGCTTCCACCATGGCCCACGCATTCTCGGCGGTGCGAACACCACCGGAAGCCTTTACTCCCACCTCCGGACCGACCACCCGACGCATGAGCGCGATGTCCTCAACAGTCGCGCCACCGCTCGAGAAGCCGGTGGATGTCTTCACAAAATCGGCGCCGAGCTCTTTGGCTGTCCGGCAGGCCGTTTCCTTTTGAGCGTCGTCGAGCAGGCAGGTCTCGATGATCACCTTCAACAGCTTGCCGGTCGTCGCCCGCCGCACGGCGGCGATGTCGGCGCGGAAACGATCGAGGTCGCCCTCGCGCAGGGCGCCAATGTCGATCACCATGTCGATCTCGTCGGCGCCGGCAGCAATGGCGCGCGAGGCCTCGTCGGCCTTGGCGGCGGCGCCCGAGGCGCCAAGCGGGAAACCGACGACAACGCAGGTCTTGACCTTGCTGCCCTTGAGATGCCTGGCCACGAAGTCGGCATGGACGGCATTGACGCAGACCGATGCGAAGCCGTAAGCGATCGCCTCGTCGCAGAGCCGGGCGACTTCTGCCCTGGTCGCCTCTGGCTTCAGGATCGTGTGATCGATCATGCCGGCGAGAGTCTGCGAATTCCTGACAGAATTTTGTTCCAAATCTTCCACTTCCGGGTCTCCATCCGGCATTCTTGTTATACTTCTAACAAGATTTGTTTGGAAGGTTTCACAGCGGCCTTGACGAGTCAAGGGGAAAGGTGGATTGAAAACCTGGAACGGCGGAGGTGCTTCCGTGAAAAAGGCCGAACGCATAGAACGCCTTGAGGATCGCTTGAAGGAGGCGGGCGTGCTGCATCTCAGCGATGCCGCCGAGCACCTCGGCGTGTCTGAAATGACCGTGCGGCGGGATCTCGCCTCAGTGCCGCACCTGTTCAGCTATCTCGGCGGTTACATCCTGCCGGTTGGTGGCGAGCGCACCACCTATCGCCTCGATGCGGAGGCCGACACCCATGCGGAGGCGAAGGATCTCGCCTGCCGCAAGGCGGCGCGGCTTGTCGAGCCGGACGACACGATTTTTATCGATTGCGGAACCACGACGCCGCGGATGACCGAGTACCTGCCGGTGTCCGGTAAGCTGACGGTCATCACCTATGCCATGAACGTCGCCGAGCGCGTTATGAAACGGCCGAATACCAACCTGATCCTGCTGGGCGGCCTATTCCACGCCTCGTCGCAGACGTTTTCCGGCGATGAGGCCCTACGGACACTGGAGCGGCTGGGGATCAGCAAGGCGTTTCTGTCGGCCGGCGGGCTGCACTCGCAGCATGGCGCCACCTGCTCAAACTTCCACGAAGTGCCGATCAAGCAGGCGGTGCTGGCCCGCGCCGGGCTGAGCTATGTGGTGATCGATTCGAGCAAGCTCGAGAAGATCAAGCCGGCGTTCTTCGCGACCACCGACCAGTTCGATCAGATCATCACCGAGTGACGGTTGGCCGCGTTATTGAGGCGGTGCCCCAAAACGTTGCGGTCAGGCCAGCGCCGCAACGGCGGTCTTTATCTGATCGAGGGCGGCGACGGCGTCGTCCTTGGCTTCTTCGGTCTTCGCTTCGGCAAGAACGGTCTCGGCAACGACGAACTCGGCAGCCGCAACGGTGGGCTCAAATTCACTCTCCGGCACCGCTTTTTCGGCGAGCACGCTGAGACCGGCCGCGTTGACGTCGGCAAAGCCGCCGCGCACATAGATCCGGCTCGATACGCCGCCGGTCCTCACGGTGATGATGCCGGTTTTCAGCGTTGTGAGGAAAGGCGCGTGGCCGGCGAGCACGCCGAAGTCGCCCTCGCTGCCGGGCAGATCCACCTGATCGGCGTCAACCGACAGAATCAGGCGCTCGGGGCTGACGAGTTCGAACTTGAAGGTTGCCATCCGGCGCTCCCCACGGTGTTTGTCAGCAATCCCGACGAGAGATGTTCACCCTCGGTCGAGTTGCTCTGGCGGCCTGTTCAGGCCGGTCAAAGTCTCAGGCCCGGTGCGATGGGCACCGGAAGGGCGGGCGGTGTGACCGCCCGGCCCGTTCGCACATCAAGCCGCCTGGGTGGCGAGGCGCTGGGCCTTTTCGACGGCGTCCTCAATGGTGCCGACCATGTAGAAGGCGGCTTCTGGCAGATGGTCGTAGAGACCTTCGCAGAGGCCCTTGAAGCCCTTGATGGTGTCCTCGAGCGCTACCAGCTTGCCGGGCGCGCCGGTGAACACCTCGGCGACGTGGAAGGGCTGGCTCAGGAAGCGCTCGATCTTGCGGGCGCGGGCCACCACCAGCTTGTCCTCTTCGCTGAGCTCGTCCATGCCGAGGATGGCGATGATGTCCTGAAGACCCTTGTACTTCTGCAGGATCTGCTGCACCTGGCGGGCGACGTTGTAGTGCTCATCGCCGATCACCTGCGGGTCGAGCATGCGCGAGGAGCTGTCGAGCGGGTCGACGGCCGGATAGATGCCCTTCTCGGAGATGGCACGGTTGAGCACCGTCGTCGCGTCAAGATGGGCGAAGGAGGTGGC
>JAGSYV010000027.1 GCA_018262505.1 Pseudomonadota bacterium
GGCCTGAAGAAGTTCGGGCCGAATCCGGCCGTCTACATCCGCCCGATGTATTGGGCCGAGGAAGGCGACTCCTCGGTGGTTGCCCCCGATCCGGCCTCGACCGATTTTGCGCTCTGCCTTGAGGAAATGCCGATGGTCGAGCCGAAGGGCTTCACCATCACCACCACGCGCTTCCGCCGGCCGACGGTGGAGTGCATGCCGACCAACGCCAAGGCGGCTTGTCTCTATCCCAACAACGCCCGCATGATCCGCGAAGCGCGCGCCAAGGGCTTCCACAACGCGCTGGTGCAGGACTTTGCCGGCAACGTCGCCGAGCTCGCCACCGCCAACGTCTTCCTGGTGAAGGGCGGCGAGTATTTCACACCGGTTCCGAACGGCACCTTCCTCGCCGGCATCACCCGCAAGCGTGTCATCGGCCTCTTGCGCGAGGCTGGCGAAACCGTCCACGAGATCACCCTGTCGGTCGATGACTTCCGCGCCGCCGACGAGATCTTCTCGACCGGCAATATCTCCAAGGTCGTGCCGGTGATCGGCTTTGACGACAAGACGTTGACCTTTGGCCCCAAGGGCCGCAAGGCGCGCGAACTCTATTGGGCCTGGGCCCATCGCTGAGGACAACATCATGACAACCGTGAAACTCTGGACCGACGCTGAGGTCGAAGCCAACCCGCGCATCAAGGCGGTGTTCGACGACATCCGCGCCACCCGTAAATCGGACTTCGTCAATAACTTCTGGCGCGGCCTCGCCAATCAGCCGCAACTGCTTGAGCGCACCTGGGCGAGTCTGAAGGAAGTGATGGTGGCGCCGGGCGAGCTGTCGCCGCTCGTCAAGGAAATGATCTACGTCGCCGTCTCCACGGTGAATGGCTGCAGCTACTGCATCCACTCGCATACGGCCCAGGCCAAGGCCAAGGGCATGACGGAGGGCATGCACGCGGAGCTATTGTCAGTCATCGGCATGGCCTCGGAGACCAACGCCATCGTGCAGGCGCTGCAGATCCCGGTCGATCCGGAATTCCAGGTCTGACGGGGTAGACAAAATGTCGAAAGCAAGCCGTCGTGCGCCACACTGCCGTCGGCGTCAATTTCATCGACACCTACTATCGGTCCGGCCTTTATGCTTGGCCGGAGACGCCGCTGGTTGTCGGAGCCGAAGCGGCTGGCGTGGTGGAAAGCATCGGACCGGATGTCGAAGGGCTGAAGCCGGGTGACCGCGTCGCCTATACGACCCCGCTTGGCGCGTACCGCGAGCGGCGCATTATCGCCGCCGACCGGCTGGTGAAGCTGCCTGACGCCATCTCCGATGAGATTGCGGCAACTGTCATGCTGAAGGGGCTGACGGTGCAATATCTCGTTACCTCCACCTTCCCGGTGAAGGCGGGGGACGTGGTGTTGGTGCACGCCGCAGCTGGCGGCGTCGGTCTTCTGATGGGGCAGTGGCTAAAGGCGCTCGGTGCCACGACCATCGGCACCGTCGGCTCGCCGGAAAAGGCCGAACTCGCCCTCACCCATGGCTATGACCATGTCATCGATTACCGCCGCGACGACTTCGTGGCGACGGCGCTTGGCGTGACCGATGGCCGCGGCTGCGACGTGGTCTATGATAGCGTCGGTCGTGACACCTGGGTAGGCTCACTGAAATGCCTGAGGAAGCGCGGCGCCTTCGTCTCCTTTGGCCAGTCGTCGGGGCCGATCGAAGGCTTTTCGCTGTCCATGCTGGCGCAAGGCGGCTCGCTTTCCGCCTCGCGGCCGATGCTGTTCCACTTCATCGAAGAGCGGGTTGAGCTGGAGGCGCGCGCCGCCGACCTGTTCGGCCGCCTTGCCTCAGGTGCGGTGACGGCGGAAGTGCGCCAGCGTTTTCCGCTGATGGCCGCCGCCGATGCCCATCGTGCGCTTGAGAGCCGAGCCACCGCTGGGGCCTCGGTCCTGACGGTATAGGGCATCATCGCTTGAGGGGGACGCCCGGCGCGTGTAGGACTTGAGGCTCATCCCCAACCGGGAGCGGGCCATGGACGACAGGCTGCTGCAGAGCTTCATGACGGTCGCCGAATGCGGCAGCTTCACGGTTGCCGCCGAAAAACTGTCGATTACCCAGTCGGCATTGTCGCGCCAGATCCAGAGCATCGAACAGACGCTGGGCGTGGAGCTGTTCGAACGGATGGGCAAGAGGATCCGCGTCTCACCCGAGGGAGAGGCGTTGCGCACCCGCATCAACGAGGTGCTGATCGCCACCAAGAACCTGCGCCTCTCCGCCGAGGAGTTGAAGAAGGGCGAGGCGGGCATGCTCAAGGTCGGCGCCTGCTCGCAGCTCATCGAGCGTTATTTCCCTGACTTCCTGCGCGAGTGGCAAGCGGAGCATCCGCGCGTCGATATCCGTCTTGAGGAAGGCGGCGGTGCCGACCTCGATGCCAAGCTGCGGTCAGGCGTTGTGCAGCTCACGATCAATGCCTCGAGTTATGCCAGAACGCCGGATGTCGAGGCGCGGCCACTTTGCCACCTCGCCGTATTGGCCATCGGCGCAACGGAGCGCATCGGCAGCACAGGCGCGCCGATCGACATTGCCGAGGTGTGCGCCCATCCGCTGTTGCTGCTCAACCGTCGCCACGTCAGCCGCGAGATGTTCGATGCGGCGTGCCGACTGACTGGCCTGGATCCCCGTATCGCTCTCGAAAGCGGCTCGCCACACACCGTGTTTTCCATGGCGATCGGCAACGTCGGTGTCGCTGTTCTGCCTTCTTCCATTCGGGCGCTGAAAACGGATTTGACAGTACGGCCGATTGCCATTGAAGGCCGGCCGGTCGAATTCGAGATTTCGGCCATCTGGTCGCGCTCGACGCCGCTGCCAGCTTATGGACGACGCTTCGTCGAAGCGCTCGCCTCCCATATTGCCCGCGAACAGGACAGCAGCTCGAGCGCAGCTGTGGCGATTGCCTGAAAGGGCTCAGTCACCGCGCTTCTTGGCGCCGTAGAAATTCAGGAAAAGCCGGACACTGCTGTTGATCATCGTCTCGTATTGCTCCGAAGACGGTGGCTTGATGGCTAACATCCAAGCGATTGGCAAATCCGCAGCCACTAACCCCAGAAACTGCTTCACAGCCAAATCGACATCGACGATGTCCAGAAGCCCTTGCTGGATTGCCTCATTGAAAAAACTGGCGATTTCAGCGCGATGCTGGCCGGGACCAGCCTTCATGAAGATCGCGGCCATCTCGGGGAACTGATTCACATTGGAAATTATCAAGCGATAGAATTCCACCCCCCGGTTGTTGAGGAAGATGCTGGTAAAGTTGCGTGCGATGTCTCTCAGCGACGCTTCAATGTCCTGAATAGGGCCTGTGACTGCAGGCAAGACGGTCGGGCCGACCGACTTGCACTCTTCCTGCACCAACTGGACCAGCAACTGCTGCTTGGTCTCGAAATACGCATAGACGGTTGCCTTCGAGACCCCCGCCTCCTGAGCGATCATGTCCATGCTGGCGCGGTCGTAGCCGTGTTCGAGGAAAACGGATCGCGCCGTATCCAGCACCAGCCTGAATTTCTCGCCTTCGCGCCCCCGCCCTTTCTTGTGGGCGTGCGGCGGACGCGACCGCTGGAGCTCTGCCACCTCTTCCATCGGTCTTCACTCCGTTTTGAAAACTATACCGTCTAGTTTCCGTTGACTCCTTTTGGCAGCATTGTCAAATTGCCAGAAACTAAACTGAACGGTTCAGATCAGAATCTGAAAATCATGGACGGACCGATGCCTCTGCTTGAAAAATTGCGAAAATCCGGGCCTGAGCCGAGACATATCCTAGGCTGGACGACAGCACTGCTGCTGGCTGGCTGCACGGTAGGTCCGGATTTCACCGTACCGCCTGCGCCTAGTGCTTTGGGCTATACGGCTGACAAATTGGGTGCCACCACCGCTGTCAGCGGTCTTGCCGGCGGGCAGTCCCAACAGTTCGTCTATGGTCGCGACGTCGATGCAGCCTGGTGGACGCTGTTCGGGTCAAAGCAGATCAATGCCCTTGTGGAAGAGGCGATCCATAACCACCCGGACGTGGCTGCGGCACAATATGCCTTGCGCGCCGCTCGCGAGACGGCCCTGTCCGAACAGGGAAGCCTTTTCCCGCAGGTTTCCACGAGCAACTCCACCACGCGCGAAGGCAGCGCCGCAAGCGGCAGTACGCCAGCTTCGGTCTACAATCTCTACAATGCGTCGGTCAGCGTCTCCTATGCGCTGGATCTGTTTGGCGGAGAGCGGCGACAGGTCGAAGCCAAATGGGCAGCGGCCGACTATCAGCAATTCGAACTTGAGGCGACTTATCTGGCACTCACCGCCAATGTGGTGAACGCCGCCCTGACAGAAGCCTCGCTCAAGGCCCAGATCAAGGCGACGGAAGACATCATCCGTCTGCAGCGCGACCAGCTAACCCGCATTCAGCAGCAGTTCAATCTCGGTGCCGTTCCCAACTCCGACGTACTGGCGCAGCAGTCCACTCTGGCACAAACCGAGGCTGGCCTACCGCCTTTGCAAAAGGAATTGGCACAGCAGCGCAATGCTCTCATGGCCTATCTGGGGCGCCTCCCTAGCCAGGACCACGGTGAAAGCGTGGAGCTTTCCTCACTACAGTTGCCGCACTCGCTGCCGGTCAGCTTGCCATCGAATCTGGTTCGTCAGCGTCCCGATATAAAGGTCGCGGAAGCCTCTTTGCATGAAGCGACGGCAAGCGTGGGCGTTTCCATCGCCAACCTCCTGCCGCAGGTCAGCCTCAGCGGCAGCGCCAGCACGAGCGCTACCAAAACCAGCTCGTTGTTTTCCGGCGATGCTCTGGCCTGGAGCGTCGCAGCCAGCGTCAGTCAGAAGCTGCTCGACGGCGGTAGCCTGTTCCACCAGAAAGAAGCCTCTGTCGCCCAGTATGAACAGAGCCTCGCGCTTTACAAAAGCGTTGTGAACTCCGCCTTCGAGGACGTCGCCAACGCCCTCCGAGCCATTCAATTCGACGCCAAGACACTGCAGGCTCAATCGGCGTCGGAAAAAGCGGCCCACGACAGCCTGACCATGGCGCAAGAACAATACAAGACGGGTGCTGTCGATTACCCGACCGTTTCCAACGCTCAACAGACCTACCAAAACGCGGTTATCGCTCGGGTCAAGGCTCAGGCCACCCGCTACACCGACACTGTCGCCCTTTATCAGGCCTTGGGTGGAGGCTGGTGGAACCGCACCGATCAGACCGATCAGTCGCATCCGCGCACGAGGCCCGGCTATCTCGCCGGCCCCGACACCATTGCCAGCAGCCAAACTACAAACAACGCTCAGAACCAGAAGGAACAGGCGCGATGATCAAGCGCATGACCATCATGTTGCTCGCGACCGGCACGGTGCTGGGCGGCCTCTACGGGTTTCAGGTCTTCAAGGCCGGTATGATCCAAAAGGTCATGGCCAGCATCTCCAATCCGCCGCAGACCGTTTCGACCACCGTGGCCAATGTCACGGACTGGCAGGCCAAGATCGAAGCTGTCGGAACCGTGAAGGCCGCCAACGGCGCCGATCTTGCCTTGCAGGCGTCAGGTATCGTCGAGGATATCAGCTTCAAATCGGGCGACACGGTCGCGGCCGGCCAAACCCTATTAAGGCTTATCGCCCACGAAGACGTGGCCAAGCTGGCATCTCTGCAGGCGACCGCCGAAAATTACCGCATCACCTTCGACCGGGACCGGGGACAGCTGCAGATCAAGGCTGTCAGCCAGGCGACCGTCGACGCCGACGAAGCCAATCTGAAGAATGCTCGGGCGCTCGTCGACCAGCAACAGGCGGTCATCGACCAGAAAACGCTACGGGCACCATTCGCTGGCCGCCTCGGCATTCGCTCGGTCGATCTCGGCCAATATCTGAATGCCGGAACAACCATCGTCACCCTCCAGTCGCTCGACCTTCTCTATGTCGACATGTACCTGCCGCAGCAGACCATCAGCCAGTTGAAGAGCGGACAGGCAATTGCCATGACCGTCGATGCTTATCCGGGGAAAACCTTCTCCGGGCAGGTATCCGCCATCAGCCCCAAGGTGGACAGCTCATCAAGGAACGTGCTGGTGCGCGCCACGATGGACAACACGGACGGGTTGTTGTTGCCCGGCATGTTCGGTCGCGTGGAAATCGCCACCGGTTCAAGCATGAAGCTGGTGACCCTGCCGCAGACGGCGATTGTCTATAATCCTTACGGAAGCATCGCCTTCATCGTCGACAAGGGTGCCGAAGGACAGCAGCAGCGAGCGGTCCGCCAAACCTTCGTCAAGACCGGCAGCGTGCGTGGTGACAACGTCGCCATCACGGACGGCATCAAGCCCGGTGACGAGGTGGTAGTGGCCGGCCAGATCAAGCTCCGTAACGGGACCCCCGTCGTGGTGGACAACAGCCACGTTCCGGCCGCCCAGGACTCCCCCGTCATCACCGACCAATAGGACGCCGCCATGAAGAGCTTTACCGACATCTTCGTCCGTCGGCCCGTCCTTGCCTTGGTGGTCAGCGCGCTGATCCTGGTGCTTGGTTTGCGGTCGATGAACTCGCTGCCGATTCTGCAATATCCGCAGACCCAGAATGCAATCGTAACAGTCACGACGACCTATGCCGGCGCCGACTCCGATATCATCGCCGGGTTCATCACCACGCCGCTCGAGAACGCGATCGCCCAGGCCAACGGCATCGACTACATGACGTCGACCAGCCAGACCGGCGTCAGCACGATCACCGTCAATCTCCGGCTCAACTACGACTCCGGCAAGGCGCTGACCGAAATCAACACCAAGGTGAATTCGGTCTTGAACCAGCTGCCCTCCGGCACGCAACAACCGACCTTGGCACTGAAGGTCGGCCAGACAATCGATTCGATGTACATCGGCTTTGCCAGCACGGCGCTGAATGCCAATCAGGTGACCGACTATCTCACACGCGTCGTGCAACCGCGCCTGCAGGCGGTGCCGGGCGTGCAGACGGCCGAGGTGATCGGCGGCAAGAAATTCGCACTCAGGGCCTGGCTCGATCCGATCAAGCTCGCCGCTTACGGGCTGAGCGCGACCGACATCTCGAGCGCGCTGACCAGCAACGACTATATCTCCGGCCTTGGCACCACCAAGGGACAGCTCGTTCAGATCAATTTGAGCTCGTCGACCAACCTGCACTCGCTGGAAGAATACAGGAACCTTGTCGTCAAGGAGAGCGACGGCGCCATCATCCACCTGAGCGATGTGGCCAACGTGACGCTCGGCAACGACGACTACGATTCGAGCATCAGCTTTAACAACCAGCCGGCCGTCGGCATCGGCATCCAGGTGGCGCCGAGCGCCAACCTTCTCAACACCATCAACGGCGTCAAGGCCGTGCTGCCCGACATTACGGCCCAGCTGCCGACAGGCCTCTCGGGGCAAATCATCTACGATTCCACCGACTTCGTGAACAGTTCGATCAGCGAAGTGGTGTCCACGCTTTTCGAAGCCGGGCTGATCGTGACCGTGGTGGTCTTCCTCTTCCTCGGCTCCTGGCGCTCGGTTCTGATTCCCATCGTGGCTATCCCACTCTCCCTGATCGGTACCTTTGGACTGATGCTGGTGATGGGATTTTCCATCAACCTGTTGACGCTGTTGGCCCTTGTTCTGGCCATCGGTCTGGTCGTCGATGATGCGATCATCGTCGTGGAAGGCGTCAACCGCCATATGGACGAAGGCATGAAGCCGTTCGACGCCGCGCTGGCGGCGGCGCGGTCTCTGGCCAGCCCGATCATCGCCATGACCGTGGTGCTGATCGCTGTTTATGTGCCAGTCGGCTTCCAGGGTGGCCTTACAGGCGCTCTCTTCACCGAGTTTGCCTTTACGCTCGCGAGCGCAGTGACCGTTTCGGCGGTGATCGCACTGACGCTGTCACCGATGAACTGCGCCTATCTGCTCCGCCCTATTCCGCGCGACAACTCGTCATTCGAGGCGCGTTGCGTGCATCTGATCGATCGGAGCATGGAACGGCTGAGCCACGGCTATCGCCGACTGCTTGAAGGCACCCTGAATTCGGTCCCCGTGGTTCTTGTCTTCGCTGCCATCGTCCTCAGCAGTATTTACTGGCTCTACACGTCGTCCACGAGCGAGCTTGCCCCCGAAGAGGACCAGGGCGTGATCATGACGTTGACGACGGCGTCGCCCACAGCGACGCTAAAACAACGCCAGTTTTACTCCGAGCAGGCCTATCAGGCCCTGTCCAAACATCCCGAAAGCGAACTGGTTTTCCAGATCGAAATGCCAGGACAGTCCATCGCCGGCTGGGTCCTCAAGCCTTGGGATCAACGGACGGCGACGACCAAGACGCTGCAGCCGGCAGCGCAGCAGGAATTGAATGGCATCGCCGGCGTCAAGACCGTGGCGTTCCAGCCGGCTCCACTGCCCGGCAGCAATGGCCTGCCCATCCAGTTCGTGATTTCGACCACTAGAGAATTCAAGGATCTCAACGACGTCTCGAACCAGTTCATCGCCGATGCGCTGAAAACAGGGCGGTTCATCTTCCTCGACAACGATCTCAAGTTCGACCAGCCGCAGGCGCGGATCGTGTTCGATCGTGAAAAGGTCGCCCAGATGGGCCTCAACATGTCGAACATCGGCGGGGGGCTCGCCACCATGCTCGGTGGCAACAACACTGGCTACTTCAGCCTCGATGGCAGGTCCTACAAGGTCATTCCTCAGGTGCAGCAGATGTCGCGCCTGAATGTCGACGACGTGCTCAACTACCATATCAAGACCAGCGACGGGCAGAGCATTCCCCTGTCGACCGTCGCACATGTGGAGACCGTCGCCACACCGCAGTCGCTCAACCACTTCCAGCAAGTCAACGCCGCCACCATCTCCGGCGTCGCGATGCCGGGGGTTGCCATGGGCGATGCACTCCAGACCTTGCAGGATCTCGCTGCCAAGACGCTGCCGCCAGGCTATTCGGTCGACTATGGTGGACAGTCGCGGCAGCAGATCAAGGAGTCGGGCGGCTTTGTCACGACCTTCGCCTTCGCGGTCATCATCATCTTCCTATCGCTGTCCGCGTTGTTCAACAGCTTCCGTGACCCGCTGGTGATCCTGGTTTCGATCCCCATGTCGCTCTGTGGTGCGCTGATCTTCATCAGTCTGGGTGTGGGTGGCGCCAGCCTCAACATCTACACTCAGGTTGGACTGGTGACCCTGATGGGGCTGATCAGCAAGCACGGCATTCTGATGCTTGAAGTCGCCAACGAGCATCGCGCCGCCGGCAAATCCAAGCGCGAGGCTATCGTCGAAGCGGCGGAAATCCGGCTGCGGCCAATCCTGATGACCACAGCGGCCATGGTGCTCGGCGTCGTTCCATTGATCCTATCCTCCGGCGCCGGCGCAGCCTCCCGCTACGCCATGGGCCTGGTGATCGCCAGCGGCTTGACGATCGGCACCCTGTTCACCCTGTTCGTGGTGCCCACGGCCTATGTCCTGATTGCCAAGGGTGACAAAGCCCGCGGCACAGATGAAGTCGTGCCTGCACCGACCGCGACATGAGGCCACCACCCCGGGAATCCTCCCCAGGGTGCTCTCCATCCATCTCGCAAAGGGTTGCCGGACCGCACAAGGCTCTCGCCAAGCTTAAGCGGTCCGTCCGCGTCAGGGCATCGACGTGTAACTTCCGAAGACTCCACGCCGATCTCCTGTTGAGCGGCACGTTGGCTGCCTGAGGCCGCGCGCCCGGAGACACCAGCCTCAGGCGTCCTCGACTTGCGCCCACCCTTGCTTGACAGTCTTCAGAATCGTCCCTACAAAAAGTGAAACCGCTTTCACAATCATAACGGCGGGGGAACACGGGTGCGTTTCTGGAGGGTCATTGAGCCCTACATCGGCTTTCTGTTGCAGGGCTTTGCCCTGACGATCGCTGCTTGCCTGCTGGCCATCGCCGGCGCGGTGCTGCTTGGCGCGCTGACAGCGTCAATGCGCTCGTCGGGCAATGGGTTGGTGCGCGGGTTCGCCAATGCCTATGGCGACCTGTTCCGCAACGTTCCCTTCCTCGTCCAGCTGTTCTTCTTTTTCTATGGTCTGCCTGAGCTTGGCATTTACGTCGGCGCTTTCGAGACCGGCGTCATCGCCATGTCGATCGCCGGCGGCGCCTTCGTCTCCGATGTCATCCTGTCGGGCATCCTGACCGTCGATGCCGGCGTGATCGACGCTGCCAAGGTATCGGGTCTCAGCCGGGTCAAGATCTTCACCCGCATCGTACTGCCCATCGCCATGCGCGTGTCGGTGCGGCCGATGGGCTCGGTGCTGATCAACCTGGTGCTGACCTCGTCGATCCTCTCCACCATCACCGTCAACGAGCTGACCGGCGCCGCCAAGATCGTCGCCGCCACGACCTTCAAACCCTTCGAGGTCTACGCGGTGCTGCTGGTGCTCTACGCTTCGCTGACGACGCTGCTTTCCTTCGCCATCTCAGCGGTACACCACCGCCTCAACCGCTTCATGACGGAGGGCTGATGCGCTACGCCGACTTCACGCCCTACGACATCATCCTGCTTCTACAGGGACTCGGCGTCACGCTGGCTCTCTTTATCGGCACGACGCTGATCGGATTGGCCATCGGGCTCATGCTTGCCGTCGTCCATCACTACCGCATCCCCGGCTGCCGGCCGGTGATCGTCATCGTTACCGAGGCGCTGAAGAATTCGCCGGTGCTGGTGCAGCTGTTCCTGGTGTTCTTCGGCATCCCCGCCTTCCTCCACATTCGGATGACGCCGGTCGAGGCGGCGACGCTGACCATCAGCCTCAACACCGCCGCCTTCGCCTTCGTCATCTTCCGCTCCGGCATCGAGTCCGTTGACCGCGACCAGATCGACGCGGCCAAGGTGTTTGGTCTCAACCGATCTCAGATCCTGCGCCTCATCATCGCGCCGCAGGCTACCGCCTTTGCTGTCGGACCGCTGGTCGGCATTCTGGTCAACCAGTTGCAGGTCACCTCGCTGATCTCCGTGATCGGCGTGTTCGATCTCACCAAGATCGGCAACATCCTGAATCTGAGGACATTGCAGCCCTTCATCGTCTGGGCGGTGATCGGGCTCATCTATTATCTCGCGGCAAAGGCGCTCGCCCACGTCGGCGGCCGCATCGAAGCGGCGCTCCGCAAGTCTGTCAAATGGGGAGGCATCTGATGATCGTCGCCGAAAACGTCGAGAAGCGCTTCGGCGAGACGCTCGTGCTGAAGCGCGTCAATCTCCGGGTCGAGCCGGGCGAGGTAGTGACCATTCTCGGCGCTTCCGGCTCCGGCAAGTCGACGCTGATCCGTTGCATCAACGGGTTGGAGACTTTGTCAGGCGGCAAGATCACCGTCGACGGACATGATGTCTCCACCAAGACCGGCCTCGTCGCCGCCCGTCGGGCGTCGGCCACCGTCTTCCAGCTGTTCAACCTCTATCCGCACATGACGGCGCTCCAGAACATCACCCTGGCGCCGATCGAGGTGCTGAAGCTGCCGAAGGCGGAAGCCGAGGCGCGTGCCCGGGCGCTGCTCGACCGGGTCGGCCTGTCGGCGCAGGCCGATGCCTATCCGCAGCAGCTGTCCGGCGGCCAGCGCCAGCGCGTCGGCATCTGCCGGGCACTCGCCATGCAGCCGCGCTATCTGCTGCTCGACGAGGTGACGTCCGCGCTTGATCCGGAGATGACCGGTGACGTGCTGCGCATCCTCGCCGCGCTCGCCGCCGACGGCACGACCATGGTGTTCGTCACCCACGAGATCGAGTTCGCCCGCCATATTTCGAACCGCATCGTCTTCCTCGAGCAGGGCGAGCTGATCGTCGATCTGCCGACGGCGCAATTCTTCGCCGAGGATGGCGGCCTCGCCGTGCCGCGTATCCGGCAATTCCTGTCCAAGATGAAGAAGGACTGAGCCTTGATATTGCTTGCCAACACCGAGGCCGAACCTGGCTTCTCTCACGCCGTCGATACCCTCCTCGCCGGTGGTGGCGCACTCGATGCGTTGGTCGAGGGCATCGGTTACGTCGAGGCGGCGCCAAGCGTACGGTCGGTCGGCTATGGCGGCTGGCCCAACATGGTGGGCGACATGGAGTGTGACGGCGCCGTGATGGACGGCACCACGCTTTCGGTCGGTTCTGTCGGTGCCGTGCCGCGCACGTTGCACGTCGCCGCATTGGCGCGCGAGGTGATGCGCCGCCTACCCCACGTCATGCTGACCGGCGAAGGCGCGCGTCGTTTCGCAAGTGAAATCGGTTTCACCGAAGACGACGTGCTTTATCCCGACAGCAAGCGGATGTGGCGCGAGAAGCTCGACGGCCTGCTCGACGACACGGCGCGGGCCGCCTTCCCGGATGTGCCGTTGATCCCGCTGTCCAATGCCATTACCGATCCCGAGCGGGTGCGCGATACTACCGTCTTTCTCGGCATCGATGCCGGCGGCAATGCTGCCGTCGCCACCTCGACCTCCGGCTGGGCGTGGAAATATCCCGGCCGTCTCGGTGACAGCCCCATTCCCGGCGCCGGCTTCTACGCCGACAGCCGCTATGGCGTCGCCGCCTGCACCCATACCGGCGAGATGACCATGCGCTGTGCCACCTCGCACGCCGTGGTGCAGGGACTGAAATTCGGCCTTTCTCTCGATGCGGCGGTAGAGCGCGCCGCCGAGGATCTCCTCGCCCTCAGGGGTGGCTTTATTGGCGAGGTGGTCATTCATGCGCTCGACAAAAACAACAAGCATCGCGTCGTCACGCTCCGGGGTGACAAGCCGGTCTCCTATTGGTTCTGGGAACCCGGCATGCCCGCACCCGAGCGGCGGCAATCGGAACAGCTTTGACCACAGGAGAGACATCATGCATCGGCTTCTGAAGACAACTCTTGCCGCCGCGGCCATGTGCCTTGCGCTGGCGAGCACGGCGAGCGCCGGCTCCAAGCTGCAGGAAATCCTCGATGCCGGCACCATCCGCATCGGCGTGTCGCTGGGCGGCGAGCCCATCGGCTTCCGCGACGACAAGAACAACCCGGTCGGCTATGACGTCGACGTGGCCACCATGCTGGCCGAAAAGCTCGGCGTGAAGCCCGAGTTCACCGACGTTTCGGGTGATGCCCGCGTCTCCATGCTGGTGGCCAACCAGCTCGATCTGGTGGTCGCCAACACGTCGGCGACACTGGCCCGCGCCAAGGCCGTCAGCTTCTCGATCCCCTATAACCGAGCCGGCCTTCGCATCATCGTGCAGGCCGACGCCGGCATCACAACGCTGGAAGGCTTGGCCGGCAAGAAGGTCGTGGTCGGCCGTGGCACCACCGGAGAAACCTTCCTGAAGCGTGCCGTTCCGACGGCCGAGCTGGTCTACACCGACAACTTCTCGCCGGATGGCGTGTTGCTGCTCAAGCAGAAACGCGTCGACGCCGGCATCGAGGATTCGTCGATGCTCGACTATCTCGCCACCAAGGAGCCGTCGCTGGTCACCCTGCCCGGCCTCTATTCCAACGATCCGATCGGCATTGCCATCGCCCAGGGCGATCCGGATTTCCAGCGCTGGGTCGACATGTTCGTGTCCGATTACATCCAGTCGGGCGCCTATCAGGCCAATTACAAGAAGTGGTGGGGCGAGAAGGCCAATCCGCCGACGCTGACCCCGCTCTGGTAAGAAGGCGGCGATAGACCGCCCATCAAGGATCGCAGACGCGCCTCGGCGCCGGTGAAAGCCGGCGCCGAGTTCTTGTTTGGCACTATCGGAAGCTCAACCCGTGCCACGGGCAATAAAGCGCGTGGGAATATCGAGCCCGGTAGCCGGAAACTCGTCCGGCGCCTTGAGATAGGCCAGAATGCCGGCAACCAGAGCCGAGCGGTCGAAGCCGACGCTGGAAATATCATAGGCGGCGAAATTGCCTTTCTCGACGGCATCGAAGCCGTAGAGCAGATAGTCGGAAGGTGGTCGCCGGCCGCCGCGGCCGAGGCCATCCATCACGCCCATCGCCATGGAGTCCGAGGTACAGAACACGGCATCCGGCAGCGCTTGGGCAATGGCAGCGGTCGCCTTGATGCCGGATTCATAGGAGTAATCGCCGCCAATCTCCAGGAGGAGACGTATGTCCGCGGCGGCACAGGCCGACCGATAGGCACCGATCCGCGCTTCCTCGACCAGCGAGCTGGCGCGGCCGGTGACCAGAACGGCACTGCCGACGCCTCGGCTCCGGACGTGCCGGACCAGTTCGCCAATACCCCGCTCCTCGTCGATATGGATTCGAGCGCTTTCGGCATCGGATCGCCCATTCAGCATCAGAACATTATCGCTGTGGAACAGCGCGCGCACCTCGCCGGCGTCGGCGAAGTCGGAAAAGACCAGCGCGGCATGCACGTGATAGCTCAGCGAATTGCGCAGGAAGTCGTCGATGCGTTTGGTGCGGCCGACGCGGATCAGAATCGCCTGCTTGCCGAGCGACTGGATGGCGTCGAGAAGCGGGTCGAACAGGTCGAGATCGGAGAGGTCGCTGAGATAATTGATGATGACGGCAACCAGGTCGATCGACTTGGTGGCAAGGCCGCGCGCCAGCGGATTCTGGTGATAGCCGAGCTCGGCCGCGGCCTTGAGCACCCGTTCCTTTTTCTCAAGCGAGACCGGCCGGCGGCTCGGCGACAGCGCCCGCGACACAATGGCCGGCGCTACACCGGCCACGCGTGCCACATCGGCAATCGTCGGACGCTTGCCCTCGCGAGGCGGCTTTTCGGTCATGGCGGCTGGGTCCGTTCCAGAATGGATGCAGGAGCTTATCGCATGATTGGAGTTGAAGTGGAAAGCATGTTGCACCCCGCTTTTCCCAGTCGTTTTACCTAATGCAGCTTCAATAAACGACCGCTGGTGGTGAACCGATATTTCACTCTTTTCTGGAATCATCCGCTCAAGACAGGGAGTAGAAGCGTGAATTCCGACGGCATGTCCCGCCGACCCGACCTGCGTGCGGTATCCGATCAGCTTGAGGCTGCTCGTTCGCGGATCGAAGAACGTTTCGTCGAGGGTGGCAGGGCGCTGATGGCGGCCTACGACATTGTCGCACGCCTTCTCGCAGCGATCGAAGGCGTCACCGGCGCTCTCGATGATCACGCGTGCGACGAGGCCGCGGCCCGGCTGACCGCCACGCTGAAAGGCCTCACCGATCTCGTGGAAGCCGAAGCCGCCGCCGGCCAGCGCCTCGCGTCGATCCTCGCCGATGGCGAAGCGATCACGCCGCGCACGCGCGACATGCAGCGATCGCTGCGCTATCTCACTACCTGCGCCATGGAAACCCGGATCGCTGGCGCCGGTGTTTCCGAATTTGCCCAGTTTGCCGACGATGTCGACAAATACGTGGGATCGGCCATCGGACAGATCGACGTTTTCGCTGCGAAGGTCGGCGAGCTGAGCACCCAGCTCGCGGCGGCCTGCGCCGGCGGAAAAGGCAACAGCCTCGAAGCGCAGGTATCGGCCGTTTCATCGACTCTGATCGAAGCACTCGAGGCGGTCCACAGCCGCCGCGCTGGCCTCAGGCGGCTCGCCGCAGGCACGGCGGATGTCGCCAGATCAGTGCAGGAAAAGGTCGGCAAGGTGCTGTCGGCGCTGCAAGTCGGCGATGTCGCTCGGCAGCAGATCGAGCACGTACAGGCCGGCATCGCCATTCTTCTCGATGAGCTGGCCCGGTGCGATTCGGAGCGGCAAGCTGACGCCCTCAACCAAGTGGCCATCCGGCTGTTGACGGCGCAGACCTCGGCGATGATCAAGGACTTCACCGAGCAGACACGCGTCGTCGTCGCCTCGATCGAGGGGCTGGCAGGCGAAGCGGAACGCGTGCTGGCGCTGAACGGCAAGGCGGGCTGCGGCAGCGGCGAAACCATGCAGGCGATCGAAGAAGGCGTCAGCCTTGCGCGAAGCGTGGTGGGCGATATCGAACGCTCGGGCATGCTCGCCGCGGCTGCCTATGCTGCCACCAAGCAGGTTGCCAACGAACTGCTCAGCAATATGGGCAACATCGGCAACATTCGAAGCGTTCGCGACGACATCCGCTGCCTTGCCATCAACGCCTATCTCCGCAGCAACCGCCTCGGGGCGAAGGGGCGCGCCGTCGGCGTGGTGGCGGCGGAAATGAATACCTACGCGGCAAGGCTCGGCGTCGCCGCGGAGGATATTCTCCAGCGCCTGTCGACCATGCGAGAAACGGCCGCAGGCATCGACGCCGACAACAGAGACCGTCACGTCAACATCGTCAGCGAGGTCGATGGCGCTGTCGCCACCCTGCGTGAGGCGACGGCGCAAACCAATCTCCACCTCAAGGAGGCGTCGGAGAGCGGCAACGCGATCGCCGAGCGCATCGGGCATATTGCCCGTGACATCGACTTCGCCAAAGACCTCGGCGAGCGTCTTGAAGCCTGCCGTCGGCTTTTCGGCAGCGACGGTCATCTCGGACTGGCCAAGGACGCCGAGGAGCACGCCCGTTTCTCCGAGCGCCTTCTCGCCGTCTACACGATGGCGGCCGAACGAGACATTCACAGGGCCATTCTGGGATCGGGCAATGCGCCCGCGCTCGTTGTCGAGACGAAAGAAAGCGAAGACCTTTTCGACGACGTGCTGTTCTGATTCTGCCGCGGCCCGCCCTTCCATCGATTGGCCGAAGCGCCGACATGACGGGCATCGCGCGGCCTTCTATAATCCTCACGGTAAGAAGCGATCCGAGACGGACCGCCTCTGGAGCACCCGCCGATCAGGCTGAAAAACCTGATCGGAAAACGGTTGCTCAGGAAAGCGAAACGGGAGCATTCGCTTGACGGCCAGATGATTCATCTGGTCGGCAAATGCTCCGGCGACTGGAGAGGAAAATGAAAAAGCGCCCGCTCGGGAAAACCGGCTTCGATATCGCGCCACTGGTATTTGGCGGCAACGTCTTCGGCTGGACCATCGACGAGAAGGCCAGCTTCGACGTGCTGGACGCCTTCGTCGACCACGGCTTCGATGCCATCGACACCGCAGACGTCTATTCCCGCTGGAAGCCCGGCAACCGGGGCGGCGAATCCGAGACGATCATCGGCCGCTGGCTGAAAGCGCGACCGGGCGTCCGGGACAAGCTGAAGATTTTTACCAAAGTCGGGTCCGATCTCGGCCAGCCTGACGAAAAGGGTCTCGGCGAGAAATGGGTGCTGCAGGCGATCGACCGCTCGCTGTCCCGGCTGGGGGTCGATCGAATCGACCTCTACTTCTCGCACTGGCCGGACGACACGCCCTACGAGGAGACGCTGGGCGCCTACGACAAGCTGATCCGTGCCGGCAAGGTGCGGGCGATCGGTGCGTCCAATGTCAACGCCGAGCAGCTCGGCGCGGCACTCGCCGTTTCACGGGCGAACCATCTGCCGACCTATCAGGTGCTTCAGCCCAACTACAGCCTTGCCGAGCGATCCCAGTTCGACGGGGCGCTGCGCGATCTCTGCATGCACGAGGACATTGGCGTCGTTTCCTACTATAGCCTCGCCTCGGGTTTTCTGACCGGCAAGTATCGATCCGCCGATGATCTCAAAGGCAGCAACCGGGCGGGCAGCGTCGAGAAATACATAAACGCGCGCGGCTTCGGCATTCTCTCGGCGATCGATCAGGTGGCCGAAGCTCACCACGCCAAGCCGGCGGAAGTGGCACTCGCCTGGCTGATGGCTCGCCCGGGCATTACGGCGCCCATCGCCAGCGCCACCAAGGTAGCGCATGTCGAGAGCTTCGCCCACGCGGCAACGCTGCATATGACACCAGCCGAAATCGAGCTGTTGGATAAGGCAAGCGCCTGACTTCAGGCCCAATATTAAAACAAAGACGCCGTGGCCACCCACCAGGTCGACCACGGCGTCTGCATTTCATCGGGCCGCTGCGTCGGTCGAGCCGATCAGGATCGGGGTGCCCGTTTTTCCTCGACTGCGGAAAGGCTAGAAATGCGCTTCCCGCATCAGTGCGATGCCTCGGCTGGTGCCAATGCGGTTTGCTCCGGCTTCGATCATCGCCATCGCCTCGACAAACGACCGGATGCCGCCCGACGCTTTGACGCCGACGTCCGGCCCCACCGTGCGGCGCATCAACGCCACGGCTTCAACGGTGGCACCCTTCTGGGTGAAGCCTGTCGAGGTCTTCACGAAATCGGCGCCAGCCGCCTTGGCGGCGAGCGAAGCTGCGACGATCTCCTCGTCGGTAAGGAGGGCCGTTTCCAGGATCACCTTGAGGAGCGCGGCGCCGCAAGCGACCTTGAGCGCACTCACCTCCGCGCCGATCGGGCCAGCACCAACACTCTTCAACGTGCCGATGGAGATGACCATGTCCACCTCGGTGGCCCCTTCGGCAACCACCCATTCCACCTCGCGGCGCTTGAGGTCGGTGGATGTTGCGCCAAGCGGAAAGCCAACCATCGAGCAGGTCTTGACCGATGAACCGCGCAGGGCCGCTGCCACGCGCGGGATGTTGAGCGGGTTGACGCAGACGGCGGCAAACTTCCACTGCAACGCCTCGGCACAGAACTGCTCGACGTCGGCCTCGGTGGCATCCGGGCGCAGGATGGTGTGATCGATGATGGCGGCGAGCGCCGCCGACGAAGTGATGGACATGATGTCTCCCATCATATGCTCTGGCGCAAAGATGCTTTCATTCGCAGTATACCTTGCCTGCCCCACCGCGGAATCCGCCGAAGGTCCATTAGCACCTATTTGATTTTAATGCAGTTCACGACCTCGGCACCTGCAGGCACCCTTGCCTTGCACGGAGCGCCGGTGGCTTCGCTCTGTCGCCCAACGGGTGCCACCATCGCCAGCCGTTTGCGGTCAGGCAGCATTCCCGGCATTGGCGCGGATATAATCGAGGCAGGGTCCGCTGCCGAGCGGCCGTGAGAAGAGATAGCCCTGAAACCGGCCGCAGCCGAGGTCGATGAACCTCGGGAGTTGCTCGGGTTGCTCAATGCCCTCTACGACCGCTCTGAGGCCGAGCGTGCGGCTGAGCGCGACGATCGATCGGATCACATGCTCGTTGAGATCGCCTTGGCTGGTAAATGTGAGAGAACGGTCAATCTTCAGCGTATCGAGCGGCAGTTCGCGCAAGTAATGCAGCGAGGTATGGCCCATGCCGAAGTCGTCGAGCGCGATGCGGACACCGGCGCTCCGCAAGCGAAGCAGCGCCCCGAGCGCCTGGACGGCAGGAGTCAACGAGGTTGATTCCGTGATTTCCAGCTCGAGAAGGTCTGGCTGGAGCCCCTCCTCGGCGAGGATTTTCAGAACAGTACGGTCGAAGTCGGCCTTTCGCAGTTGATGTGGGGAAACGTTGACCGAGACGATGAGATCGTTGGGCACGAAGCCGCCCCACGCAGCGCGCTGCCGACAGGCAAGGCGCAGCACGAGCTCGCCCAGTTGATCGATGACGCCCATATCCTCGGCCAGCGCCACCGTCACCGATGGCGGAATGAGACCGTAGATCTGGTGATCCCAGCGCAGCAAGGCCTCGACACCAAACACGCGCCGTTCCTCGATACAGACCTGCGGCTGATAGTGAAGGTAGAGTTGGTTCGGCGATCCGAGGGCGTCGTTGAGATCGCCGGCCAATGCGCCGGCGAAGCGTCCGGCGGTCCCAGGCAGATCGATGAGTCGGTTCCCCAACACCGCCTCGTCGGACTCGGAAGCTTTCCGCAGAGCCTGCATCGCTTTGGCATTGGCGGCGAGCCTTAGGCGCGCGGCGATGCGCACAAAGGGGAGGTATAAAAAGGTGCCGACCGTCAGAGCCGCCAACTGCGCAACGGTGCCGGCCAAAGAGCCCGTGGCGAGATAGCCGCTGAGGAGCGGCGGCATCGTCCAGGAAATGGCGTGGTCGGCGACTGGTACGAAGCCGATGACCGTCGCGAAATAGCCAAGCAGCGTCAGGACGACCGGCGTCAGGATGAAAGGGACGGCGTAGATCGGGTTCAGGATCAACGGCAGGCCAAATACCAAGGGTTCGTTGACGTTGATCAGTGCCGGCAGCAACGACAGCCATGCAAGGCGGCGGGCCGATGGCTCGCGATCGGCAAACAGAAGCGCGATAATCAAACAGAGCGTCGAGCCGGAACCGCCAAGACCGGCGTAGACCGAGAAGAAGTTCCAAGTGATGACGTGGGGCGGTCCGCCTGCGTTGGAACCAGCCTCGCCTGCCGACGCAACGATCTGTTCCAACGCCGGCCCCATCATATTGGCCCCGTGGCCGCCGAGGAACCAGATCACCTGGCCCATAAATTCAAAGACGGCGGCGAGGAGGGGCGACGGAGTGGCGCCGACAAAGGGGGCCGTTATCATAGCCGTTAGCGCTGTCGTCAGGTCAGGCCCTCCCAACTCGACTTGCACCTGCCGGACGATCGCAAAAACGACAATGGTTGTTACGGCGGCCGGCAAGACGGAAAGAAGGTCACCAACCAGCGGGTCGGCGCCAAATCCGTTTAGCCGGAGACGGAACCGCGGGCGTCGCGCCAGAAACAGAAACAGCCAACTCGCGCTGACCGCGACAACCAGCGCCGCCGGCAATCCGCGCGTCGAGGACAGCGCCTCTTTCCAGCGTTCCAGCGTGTCGGGGGCCACCATGATGAAGAAGCACGACAGCACGACCATGGAGGCACTTGCCGGGTTGACCGGATATCGATCACGTCCCGTCGCCGTCAGGGTGGCGAATGAATAAGGGAAGCCGATCACCGCCACCAGGGCAACGAGGCCGAAGGTCCCTCCGACAGTGGCGGTACAGACGGCGCGCACGGTCCCGACCATGTCTGGCGGGAGCGCAGCCGCAAATGGAAAAGAAGCCAATGCATTGAGGAAAAGAGCAAAGGTGCCAACCAGCACCAATGGCAACGACAGCAGCAGGGCACGCCGGAGGGCCGTCATCAACGGCCAGGCAGCAAAGCGTCCCATTATTTCGAGAATGGACAAGGATTGACGAGCGGCCAATTGAACATCGTCAGTTCCATGAGCAGGCGACACCCATACCGTGCTCGGTTGTGCCTCCGCTGAGCCCGTTTGTTTCTCGTTTGCGATCGGCTCATCTGTCATGGCTGTCGCCCGCCCTGTAACGCCGCTGCCGTCGCACTTCTCCGACAGCTACATGGGGCGGCATCCTTGACCAAAAACGTTGCCGAAATACTGAATAGGTAGCTGAAGGCCACTATTGTTCAACGAAAACGAGCATTCCGGCACCGGCGGGCAGTCCGCGCCCAAGGCCTAAACGACTGTCTGGAGCAAGAGCGTCATTTTCCGGAGAATTCTGCCATTTCGTCACCCGCTTTAAGATGCGATGCCATATTTGCCCCTCATCTCGTTGACGTAAAAAGAGGTTCCACCGGTGAGCGCAAGCGGGCAAGCGGCAATCTGAGGAATGACGAATTTAACGAGATCTTGAAGTTAACGTTATTGAGAAGTTGCCGGCCAGCCTCGAAATCGACTGTGGCGCTCGCTCCCACGCCATATTATTAACGTATCGTTGACTGAGAAAGCTGTACGGGCCGGCTTTTGTTATTCGGCTCGATCGAGCGGTCGGATATGGCGCATTCATGCTGCGGCGCACCGATCGTGACGCCCCGGTGTCGGGAAAGGTGGAGACGCGACATGTCCGGCGGAGCAGATATGTTCAGAGTCTTGAGCCAGACGGAAAACGTTGTGGCCCTCATCGCCGATACGCGGCCGGCCGTTGTGGTCGACCGGACCGGTAGTCGGCTGCTCTGGGCCAATGCGGCGGGCGCATCCTTCTTCGGCGTCGCCACGATCGAGAAGCTGGCGACTCTCCGTTTCTCGCCCACCTCCCCCTTCGCCCGTCGCATCACCACGCTGGACAATATATTGGTGAGCGGTCAGGACCGGATTGAACGTTTGCCCCTGCAGCGCGGGCTGCTGCCGCGCCCGACGGTTTGCAAAGCGAGCCGGGTGGTGGCCGAGGGCGTCAAGGCGATCCTGCTGAGCGTCGTCGATGGCACCGGCTCGTTCGCAGGCGATCCGGCCGCCGCCTTCGCCACCCTGGCCGCCACCGCCCGGCCTGAAGCCGTATCCGAGCCCGTCGAAGACGTTGAAGCGACTATCGAGAAAGCCGCGCCCAACGCCGACAAGGGCGTCGGCGAGTTGGCCGAAACGGAAGCGGTTGAGTCGATCGAAGCGGCATCCGATGACGTCGAACTCGACGAAGTCCCTGAACGCGACCAGACCGCTCCGGCAGTTGACACGCACGGGGCGGAGGATTTCGGCGCGGCCTTGGCAGAATCACTGCTCGAAGACGCCGAGATCACCGGCGCGGAACCTTCGGGCGAGGTGGTCGTCCATATTCCAGATCCGACAGAGGAAGTTGCATCCGAGATTACCGTTCAGTCCGAACCGGTTGACGATATCGAGACTGTCACGGGCGAAGCGTTGCCCGAGACTGGCGCGGCCGAGGCAATTGTTTCCGAGGAAGTGCCGTCCGAGCCGGCCGAAGATGTCGAGGCCGCGGTTGAGGAAACTCGCACCGAACCGGCCGAGGTGTTGCCATCCGTTGCTACGCCGGCGTTCACCTTCCCGGCTCATGGCCGGGCTGTGCGCTTTGTCTTCGAGCTCGATCCGCAGCTCGCCTTTACCTTTGTTTCGGCCGACCTCGCCGCAACGGTGGGTCCCGGCATGGCCGACATTCTCGACCGCACCTGGGCAGAGGTTGCCGGCCGTCTTGAGTTCGATCCGGCGGGGCGGATCGCCGAAGCGCTCGGTCGCCGCGATACCTTCACCGGCCTCACCGTTGACTGGCCGGTGGAAGGGGAAAACCTGCGCGTACCAGCCGACCTGGCGGGCATGCCGGTGTTCGGGCGCGAACGCTCGTTCCGCGGTTATCGTGGGTTCGGCGTGCTGAAAACCGGGGCGGCCTTCGAAGCGCCGGTGCCTGCCGAACCGATCGCTGTTTCTGAACCGGACGGAGCAGCCCCGCTTCCGGCCATTGGCGTCGGCGAACCAGACGACATCATCCATGAGGTCGCCGAGCCGCCTGCGGACGTGGATTTGGATGATACGGAGCAGACGTCTGCTTCCGCGCCAGAGAACACCGACGATCTGCCATTGCCGGACGGAACCCTGTCCGAGGAACCGACGTCGGCGGATGCAACTGCCGATGAACCGAGTGTCGCGGCCGAGGCGTTTGAAGAGCCCCTCGACCTTGAACCGACCGATATCATCGGCGACTCCGGTCTGGAAGCGCCGGTTGTTTTGGCGGGGCCTGTCGTGACATCGGAAGAGCCCGATCAGGTCGATGCCGGCGAAGAGGCAGTTTCAGAAGAGACAACGGTCGATCTGCCGGACGCGCCCGCGCAATTGGTTCCCAGCCTCGTCTCATCCGGTTCGCCGGTTGGCACCGGGGAGATCCTCCCGGAAGAGGCGGAACCGGCGGTGGACGCACCCGCCGGAATTGCTCCGGAGGATGACCTTTCCGCGCCGGCCGGCAGCCTTGAGAGCAACCCTATGGTAGCCGAGGAAGAGTCGTTCGAGGCAGACGAGTTGTCCGAACCGCTGCCGCTCGTGACGCCGCCACCGGAAGACGACACGGTGGACGCGATCGATTCCGAGCCGGCCGCCCCCTCGATACCCGAGGTTGTGGCGGCACCGGCGACGCCTCATCGCACGACCTTTGCCAGCCTGACGGGTGACAAGTCACGGGCACTTTCCAAGCCGGAGCGCGATGCCTTTGACAAGATCGCCGAGGCGCTGGCCGACGCCTTCGGCCCGCGCATTCTTGCCGAGACCCCGGACCGCGCCGTCGTTCCGCAAGCTCCGGCCCCCAGCCGCAAGGCGGAGGCACCGGCAGAGTCAGGACCGACGGTTGACATTGCCCTTCTCGACAAGCTGCCGGTGGCGCTCGCCATCCTGAGAGGCGGCGACATTATCCACGCCAACAAGGCCTTCCTCGACCTCTGCGGATATCCGGACGTTGCCTCGATCGACGCCGACGGCGGCTTTGCCCAGGTGTTCGAGGGCGCTGCCCTGAACCGCGATGCCTCTATTCCCGCCATACGGCGGCGCGATGGCGTCGAAATTCCGGTGTCGGCACGATTGCATTCAATGCCAATGGAAGGGGGCATTGCCTCGCTGTTGGTGGTGCAAGAAACGGTCGCCGCCACCAGCCGCGACCGCCTCGCCACTGCCGAGCAGCGGGCCGAGGATATGGAGGCCATCCTCGACACCGCCACCGATGGTGTACTCGTGCTTGATCACAAAGGGTTGGTGATCGGCGCCAACAAGTCGGCCGAGGCGCTGTTCGGCAACGAGCGCTCGCACATGATCGGCATGTCCTTTGTCGATCTATTGGCACCGGAGAGTCATCGCTCGGCTCTGGACTATCTCGACGGCCTCGGGCGCAATGCGCTTTCCAGCGTGCTCAACGACGGGCGCGAGGTCATTGGCCGGGTGGCTGGTGGCGGTCTGGTGCCGCTGTTCATGACGGTCGGCCGCGTGTCGGCGACCAAATTCTGCGCTGTGCTGCGCGATATAACCCAATGGAAGCGGGCGGAAGAAGAGCTGACCTCCGCCAAGAAGGCGGCGGAGAACGCCTCGTCGCAAAAGTCCGACTTCCTGGCCAAGATGAGCCACGAGATCCGTACGCCGCTCAACGCCATCATCGGCTTTTCGGAAGTGATGATGGAGGAGCGTTTCGGCCCGATCGGCAACGATCGCTACAAGGAATACCTGCGCGACATTCATGTGTCGGGTACTCACATCATGAGTCTGGTCAACGACCTCCTCGATCTCTCCAAGATCGAGGCCGGCAAGCTCGAGTTGACCTTCGAGGCCGTGGGACTCAACGATGTGGTGCGCGAATGCGCGGCGTTGATGCAGCCGCAGGCCAACCGGGAGCGGATCATCATCCGCACCTCGCTGTCGTCCAGCCTGCCGCCGGTGGTGGCCGACAACCGCAGCCTCCGGCAGATCGTCCTCAACTTGCTGTCCAATGCCGTGAAGTTCAACTCCGCCGGCGGCCAGGTGATCATCTCGACGCTCTATGAGGAAACTGGCGAGGTGGTGCTCAGAGTGCGTGACACCGGTCAGGGCATGAGCGAAGGCGACATCGTCAAGGCGATGGAGCCGTTCGCCAGTTATCGACCTCGCGAACCGGTGGCGGCACCGGTCTCGGCCTTCCGCTGACCAAAGCACTGGTCGAAGCCAATCGCGCCGCCTTCCAGATCGACTCGACGCCAGGTCAGGGCACGATGATCCAGATCACGTTCCCCTCGACGCGCGTCCTCGCCGAATAACGAAACGACAAGACAAGCCGCAAAATGCGACACCCGGCAGACTTGCAGCGCCGCGTGCGGGGTTCCACGTGCTTGAAAATGAAATTGAGAATGATTATCAACAATGGCACGGCGACAAGGAGATTTCCAGTCGTTCCAGCGGAAACGCGGAGAGCTACTGGCGCGATCAAGGCGCCCCGGAGTTCATCGATGATCGTCTGTCACTGCAACGTTTTGACCGTCGAAGACATCCAGGGGGCCGTCGACGAACTCCTGACCGAGATGCCGCTGCGGGTCATCACGCCGGGTCTCGTCTATCGTCGCCTTGGAACGCGCGGTCGCTGTTGCGGCTGTTTCCCGCTCGCCATCGACGTCATCAACGCCCATATCGAGAAGCGGCTCGCCAGCGATGACCTTGCCGAACGCCGGCAGCAGATCGTCGAGCAACAGCGCGCCTATCGCGACAGCATGCCGAACCGTCGCCGCGTCGTCGCCGACGCCTGAGCATCGGCGGTCAGGTCAGCCTGGCCAAACCGGGAGGACGGCGTCATTCCACCTTGTCGGTGCTGCCCGCGTTGAGCTGAATGTAAGCCGTCTCGCCGATCTTGTCATAAAGGGAGATCTGCGTCTCGAGGAAGTCGATGTGGCCTTCCTCGTCCTTCAGCAGATCGGTGAACAGCTCCATCGACACGTAGTCACCTTCCTCGGCGCACAAGAGACGCGAAGCGCGATAGGAGTTGCGCGCATCGATCTCGCCAGCGAGGTCGGCCTCGAGGATCTCGCGTACCGTCTGGCCGATGCGAAGCGGCGGAATGGTCTGGAGGTTGGGGTGCCCTTCAAGGAAGATGATGCGGGAAATCAGCCGGTCGGCGTGATGCATTTCCTCGATCGATTCCTCGCGTTCCTTTTTGGCGAACTTGGTGACGCCCATATCGTCGAGGAGCCGATAATGAAGCCAATATTGATTGACGGCGCCAAGCTCGAGGAACAGCGCCTCGTTGAGCCGCGCAATGACTTTCTCGTTCCCACGCATGAAAAATCTCCTTTGTTAGAATTTTTCTAACTTACGGCATGGCGGAGGAAATGCAAGCTGTCTTCAGGGAGGCACCTGTCCGGCTCACCCGGAAATCAATCTAGAAGCAAATGGCTAGCGGCGGCAATTGGCCCTGAGGTCGGTATCGCCCGAAGCCGATGCCTTGCCAGAACAGCCATGGGCGCACCGGCCCGGAAGCCCTCTTTGGCGCAAGGCTCACCCGGCGAGGAATACCGCGCGCTCGGCCTTCTCCCTTTCCACCTCTGAGCGGTGCGACAAGACCGAGGCGACGATTACGCCGACGGCGATCACCGAGATCAGGATGGTGGAAATCGCATTGATTTCCGGCGTCACGCCGAGGCGGACCATCGAATAGATCTTGATCGGCAACGTGGTGGCGCCGGGGCCGGTGTTGAAGGAGGCGATGACGAGGTCGTCGAGCGACAGCGTGAAGGCCAGCATCCAACCGGCGACAACGCCGGGCAGGATCAGCGGCAAGGTGATCAGAAAGAACGTCTTCACCGGCGGACAACCAAGATCGAGGGCCGCCTCCTCCAGGCTGCGATCGAACGTGATGAGGCGCGACTGAACCACCACGGCGACGAAACACATGGTGAGTGTCGTGTGAGCAATCACCACCGACCAGAAGCCGCGATCGAAGCCGGCGGCAACGAACAGCAGGAGAAGCGACAGGCCGGTGATCACTTCCGGCATCACGAGCGGCGCGTAGACCATGCCGGAAAAGAGAGCTCGGCCGTGGAACTTGCTGTAACGGTCGAGAACCAGGGCGGCCATGGTGCCGAGAACGGTGGCAAACGAGGCTGAGAGGATGCCGACGCGGATGGTCACCCAGGCAGCGTCAATGATCGCCTGATCGTGCACCAGTTCGACATACCAGCGCGCCGAGAAGCCGCCCCAAACGGTCACCAGCTTGGAGGCGTTGAAGGAATAAACCACCAGGATGAGGATCGGCACGTAGAGAAAAGCGAAACCGAACACCAGCGAAGTGACGTTGAACCAACTCGTCGTCTTGTTCATGGCGCGCCCCTCAGACTTTCTTCTGCTGGTTCTGGAAGATGACGATCGGCACCACCAGGATGATCAGCAGCACCACCGCCACCGCCGAGGAAACGGGCCAGTCTCGGTTGTTGAAGAACTCGGCCCACAGCGTCTTGCCGATCATCAGCGTTTCGGAACCGCCGAGCAGGTCGGGAATGACGAATTCTCCGACGATCGGAATGAAACACAGGAAGCAGCCGGCGATGACGCCGGGCAGCGACAACGGGAAGGTAATCACCCAGAAGGATTTCGTGGGGGGACAGCCGAGATCGGCGGCGGCTTCGAGCAGCGTCGCGTCGAGCTTTTCCAAGGCGGCGTAGAGCGGCAAGACCATGAAGGGCAGGTAGGAATAGACGATGCCGATGAATACGGCGGTCTCGGTATTGTAAACGTGGATCTGCTCGCCCGGCCCGAGAATGCCGAGGCCCTGCAAGGCGATGGTGATAAGGCCTTCCGGTTTCAGAATGCCGATCCAGGCGTAGACGCGGATCAGAAAGCTGGTCCAGAACGGCAGAATCACCGCCATGACCAAGGCGTTGCGCACACTTTTCGGCGCACGCGCCATGCCGTAGGCGATTGGGTAGCCGACGATGAGCAGCAGCACCGTCGACACCAAGGCAATGCGAAGACTGGAAAGATAGGCCGAATAATAAAGTGGGTCCTCAGTGAGGAAGATATAGTTGTCGAAGGAGAAGTCCGACAGCTTCGACCAGAATTCGCCAAGCGTATTGATCACCGGCGTATAGGGCGGCATGGCGATCGCCGTCTGGGACAGCGATATCTTGAAGATGATTAGGAACGGCGCGAGGAAGAACAGGAAGCTCCACAGATAGGGAATGGCGACCAACGCCCATTTGGCGAGAAAGGGCCTCATTGCTTGCGTCCAGCGCTCCGCCATGGCCCGGCCCCTCATTTCAGCAGGATGACGCCGGCGTCGGCCGGCCAGGTCAGGAACACCTTGTCTTCCCAGGTGATCGGTCGCTCGACGATGCGCGTCAGGTTGGCAACGGTGGCCTTGACGATGGAGCCTCCGGCAAGACGGACTCGGTAGACGGAGATATCGCCGAGATAGCCGATATCCCATACCTCGCCGGAGAGCACATTGGGCGTGCCGGCCGGCGGCGCCTCCAGCGTGATCTGCACCTTCTCGGGCCGAATGGCGAAGCCGGCTTCGGCTCCGACGGCGACCTCGCCCGTTCCGGTTTCGGCAACGATGGTGGCATCGACGCCAGCGCAACGCAGCGTGGCGACGCCGTCTTCCACCGCCGATACCGTGCCGTCGATCAGGTTGATGTCGCCGACGAAATCGGCGACGTAGCGTGAGGCCGGCTGCTCGTAGATCTCCGAAGCGGTGCCGATCTGGGCGATGACGCCGTGGTTCATGACTGCAATGCGGTCAGATACCGTCATTGCCTCCTCTTGATCGTGGGTGACGATCAGGAAGGTCGTGCCGAGTTCCACCTGGATGTCCATCAGCTCGAACTGGGTTTCCTCGCGCAGCTTCTTGTCGAGCGCGCCGAGCGGCTCGTCGAGCAACAGCACCTTCGGGCGCTTGGCGAGCGAACGGGCAAGCGCCACGCGTTGGCGCTGGCCGCCGGAAAGCTGATGCGGCTTGCGCTTGGCAAACTTCCCGAGCTTGACCAGTTCCAGCATCTCGGCGACGCGAGTATTGATCTGGGCGGTATCCATGCCTTCCTGCTTCAGGCCGAAGGCGATATTGCCCTCCACCGTCATGTGCGGAAAGAGGGCATAGGACTGGAACATCATGTTGACCGGCCGCTTGTAGGGCGGAATGCCGGACAAATCCTTGCCGTCGAGAAGGATGCGCCCCTCGGTCGGCGGTTCAAAGCCGGCCAGCATGCGCATGAGCGTCGTCTTGCCGCAGCCCGATGGCCCCAAGAGCGCGAAAAACTCGCGCTCGTAGATGTCGAGAGTCAGATTGTCGACGGCAGTAAAGTCGCCGAAGCGCTTGGTGACGTTCTCAAAACGGATGAACGGCTTGGCCGTCGGATCGTCCCAGGGAGCAAACTTGCGCTTGATCGGCCCAACCGCCTCGATCATCTTCGGGACCCTCGTTTCCACCAAGAAAACGCCGCCGCATCGGCTCGCCGGGACACATGATTTTCTTGTCTGCGGCTTCCACTTAGGGAATTCGGATCAGAAGGTCAGGCGCCGCTTTGAGCGGCGCCCTGGGCATCACATGCCTGTCTTGACCGATGTCCAGACGCGGGTCAGTACACGCTGGGCCTTGGCGTCATAGGGCGTGGTCGAGAACAGGTTGGCCAGCGTGTCCTTGTCGGGATAGATCGAAGTATCCGACAGGATGGCAGGGTCGACGAACTTCTGCGAGGCGAGGTTGCCGTTGGCGTAAGCGACATAATTGGTCGACTTGGCAATGACATCCGGCTTCATGATGAAATTCATGAAGGCGTGGGCGGCGTCTGGGTTCGGCGCATCCTTGGGGATCGCCATGATGTCGAACCACATGTTGGCGCCCTCCTTGGGGATGACATACTTGATGGTGACACCGTTCTTGGCGTCCTTCGCCCGATTGCGCGCCTGAAGGATGTCACCTGAATAACCGACGGCGAGGCAGATATCGCCATTGGCGAGCGCGTTGATATATTCTGATGAATGGAACTTCTGAACGTAGGGCTTGACCGAGGCGAGCAGCTTGCCGGCTGCTTCCATGTCGGCGGCGTCCTTGGAATCGGGGTTCTTGCCGAGATACTTGAGCGCGGCAGGAATCAACTCCTCGGAGGCATCGAGGAACTGCACGCCACAGTCCTTGAATTTGGAGATGATCTCGGGCTTGAACACCATATCCCAGCTATTGACGGGCGCGTCTGGCATGATCGCCTTGATCTTGTCGACGTTGTAGCCAATGCCGGTGGTGCCCCACATGTAGTCGATGCCATACTGGTTGCCGGGGTCGTATTGGGCAACGCGGCTCATCACCTCCGGCCACATGTTGGAAAGGTTGGGCAGCTTGGACTTGTCGAGCGGCTGGTAGACGCCGGCCGCGATCTGGCGAGCGCGGCGGCACCCAGAAGACGCTGTCTCACCATTTTCGTCATGCTCCCTGTCCCCTGTCACGGCCGCCCCTTGGTCTCCGCACTTTACGAAGCCGGCGGGGTCGGTCCAGGCTCCGGCGCTTTTCCCGTAGAATAGCCAAGGAATCCGGCGTTCTACGCACACGGCGGTCCGGCGCATTTATGCACAGCGGCGGAGGGACGACAACTGGTCGCTGCCTATTTTCTGGCGCGTGGCATTTTCTCACCACTTATCGTGTCGCCCCCGGCGAAAATGCAATTGCACGGGCCGAAAAATGTCATCACAACTAAGGGGTCTGCATTTTCCGAAACACAAAGGCGTGCGTTCGGACGGGCGGGATGGAAGAGGCTCCCGCCTTCGCGCGCCAGCAACGAAAGAAAGCAATCATGAGT
>JAGSYV010000230.1 GCA_018262505.1 Pseudomonadota bacterium
TAACCATCATCGGCGATAATTGATCGAAACCGCAGGGATCACCGATGAACGACACTTCCATGATCGATGAGGCCGCCGGCTCCGCCGGTCAGGCGCGTATACTTACGGCAGCAGACTTTAGAGATGCTGTCCGCGCCAAGCTCGCTTACGCGGTCGGCAAGGACCCGGCCAGAGCGACGGCCAAGGACTGGAGCATGGCGCTGTCGCTCGCCGTGCGCGACAAGGTGGTGGAGCGTTGGTTCGAATCGACCAAGGCTTCGCACGCCGGCCAGAAAAAGCACGTCTACTATCTTTCCATGGAGTTTCTGATCGGTCGCCTGCTCAACGACGCGGTCTGCAACCTCGGCATCGAATCTCAGGTTCGCACCGCCTGTGCGGAACTCGGTATCGACTATCAGGCCCAGCTCGAACAGGAGAGCGACGCCGCGCTCGGCAACGGCGGCCTCGGTCGCCTCGCGGCCTGTTTCCTGGACTCCATGTCGACGCTGGGCATTCCCGCCCACGGTTACGGCATCCGCTACGACCACGGCCTGTTCCGCCAGCGCTTCCATGACGGCTGGCAGGTGGAGGAGCCGGAGGATTGGCTGGTGTCCGGCCGTGCCTGGGAGTTTGAGCGCGCCGAGATGGCCTACCTCGTCAAGTTCGGCGGGCAGATTTCCTTCGACGGCCATGGCGCCACCTATTGGCGCGCCGACGAAACGGTCAAGGCAGTCGCCTACGACACGCCGATCGCCGGCTGGAAAGGCCGCCATGTCAATACGCTGCGTCTATGGGCCTCGCGCCCCGTCGAAGTGCTTGATCTCGGCCGCTTCAACCACGGCGACTACATGTCGGCCGCCGAAAAAACCATTCGTGCCGAGACCATCTCGCGCGTGCTCTACCCCGACGATACGACGGCTGAAGGCAAGGAACTGCGCCTCAAGCAGGAGTATTTCTTCACCTCCGCTTCGCTGCAGGACATTCTTCGTCGTTACCTCGAAGACAACGATGACATCCGCAAGCTGCCCGATCAGGTAGCGATCCAGATGAACGATACGCATCCGGCGATCGCCGTCGCCGAACTGATGCGCATCCTCTCCGACGACTATCGGCTGACCTTCCCGGAAGCCTTCGAGATCACCCGGCAGTGCCTGAGCTACACCAATCACACGCTGATGCCCGAGGCGCTGGAGCGGTGGAACACCAATCTGTTCCGCAAGGTACTGCCGCGCCACATGCAGATCATCGAGTGGATCGACTATCATCACCTCGCTGAAGTGCAGGGACGCAACCTGCCGGTATCGCTCGATGCCATTCGCATCATCGAGTGGGGCAGCGAAATCAAGATGGGCAACCTCGCCTTCGTCGGCTCGCACCGGGTCAACGGCGTGTCGGCCCTGCACACCGAGCTGATGAAGCAGACGGTGTTCAAGGACTACCACGTCCTCTACCCCGATCGCATCGTCAACGAGACCAACGGCATCACACCGCGCCGCTGGCTCTACGAGTGCAACCCCGGTCTGCGCGCCCTGCTGCTCGAGTCGATCGGCGATGGCTGGGTCGACGATCTCAGCAAGATCGAAGAAGCTGCAAAATTTGCCACTGACGCCAGCTTCCGCGAGAAGTTCGCCGCAGCCAAGCAGTCCAACAAGGTGCGGCTTGCTGCCGAAATTGAACGGCGTATCGGCCTGCGCGTTGATCCCACGGCGCTGTTCGACGTGCAGATCAAGCGCATGCACGAGTACAAGCGCCAGCTCCTCAATATCCTGGAAACGATCGCCCTCTACCAGGCCATCCGCCGCGGTCCTGGCGCCGAGTGGACGCCGCGCGTCAAGATCTTCGGTGGCAAGGCGGCGCCGGGCTATCAGATCGCCAAGCGCATCATCAAGCTGGCCAACGATGTCGCTCGTGTCGTCAACAACGATCCGATCATCGGCGATCGACTGAAGGTGGCAGTGCTGCCGAACTATAACGTCTCGCTGGCCGAGATCATCATTCCAGCCGCCGACTTGTCGGAGCAAATCTCGACGGCCGGCATGGAAGCCTCCGGCACCGGCAACATGAAGCTGGCGCTCAACGGCGCGCTGACCATCGGCACGCTCGACGGCGCCAACGTCGAGGCGCGGCTACAACCCCAATGCCACCATCGACAGCGACCCGACGCTGAAGGGCGCCATCGACGCCATGGTCAACGGCACCTTCTCGCCCGATGACCACGGTCGGTTCAACGAGGTGGCCGACCGTCTGTGGCACACCGACTGGTTCCTGGTGACGGCCGACTTCCAGTCCTATTTCCAGACCCAGCGTACCGTCGACGTCGACTACCGCGATCAGAGCCGCTGGACGGAGCGATCGATCCTCAACACCACCAAGGTGGGCTGGTTCTCTTCCGACCGCACCATTCGCGGCTATTCCAAGGATGTCTGGGGCGTCAAGCCGAGCTTCTGAAGCATCGGGCTGAAAAGTGGACCCGCTTTTCGGCAAAACCCGATGCGCAAACATAAACCTAGAGCGAGGGCCGGACATGTCCGGGCACCCGCTCTAGGAGCGATACCCCAAAACGGCAAAACGGGCGGCAGACCTTCGGTCTTGCCGCCCGTTCCATTTTCCGCCCCGAGCGACGGAATCAATGATCGCAACTGTGACGGGCCAACGCGGCGAGCGCCGCGGCGCCTTCGCGGGCCAGTTCCTGATCAAAGGCTGCGCGGGTGATGCGCACACGAAACGCCTCGTCGATGCGCGGCAGCGCTTCCCAGCGGTAACGACCCGGCACGATGTCCTCGAAATGGCCGCGCAGACCAACCGGTTCATGATCGTTGATCACGACGAGCGACTCGCCCTCGGCCAGCCGGTCGAAGCCGCCGAAGATGATGGCGCGACGATTGACACACGGCAGACCGCGTACGTCGAGTTGGAGGTCCTGGGTGGCTGTGTCGGTCATGATCTTCTCCACTTGGTCAGTGCTGAGATCATAGAGGCGCAGGTATCCCTGGACTTTGCTCCCGCGCAAACCGGAGAAAATTTCTCTTCTATCCTCAGGCTCGGTGAGGTCTCGCCCAAGGCAGGTTGACCTCCCTCCACGAGCCCCCTACGACTTGGTATCTTCACGGATGCGAAGCCGGCCAGTGCGACCATCGGTTTCCCCTCCCGCCCGAAGCGCCTGCCTTCTTCGGGCGCCTTCCTTCTGACCGAGCGATGGTGCGATGCAGCCTGTATTCGACGGACATAACGACGTTCTGATGCGTCTCTGGGAAACAGCCGGCAAGGGCGGCGACCCGATCGCCGAGTTCCGCGACGGCATCGCCACCGGCCATATTGATGGCCCGCGCGCCCGTGCCGGCGGCCTTGTCGGCGGCCTCTGCGCGATTTTCGTGCCATCCAGACAGGGAGCCCGCCCAACGTTCGAAAGAGGCACCTATGCCTCGCCACTTGCCGAGCCGATCGAACAGCCCGCAGCGCTGGCGGCCGCAGTCGCCATGGCCGGCATTGCCCGTCGGCTTGACCGGGAGGGCGTCTGGCGCCTCTGCACCTCGACCGCGGCGCTTCGCGGCGCCGTTGATGACGGCCTGTTCGCTGCCGTGCTGCACATGGAAGGCTGCGAGCCCATCGATCCCGATCTCTACGCGCTTGAAACCTTCTATGCCGCCGGCCTCAGATCGCTTGGGCCGGTGTGGAGCCGGACCAATGTCTTCGGCCACGGCGTGCCCTTCGCCTATCCGAGTTCTCCCGATACCGGCCCCGGCCTGACGGAAGCCGGCGTTCGCCTCGTGAAGGCCTGCAACCGGCTGGGTGTCATGATCGACCTGTCGCACATCACCGAGCGGGGATTCTGGGATGTCGCCAAGATCTCGGAAATGCCCCTCGTCGCCACCCACTCCAACGTTCACGCCATTACGCCGGTGACGCGCAACCTCACGGATCGTCAACTGGATGCGATCCGCGACACAGGTGGCATGGTCGGCCTCAACTACGCGACGTCCTTCCTGCGGCCCGACGGGCAGGAAAACGTTGCGACGGCGCTCACCGACATGGTGCGCCATGTCGACCATCTGGTGGAGCACCTCGGTATCGACGGCGTCGGTCTCGGTTCGGACTATGACGGCGCCGCCATTCCGGCGGAAATTGGCGACGCGGCGGGTCAGCAGGCGCTGGTCGGTGCGTTGCGACAGGCCGGTTATGGCGAGGCGGATCTCATCAAGCTCTGCCGGGATAACTGGCTGCGAATTCTGGCGCAGACGTGGAGAGAATAACTGTGAGGCTCGCTGCCCTCTGAATATCAGCGGTTCGACTCTGACATTTGCATCAGCCGATACTACCCCCGAAGCAAATGCTGGCACCTGAGCCGCCCCCCACCAGATTCGCCCCACGGGGAGAGGGCCCTGCCCCGAGCTTGGTTCGCTCTCTTCTCAACGAGAAAAGGCCGCCCCTCATGGGGCGGCCTTTCTGCTGGACGTCAGAACGGTCGGTTGAACGAGGCTCGCTGCCAGCCGCCGATCACTTCGTTGTTGTCGGTGTAGGGAACGACTGGCCGATGCCCGCAAGCACCGGCCACGTCCATCAATTGCGTTGGTTGCCAGACGACACGATGTCCATGTAGACGGCGGCGACCAGAATGACGCCTTTGACGATCTGTTGCCAGAAGGTGTCGATACCCTGCATGGACATGCCGTTGTCCAGACTGGCCATGATAACCGCGCCGACGAGCGCTCCCGATACCGAGCCGACGCCGCCTCGCATCGACGTACCGCCGATGAAGCAGGAGGCGATGGCGTCAAGCTCGTTGCCGAAGCCTGCTGAAGGCGTGCCGGCAGCGAGACGAGCCGTGGTGGTAAGGCCGGCGAAGGCGCACATCAAGCCCATCAGCGCGAACACCATCATCTTCACATAGGCGACGTTGACGCCCGAAAGCCGTGTCGCCTCCATATTGGAGCCGACGGCGTAGATGTGGCGGCCAAAGGTCGTCTTGTTGCCGATGACGGTGAACACGGCGAGGATGATCAGAAGGAACAGAACCGGGACCGGAACGCCCTGGTAATCATTGAGCGTCAAGACGAAGCCCAGGATGATGACGCCGGCGAACAGCAGGCGACCAACCTCCGCCGGCATTGTCGGGACGGTCAGGTTGTGCTTCTGACGATTCATGCGAGTGCGGAGAGCGAGGAACACCAGCACCAGGAACAGCAGCACGCCGCCGGCATCGCCAGCCAATTCCGGCAGGTAGCCCTGGCCGATAAACTTGAGAGGCTCGTGCACCGGAGCGATGGTGATGCCGCCGGTCAGACCTAGCACCATGCCGCGGAACGCAAGCTGGCCACCCAGCGTGACGATGAATGAGGGAATGCCGAGATAGGCCGTGAGCCAACCGACCATCAGGCCAAAGAATAGGCCGATGATAATGACCACGGGGATGGTCATCCACAATGGCAGTGAATAGGTCACGTCCATCACGGCGGCGATACCGCCCAAAAGGCCGAGCAGCGAGCCTACAGACAGGTCAATCTCGCCGGCGACGATCACGAACACCATCGCCGCTGCCAACATGCCGGTAATCGCCATTTGGCGCAGCAGGTTGGAGAAGTTGCGCGGCGTCAGAAACTGCGAACCG
>JAGSYV010000028.1 GCA_018262505.1 Pseudomonadota bacterium
GGTGTCGAGGTGCAGCTTGGTGAAGCCGGCCCTGGCGAAGGCGTCGATCATCACCTTGGCCTTGGCCATGGCTTCACTGGCCGGCAGCTTCTTCCACGGGTTGGGGCCGAGGTGGTCGCCGCCCAGGATGACCTTCTCGAAGGGGAAGCCGACGCGCTTGGCGATGGTCTCGACGAAGTCGCGGAAGCCCTGCGGCGTCATGCCGGTGTAGCCGCCGTCCTGGTTGACCTGGTTGCAGGTGGCTTCGATCAGCACCAGCAGATCGAGGCGGGCAGCATGCCGCATCGCCGCCTCGATCACCACCGGATGGGCCGAGCAGATCGAGGGAATGCCGCGCAGGCCGGAGGTCCGGAAGCGCCACGTGGAAATGTCGCTCAGCGGGTTCATGGCCATGTCCTCAGCTCCTCTCGATGCGCTGACCGGTGGCCCGATCGAACAGGTGAACACCGCCAGGGGCAATGGCGACGAAGGCGCTTGAAGTCTCCGCCACCCGTTCGGAGTGGATGACAACGACCTGATGACGGCCGAAGCGGCCGAAGACGTGGGTTTCGTGGCCAGTCGGCTCGATGAGGTCGATGGCAAACGGCAGGGCACCGGCCGTGTCGCCAGAGACGAAATTGAGGTGTTCAGGCCGGACGCCGACGGTCACAGGAGCACCCTCGGTCACCGGATGGTCGGCGAGCGGCAAGCGCAGACCATCGTCAGTCTCGGCGAACAGCCGGTCGCCGTCGCGCCGCGCTGTCGCCTTGATGAGGTTCATCGCCGGCGAGCCGATGAAGGTGGCGACGAACAGATTGGCCGGCCGATCGTAGACATCGAGAGGCGCTCCTATCTGCTCGACGCGGCCGCCATTCAGGATGACGATGCGGTCCGACATGGTCATGGCTTCGATCTGGTCGTGCGTCACGTAGATCGAAGTCGTGCCCAGCCGCCGCTGCAAGGCCTTGATCTCGGTGCGCATCTGTACGCGGAGCTTGGCATCGAGGTTGGAAAGCGGCTCGTCGAACAGGAAGACGCGTGGCTTGCGGACGATCGCCCGCCCCATGGCGACGCGCTGGCGCTGGCCGCCTGATAGCGCCTTTGGCATGCGGTCGAGATAGGGCGTAAGGCCGAGCAGATCGGCAGCTTCCCTGACCGCTCGCACGATCTCCGCTTTTGGCACATCGCGGAGCTTCAGGCTAAAGCCCATGTTGTCGGCCACCGACAGATGCGGGTAGAGGGCGTAGTTCTGGAACACCATGGCGATGTCGCGGTTCTTCGGCGCCACGTCGTTGACCTCGCGGCCGTCGATCGCAATGGTGCCGCCGGAGATGTCCTCTAGCCCGGCAATCATCCTGAGCAGGGTCGACTTGCCGCAGCCGGACGCGCCGATCAGCGAGATGAATTCGCCGTCGCGGATCGAAAGATCTATGCCGTGGATCACCTCCTCGGCGCCGTAGCGCTTGACGAGGCGGCGGATATCGACGGTGGCCATGGGAAACTCCTGCAATGGATCTTGCGGGTCGCCGGTCGCCCGGCGACCTCGACGCGGCTCAGCCGAGCACCACCACCTTGGAAAGGTGGCGCGGCTGGGTGCTGTCGATGTTCTTGGAATTGGCGATCCGCTCGCCGAGGATCTGCAGCGCCGCCAGCATTTCCAGCGAGCGCTGCAGGCCGTGGGTTGCGATCGGCAGCGTCAGGTCGCCCGGCCCGCCGAGGCCGATGACCTTGGCGCCCTTCGCTCGGAGTTCGCCAACGAGCTTGGCCTCCTCGCCCGGCTGATCCTCGCTGTAGAGCATCACGATCAGCATATCCTCGTCGGCAAGGCTCATCGGACCATGGCGATATTCCATGGTGTGGAACGGCTGCGACACCGAAATGCTCATTTCCTGCAGCTTCAGCGCGCCCTCAGAGGCGATACCGAAGTAGACGCCACCGCCGAGCACGACGAACTTGTGCCGCCCGGCGGCCACAGCCGGCGCCTTTTCGCTCATCGCCGCCACTGCAGCGCGCGCACCGGCCACCACAGCTTGCTCAACCTTCGCGCCGGCCATGCGCAGGCCCATCAACAGCATCAGGCTGGCCGACGACGACATGACGATGCCCTCGTCGGGGTGGGTTGGCGCGAAGGCGACGATATCGGCCGCCTTGGCCATCGAGCTGTCCTTCTCGCAGGTGATCGCCACGGTACGGATGCCGAGCTTGTGGCTCTCGCGAACCGCCTGCACCACTTCCGTCGATTCACCGCTGCGCGAGATGCCGACCACCACCACGCCGTTGAGGTCGGACAGATAGGAGCCGTGCCGCAGCGCCCATTCCGAGCCGGCCACGGCGATGGCGCGCTTGCCGTTCTCGTTGAAGGCGACAGCAAGGCTCATGGCGACATAGTAGGAGGTGCCGCAGCCGACGAAGACGTAGGTGTCGGCTTTGACGGTTGGCAGCGCGATGTCGATCGCCTTCTCCCAGAAGGGGAACTGCTCGACGATGACGCGTTCGGTGGTGTTCATGGGAAGGGGGTCCTTTTCTTATTCTTGAGGAGATTACTTGGTCGCGCCGGCCATCAGCCCGCTCACGAGGTAGCGGTTGAGGAACAGCACGAGCAGAACGGGCGGGATGATGGCGAGGATGCCGGAGGCATTCATCAGGCCGAAGTCGATGTAATTCCGGGTCACGAATTCCGGGATCAGCACCGTCAGCGGTTTGGTGGCGAGCGTCGGCGAGAACACCAGGGGCACCATGAACTGGCCCCAGGCATTGAGGAAGGTGAGGATGGCGCTGGCGATCAATCCGGGCGCCGCCAGCGGCAGCACGATGTATACAAGGGTGTAGATGCGTCCGGCCCCATCGAGCCAGGCCGCTTCCTCGAGCGAAATCGGCATCGCCTGGTAGACCGACCGCATCAGCCACAGCGCCAGCGGCAGGAAGGCCGAGACGTAGATCAGTGTGATGCCGGTGTAGGTGTCGATCAGCTTCAGCGAGATCATCAGCCGGTAGAGCGGGATCATCACCGTGTAGGCGGGAATGGCGAGCGTCGCCACCACGGCGACGAACAGCAGATCGCGGCCGGGAAACTCGAGCCGCACAAAGGCATAGGCGCCGAAGGCGGCGATCGCCACCGTCACCACCGTTGCCAATATGGAGGTGATCAGGCTGTTGGCGAGCGCCGCCGAGAACTGCGGCCACACCGACTGGACGGCGTTGCCCTGCGACATGCTGGTGGCGCCGAACAGCTTGGCGTAGTGCTCGAAGGTGATCTGCTGCGGCCAGAGGGATGGGGCGCCGAGGAGGTTCAGCGGCGGCGTCAGCGAGGTGACCAGCGACCAGTAGATCGGCCCGAGCGACCAGGCCACCAGCAAGGCCACGGCGAGGACGGTGCCGACCCGCCCAGGCAGCGTTGATATGAGACTGCGCATGTCAGTCGTACCTCGTTTCGCGATAGACCCGGAGCACATAGATCAGCGACACCAGAAGCGAGGCGAGCATCGCCAGGATCGACAGTGCCATGCCGCTCGAAAAGCGCAGGTTCTGGAAGGCTGTCAGGTAGACCTGGATGATCACCGAACGGGTATCGAGGCTTGAGCCGGACAGGATCCACGCCTCGTCGAACAGGTTGAAGGCGAACACCGTCGATTGGCTGAGTGCGATGGCGACGCCGCTTGAGATCAGCGGCAGCGTCACCAGACGGAAGCTCTTGATCGGTCCGGCGCCGTCGAGCCGTGCCGCCTCATAGAGGTCACGGGGAATGCTCTGCAACGCCGCCAGGAGGATCACTGCCGTCAGCGGCATCATCCGCCAGACATGCACCAGCGATACCAGGAACAGCGCAGTCGCCTGATCGTTGAACCAGACCTTGCGAGAGTCGATGAAGCCGAGCGACAGCAGCACGTGGTTGAGCAGGCCATAACTGGGATTGAAGATCCACATCCAGACGATGGCGTTGACCACCGGCGGCAGGCACCAGGGCAGCACGGTGATGGCGAGCAGCCATTGCCGGCCGTGTTTCACGCGGTTGAGCAGCAGCGCCGCGCCCATGCCGCCGACCGTCTCCAGCACTACTGCCATCGCCACGTAGGCGAAGGTATTGAGCCAGGCTGTCTGCACGTTGCCGTCAGTGAGCAGGCCGCCGTAGTTGGCAAGACCCACAAAGGGGGTGCCCGCCTTCATCGGGTCGATCCGATAGAAGCTGTCGACCACGGAGGTGGCGAGCGGCCAGAATACCAGGCCACCCATGATGGCGACGATGGGAATGACGAGCGCGGCGGCGAGGGCGAGTTCGCCCGGCTTGCGGTTTCGTCTGGGAGTGGAGGTGGACATCAGAACTCTGCGATCCCTGGGCAACCGTCAAGCGCGCGAGACAACGTCCCGGGCGTCAGGCGGCGCCGTGGCAGGAAAGGAAGGGCGGGCAATCCGCCGCTTTTGTGAAGCAGGGCGGCGGCCGGCTCCGCCGTCCGGTCTGGCTCCCGGACGGCGGTCGGGACCGGCGGTTAGTTGCTTTGTGCGTCCACCGCCGCTTTGGCGATCGCCGTGATGGCGTCGTCGACACTGAGTTGCCCCTTGGCGGCCTGGTTTATGGCGCTGGCCACCGCGGTCGAGAATTGCGGATACCAGCCGGGCGTGCCTTGAGCGATCAGCGGTTCGACGACGGCCGCTTGTTCGAGCAGCACGTCGCCCTGCTTCAGCTTGCCCTGCTCGTTGAGTGTTCTGAGCACCGACATGCGCGGCGGCAGGTTGCCGAGCGTCTCATAGGCGGCGATCTGGTTCTGAGGCATGTTCAGCCAGGTAATGAAGGTTTCCGCCGCCTTGGCGTTGGCGGCACCGACCGGAATGCCGACCGCCTCGGGCAGTCCGAACGTGCGCGATTTGCCGGTCACCGACGGCATCAGCGCCGCCGCGACGTCGTTCGCCACCTGCGACTTGGCCGGATCACTGTAGACGGAAAGGTTACCCGCCCAGCCCGCCACATCGAATGTGAGCTTGCCGGCCTTGAAGACCTCCTGCACCTCGACGTCCTTGAGACCGGTTGCCGCCGGATCGATCAGCCCGTCCTTTAATGCACCAATTTCAAAGGCCAACGCCTTGTAGCCGCCGGAGCCCTTGGCCGTGAACAGCGGTTTGAAGTCCTTGTCGAACAGGTCTCCACCGAAGACCTTGGTCAAAAGATACCAAGCGGTCGAGGTTCCCTCGGTCGCCGACAGCGGCAGGCCGATGGGATATTCGGCGATGCCGGCGCTCTTCACGGCCTTGGCCGCCGCCAGCAACTCGTCGGGCGTCTTGGGCGCCGCCTTGATGCCGGCCTTGTCGAGGTGGGCCTTGTTGTAGATCAGGATGCGGAAATCGTTGCTGTAAGGCACGGCCAACAGCTTGCCGTCGTAGCGGAAGATCGAGGCTGTGGGGATGTCGGCGATCACCGCCTTGTCGATCTTGTCATCGAGCGGTTCATACCAGTTGGCGGCGCCGAACTGGCCGACCCAGGACCAGTCCACTTCGGTGGCATCGGCGGGTGCCGTGCCGGCCACCATCGATGTGATGATCTTGGTGCGGATATCGTCCCAGCCGAGCGTCTGCGCATCGAGCGTCACGCTGGCATCCTTGGCGAAACGATCGGTCATCTCCTTGGGCAACGTGCCCCACGGCGGTAGCAGCACGGTGAGTGCGTCGGCGGCAAATGCGCTGCCGGCGAAAGAGGCGAGGAGTGGCAAGGTCAGTGCTGAAGCAAGAAAATCACGTCTTTTCATTATCGTTCCCCTTCTTGGTCAGAGTGCCTTTCCAGAGCGCTCGCCGGCTCGATCGAAACTTCGATCAAGGGGCAAACGCGCCGGATTGTTGCTTGAACGTCCACTTCTCGATCCGGCCTTCTCAGCCAGGTCGAGGGAAAGCTCTAGGCGAGAGCGCTCCGAAGGGCGGCGTCCAAGCGGTCGACCCAGGCGTCATCGACAGCCCAGCCGGCGAGCCGAGCGGCCCTGAGCGCCGCCCCACCGACGGGCGGCAGGCGCGGCGTCGATGGCAGCGCGCCGAGGCGCGTCGCCATGTGATCTGGCACGACGGCGGCGTTGAACACGCCGCCGGCGTAGCTCCAGCGAATGGGCGTCGTGCCTCCGCAACGGCGCCAAGCGATGATCAGTTGTTCGGAAAGTTCGGCGGCTGCGCGTTCGAGCAGACTGCTGGCGACGCTATCGCCGCCGGTGGCAAGGCTCGTTACGTGGCGAGCGAGACCGGCAATGCCCGAACGGCGGTTCTCCAGGCCGTAGCACCAGGCCATGAGCTGATCAGGCTCGATATCCATGGCGGCAAACATCTTGGCCGCGAAAGCCGGCGACGGTTCGCGGCCGTCGATATGGCGCGACAACAGAGCGAGCACTTCGCGGCCGAGCCAATAGGCGCTGCCCTCGTCACCAAAGATATCGCCCCATCCGCCGACCCGGATATGCGAGCTGTCGGGCTCGCCGAGACTCGCCCAGGCCATGGAGCCGGTGCCGGCCAGGATGAGGGCGCCAGCGCCGCAGGCAAAGGCACCGTCGAAGGCAATACGAACGTCGTTCTCGACAATGGCATTATTCGGAAAGTGAAGCCGAACGGCGGCGATCTGCGCCTCGCTATACGCCTCGACCTCACCATGAAACGGCAGACCGAACGCCGACGCCTGGAGATCGGCGTCGCCAACACTGGCGGCAAGAGCGGCGATCTCCGCGGCCCAATCGCCATCGGCGGTGGGGTCGAAGCTCGGCAGATGCCGCAGCGAGACAATGCCGGCGTCCGGTGCCACCAGGGCTGCGACGGTCTTGGTGCCGCCGCTGTCGACGCCGAGAACGAGGCCGCTCATGCTGCGTCCTCGCCCTGATCGGCGGCTTCATCGATCTCAACGCTGACCACCCGCGTTTGGCAGCCGGCCTCAGTCAGCTTGTCCAGCCACGGGGCGGCGAGGCTGTCGTCGGTGATCAGATCGAGCCGCTCGTCGAGCCGTGTCACCTGGTAGGTGGCGCGCGGCCCGAACTTGCTGGCATCTGCAAGGACAGTGGTGCGCGCCGCCCGGGTGATCATCTTCTCGTTGAGGCGCGCCTCGTCCTCATCCATCGTGTAGGTGTAGCCGTCGTCACCCACCGTGCTGGCGCCGAGGAACAGCTGATCGAACCACAGCCGTTCCAGCATACTCTCGGCCAGCGCCCCAAGGACCGAGGCGTTGCGCGAGCGAAGACGGCCACCGAGCAGCGTGACCTGAACGTCGCGGATATCGGTCAGCACCTGCGCCACGGCCAGGCAATTGGTGAATACCGAAAGCGGCAGCGGGTTCATCCGGATGCGACGGGCGACCTGCAATACGGTGGTGCCGGCATCAAGAAACACCGACATGTCCGGGCTGAGGTCGGCGTAGGCGGCAAGACCGATCGCTCGCTTGGCGGCGATGCAGGTCTGCTCCCGCACCTCGAAGGCGGCCTCGATGCCCGCTGAATCGGCGATCCGGGCGCCGCCATGGGTGCGGTGGATTGCCCCTTCCGCCTCGAGAGTGAGCAGGTCCCGACGCACGGTCGGAAGTGAGGCCCCGACGGCCTCGGCGATCTCATGGATCGAGGCCGATGTCTTTTCGAACAGGTAATGGCGGATGGCCGACAGACGGTCGTCCTTCATGGTCTGATCCTTTATGATCGCACATCGGATTAGGATCCACATAACGATCAATGTCAATCAGATTTTTGATCATATAATGATCGTTTGACCTGTGTATGGTCGAGGAGGCCTTGCCGCATCTGTTGAGCCGTTCGGCGTCGCTCTCAGGCGAGTTTGCGCCAAGAGATTGACTTAATGCGTTTTCTTGGTCGTTGCCTGGCATTCTCTAGAGGCGCACGGACCGTCTCGTGCTGCCGCGCGGCAGCATGTTGGGATTCTGCTCTTCCGGCTCGGAGCAGGGCGACCGCCAGCAGCAGGAACGCGGATTTCGGTCTCGACAGCCCGATTACGGCGCGCGATAGATACGGCCGCTTTCGCCCGTTGCCGGATCATGAAGATACCGCCGGCCTGCCGGCACCGCGATTCTGTCGAAATCGCGCGAGGCGGCGCAATGCCTGCCGCATATCGTCACCGGCTGGGCGCCGGGAGTTGCGCTCATACATCAGGTCTTGAAGGAGGGTTCCATGCTCGTTGAAGGCAAATGGACCGCGGAGTGGAAGCCGGTTCAAAAGACCGATGAGAAGGGCGGCTTCGTCCGCCAGACTTCGAGCTTTCGCAACTGGGTGACGCCAGACAGCACCGCAGGCCCCACCGGCGAGGCTGGTTTTGCTGCCGAGGCAGACCGCTATCACCTTTATGTCGCGCTGATCTGTCCTTGGGCGTCGCGGACGTTGATCGCGCGCAAGCTGAAGGGCCTTGAGGGTGTCATCTCGCTGTCCATCGTCGAGCCGATGATTTCCGATGAAGGGTGGCGCTTCGGCGATTATCCCGGTTCCACCCCCGACGCGGTCAACGGCGCCACCTATCTTCACGAGATCTACACCAAGGCCGACCCTCATTTTACTGGCCGAGCCACCGTACCGGTGTTGTGGGACAAGCGGCTTGGCACCATCGTCAACAACGAGTCAGCCGACATTCTGAGGATGCTCAACTCCGGCTTCGGTGATCTCGCGACGTCAGACCTCGACCTTTATCCGGTCGATCTTGCAGCCGAGATCGACGCGCTCAACGATCGCATCTATCCACGCCTCAACAACGGCGTCTATCGGGCTGGTTTTGCCACTACGCAAATGGCTTACGAGGAAGCCTTTGCCGACGTGTTCGCCATGCTCGACGAGTTGGAGGGCCGACTTGCCGACGGCCGCCCCTTCCTGCATGGCGAGCGCTTTACCGAAACCGACGTCCGCCTGTTTGTCACGCTGATCCGTTTCGATGCGGCCTACCATGGCCTCTTCAAATGCAACCTCCGCCGCATCGCCGATTATCCTGGTTTCTCCGGCTACGTGAAGCGCGTCCTTGGCGTTCCGGGCGTTCGGGAAACGGTCAGCATCGACCACATCAAGCGCGGCTACTACTCGATGAAGGCTCTCAACCCGCATCGTATCGTGCCGCTCGGCCCCGATCTCAGCGATATCGGCCTTGCCGACTGAGCCAAACTGCGCGTGAGCCTTCCAGGCGAGGTGCCCGTGCCTGGTTTTGCGCGACGCCTCAGCCGGAACGGCGAGGAACCGCCTGTTGACGCCTGTGGAGGGCGCTTGCGCCCTCAAGGTAGCCAATTGGGAAATTTACAATTTTTGGGAGAGGCTAGAACCCGTCCAAGTTTCAAAATGTAAAATAATGCACATAGATTTGTTGAATTGGCTTAGCGGGAATAGCTTTCGGCGCTCATACTCTCCTCCATCAAGAGCCGCGCAAGCCCATCCTAGAATGCAGGCCAACGGCTCGGGAGGAAAAGCTATGAAGGTAAGAGCCGTCGTTCTCGAGGGCATTGGAGACGTTCGTCTTCGCGATATCGAGGTTCCCGGTACGCTGACGCCGGCGGCTGACGAAGTTCGGGTCGCCATCAAGGCGGTCGGCATCTGCGGCAGCGATGTCCACTATCTGAAGCACGGCCGCATCGGCGACTTCATCGTCGATGAGCCAATGGTGCTCGGTCACGAAGCCTCGGGCGTGGTGACGGCCGTTGGCGCCAAGGTCAGCCACCTCAAGGTCGGCGATCGTGTCTGCATGGAGCCGGGCATTCCCGACTTCGGCTCGCGCCAGACCCTGGAGGGTCACTACAACCTCGATCCGGCCGTGCGATTCTGGGCGACGCCGCCGATCCACGGCTGCCTGACTCCTGAAGTGGTGCATCCGGCGGCGCTGACCTACAAGCTGCCCGACAGCGTGTCGTTTGCCGAGGGCGCCATGGTCGAACCGCTGGCGATCGGCGTTTACGCCGCCGCCAAGGGCGCCATCCGTCCCGGTGACGTCGCCGTGGTGGCTGGTGCCGGCACCATCGGCATGATGGTCGCCTTCGCGGCATTGGCCTCCGGCTGCTCGGAAGTGATCGTCAGTGACGTTGCCAAAGCCAAGCTCGACATCATCGCCAAGGTGCCTGGCGTGGTCGCGGTTGATCTGACCAAGCAGAAGCTTGCCGATGTCGTGGCGGCGCGGACGGCTGGCAAGGGTGCCGACCTGTTCTTCGAGGCGAGTGGTAGCCCCAAGGCCTTTGGCGACATGCTGGACGTGGTCACCCAGGGTGGCCGGGTGGTTCTGGTCGGCATGCCGCAGGATCGGGTGCCGCTCGACGTGGTGGCGCTGGAGGTCAAGGAAATCAGCCTGACCGGCATCTTCCGCTACGCCAACGTCTGGGATCGTACGCTGGCCCTCCTCGGTTCGGGCAAGATCGATCTGAAGCCGCTGATCTCGGCGAGCTATCCTTTCGACAAGTCGATCGAGGCCTTCGAACGAGCGGCCAAGCAGAACCCCTCGGACGTCAAGGTACAGATCACGTTCTGATCGCAAGGCTGGCGTGGGACGCTGCCGGGGGACGACTGAAAGGCATGCATGAGGAATGCAAGCCTGCACTTCAGACATTCCCGGCGCCTCAAGTGAGTGTTCCGCGTCTGGTCCACGAATATGGTCTCGCCCGTTCGATACGGAGGGAACCTTAATCGTTCGAATTGATGCCGCCGCGAGGCGGCTCGGGTGGAAGACGGGAAGAGCGACCGCCAGGAGAAATATTCGAGCGTCATGGCAAGTTTAGGTGCGTCGAATACTCGGCCGATCTGTGGTTCTGGAAGGCCAGTCGGCCTCTGAGAATGTCGGAAGGTCAGGTCAAATCGATCTGATCTCCGGGGTTGGAGCGGTTGCAGACCAACCTTCGACCCGAATTTCACGAGGCTGAGCGAGAGAACCATCGGCATGCGGGGCAGAGGGGCTCCGCCGATCGGGCTGTCCGCTGGTCGTTACGCCGGCGGGCGAGGGAGGGAGAGGACAATGTTCATCGGAGTTGACTGCGGCACGCAGGGGACCAAGGCGCTCGTCATTGATGAGAATGGGCGAGTGCGCGGTCGTGGTCACGCTGCTCATAGCCTGACCGAACGCGACAGCGGCGCCCGCGAGCAGCACCCGTCGATCTGGGTGGACGCCATGGTCACGGCCGTGCGCATGGCCCTCAACGAGGCGGCCTTGCCGCCTGATGCGATCCGTTGTTTGGGCGTGTCCGGCCAGCAGCACGGTCTGGCCGTGCTCGACGACGAAGGGGTGGTAATCCGCCCGGCCAAACTCTGGAACGATACCGAGACTGCTCCCGACAATGAGCGGATCGTCGCGGCCTTCGGTGGGCCGGCGACCTGGTTCGAAAAGGTCGGCATCATTCCTCTCACGGGCTACACCATTTCCAAGCTCGCCTTCCTGGCTGACCGCGAGCCCGCCAATTTTGCCCGTATCGCCCACATCCTCCTTCCACATGACTACTTGAACCACTGGCTGACCGGTCGCTTCGTCGCCGAGTATGGGGATGCGTCGGGGACGGGGTTCTTCGATGTTCGCAAGCGGGCCTGGGCGCCGGACGTGCTGGTACGGATCGACGGTGGCAACGGCCATCTCGCCGCCGCCTTGCCGGAACTCGTTGCGCCCGACGCCATTGTCGGGCAGCTGACGCCAGCAGCAGCCGAAGCGCTCGGCCTCACCACCAACTGCCTGGTGGCAGCCGGCGGCGGCGACAACATGATGGGTGCCATCGGCACGGGAAATGTGCGCGAGGGTGTGGTCACCATCAGCCTCGGCACCTCGGCGACCGTGTTCTCCTATTCCGATACGCCGGTCCTCGATCCAAGCGGTGCCGTCGCGCCTTTCTGTTCGTCGACCGGCGGCTGGTTGCCGCTCGTCTGCACCATGAACGCTACCAACGTCACGTCCGGCGGTGCTCATCTGTTCGGGCGCGACATCGGATTTGTGTCGGCGGCGCTCGATGCGACTGCGCCGGGTGCCGGCGGCATCACCATGCTGCCGTTCCTGAATGGCGAGCGCACCCCTGATTTGCCGACCGCGCGCGGCTCCATTCTCGGCCTGTCCGCCGTCAACATGACTCCGGAAAACCTGATGCGGGCCATGGTCGAGGGCGTGACCTTCGGTGTGCTGGCCGGTCTTCACCGCATTCGCGGCGACAAGCCCGCTGAACGGGTGTTCATGATCGGCGGCGGCGCCCGCAGCAAGCCGTGGCGCCAGATGGTTGCCGATATGACCGGCGCCGAGATCGTGGTGCCCTCCGGCGACGAGGCCGGATGCCTGGGCGCGGCGATCCAGGCGATCTGGGCCTACGGTCGGGCGAGCGGGGCAGGCGAGGATATCGCCGCCATTGCCGATCGTTGCGTCACTCTTGATGCCGACAAGACGACAACACCGGCGGCCGGTCGCAAGCCCGCCTATGACGAGGCCTTTGGACTCTATCGGGCTCGGCTTGCCCAGGTTCATGGCGTGCATTGACCGCGCGCCAAGTCGATCCCATTCGCCATCCGGCCGATCAAGGACCCATTCGATGCAGAAAAATCTTCTTGAGGTCAGAAATATAAGTAAGTCGTTTCCGGGCGTTAAGGCGCTGGAAGACGTCTGCTTTTCTGTGAAGGAAGGTTCGGTTCACGTGCTGTGCGGTGAAAACGGCGCCGGCAAGTCGACCCTGATGAAAATCATCGACGGAATTTACCAGCCGGATGGCGGCGAGACGCTGATCCGAGGCGAGAAGGTCGAGATCAACTCCCCGATCCAGGCAGGCGAACTCGGCATATCCATGATCTTTCAGGAGCTGAACTACACGCCTGAAATGACCATTGAGGAGAGCCTGTTTGCCGGGCGTTGGCCGACGAAGAAATTCGGCCGGATTGACTGGAAGACCATTCGAGAAAAGACGCTCAAGCTGCTTGCGCAGGAAAACCTGCCCTATGACCCGGAAACCAAGCTGAAGGACCTGTCGATCTCCAACCTTCAGATGCTGGAGATCCTCAAGGCAATTTCCCGAGATGCCGACATCATCATCATGGATGAGCCGACGTCGTCGATTACCAGCAAGGAAATTGAAATTCTCTTTGAGAAGATTGCCGACCTCAAGGCCCGTGGAAAGGCCATCGTCTACATCTCGCACAAGATGGACGAAATCTTCCGGATTGCCGACGAAATCTCGATTCTCCGAGATGGCAAGGTGATCGAGACGCGGCCAAAGGACCAGTTCGACATTGACTCCGTCATCGCCTTGATGGTCGGCCGCGCGCTGGGACAGGGGTACCCCAAGGAAGAGATTCCTGTGGGCGAGGTCGTCCTGGAGGTGGAGAATTTCAGCGGGCCAACGGGCTTTTCCAATATCTCCTTCAACGTCAAGAAGGGCGAGATCGTCGGCTTTGCCGGTCTGGTCGGTGCCGGGCGGACAGAAGTGATGCGGGCGCTCTTCGGCCTCGATGACCGTTTCGATGGAGCTGTAAAGGTTCACGGCGCTCCGGTTAAGGTTCGCAATGTTCAGGACAGTATCAAGAATGGCGTCGTGATGCTGTCCGAGGATCGGCGGCGCTACGGCATCGTTCCGATCCGCGACGTCAAGGAAAATGTGACCTTGGCCTCGATGGATCAGTTCTTTCAGAAGGGACACTTGCATACGGCCAAGGAAAGAAGCCGGGTCGAAGAGATCTGCAAGAAGATCAATGTGAAAATGGCATCCATCGATGTGCAAGTCAGCACACTGAGTGGCGGCAACCAGCAGAAGGTCGTGCTGTCCAAGTGGATGCTGCAGAATCCGGACATTCTCATTCTCGATGAACCGACGCGTGGCATAGACGTGGGCGCAAAATTCGAGATCTACAAGCTGATGACGAACCTCGTGAAAGAGGGGAAGTCGATCATCATGGTGTCTTCCGAACTTCCCGAACTGATCGGCATGTGTGACCGCATGTACGTGATGGCCGCGGGGCGGATAACGGGCGAACTCGAGAGAGCCGAGTTCTCTCAAGAAACAATCATGCGCTACGCGATGAACATGACCAGAAAAGCGGTCTGATCACTGACTAGATGACGGGATGTAAAGGGGCGGAAAATGAACAACCTGATGACCAGGGAGAAGTGGCAGACCATCAAGTCGCGATATTCCATTTATTTGGTTCTTATCGCGATGATCATTGTCTGCAATCTGCTGAGCCCGAATTTTCTATCCGCGCGAAATATATCGAACATCTCGGTTCAGATTTCCGTCACGACGATCCTGGCCTTCGGTGAAACAATCCTCATCATCGGTGGCCTCCTGGACCTTTCCTGCGGCTCGGTTCTGGCACTGGCCGGCGTCTTTTCGGTCTATGTTTTCAAGGAAACGGGCTCGCTGTCCCTTGCCTTCGCCGTTGGTCTGATCGTCGGTGTGCTCTGCAATTTCGTCAATGGCATCCTCGTCCGGCGCTTCAATATTCCGGCGTTCATCGCAACTCTGGCGATGATGACGATGGCCAGAGGCATCGCTTTGCTCTTTACGAAGGGCCAGAACATCTACCAGATCGGCGATTATGTCTGGTTCGGGCAGGGAAGTATCCGTCTTGTTCATGGTCTTTATCGGCATCCTGACCTGGTACATTCTTGGTCATACCAGTTTCGGTCGCTCGCTCTATGCGGTGGGTGGCAACGAAGAGGCGGCCCGGGCCTCCGGCATCAATATCGGTCGGATCAAGGTCGGCGCCTATCTGATCAACGGCGTCTTCGTCGGCCTTGCTGGCATCATATTGATGGCCCGTACCAACGTTGGCGCCCCCAATTCGGGCCAGGGTTACGAGTTCGAGGCGCTGACGGCGGCGATCATCGGCGGAACCAGTTTTTCCGGCGGTCTCGGAACGGCCGGGGGAACCCTCGCCGGCGCGTTCATCGTCGGCTTCCTCAACAACATCATGAATTTGGCCGGCGTGGATTCGTATCTGCAGCAAGTCATCAAGGGCGCCATCATCGCCCTGGCTGTCGGTTACGACATGTGGGCCAAGGTCAATCGCACCAGGAAGACGCTTGGTGCTGCCCAAATACCGACTGAGCGAAAGGAGGCTAAAGGTTAGTGCATTCGCTTTGGAGGAAACGCGGGGCTCATATCGACTGATAGTTTGCCCCTTTAAGTAGATATCTTGGAGGAGATACAAATGAAGTTTATGAAATCGATCCGCACCGTTACGGCTGTGGCTGCTCTTTGTCTGGCCGCGACGACGGTTGCCCAGGCTCAGAACTACAAGATCGCGTTCATCGCCCGCGCTCAGGCCGACTCCTTTGCCGCCTGGCTGGCCAACGGCATCATGGACGAAGTCAAAAAGTACCCGGACATGACGGTTGACGTCATGGACTCCCAGGCCGACGACGCCAAGGAGAACGCGTTCATCGAGAACGCTGTCGCCAACAAGTATGACCTGATCATCGTTCAGCCGAACAACGGCGAAGCTCAGCGTCCTTATGTCGAGCAGGCCGTCAAGGATGGCGTCAAGGTCATCACGACCAATGCGCGCATCAAGAACATCCCCGGCTCGTCGTCGGTCGACGCCGATCCGTATGAGCAGGCCGCTGTGAACGCCCGTCTGGCTCTCAAGCAGATCCCCCAGGACGCCAAGGTTGTCGTGCTGAACGGTCCGTCGGGCAACATGCACGCCGATATGCGTCGTGACGCCTGGCAGAAGGAATTCTTCGACAAGCGTACGGACGTCAAGATCGTCGGCGAGCAGATCGCGCATTGGAACAAAGAAGAAGCCATGCGCTACATGGAAGACTGGGTGCAGGCCAACGACAAGATCGACGCCATCGTGTCCATGAACGACAACATGGCCGCCGGCGCCCTGGAAGTCGTCAAGGACGACCCGAAGTTCGCCAACATTCTCGCCTACGGCGTCGACGGCACGGCCGAAGCGATGCTGCTGATCCAGTCCGGCAAGATGACGTCCACGGCGTTGCAGAACGCCTATGACCTCGCCGCCAAGAACATCAGCGTTGCCCATGACCTGCTGACCGGCAAGATCACCCAGATCGACACCGACATCGACTGCCCGCTGGTGACCAAGGACAACGTCGCCACCTTCATCGAGATCCACAAGAAGTCGGGCGCCATCAAGTAATTGATGGAGTAACCGATAAACTTTGGGGCGGGGATTTTCCCGCCCCTTTTTATTCAGATTTGGTCAGGATGCCGTCTGGCGCAGCCGCAGTGCATTGGCGATGACGCTCACGGACGACAGTGCCATAGCTGCGGCAGCCACCACCGGCGACAGAACCACACCAAAAACCGGATAAAGCACACCCGCCGCGATGGGGATGCCGGCGACGTTGTAGACGAAGGCCAGAGCCAAGTTCTGCCGGATGTTGCGCATGGTCGCTCGGCTCAGCTGTCGGGCCTCGACGATGCCACGGAGGTCGCCGCGTAGCAGCGTGACGCCGGCGCTCTCGATGGCAACATCGGTCCCCATGCCCATGGCGATGCCGACATCGGCAGCAGCGAGCGCCGGCGCGTCGTTGACGCCATCGCCGGCCATGGCGACAATCTTGCCTTCCCGACGCAAGGCCGCGACCACATCGCTTTTCTCGGCGGGCAGCACCTCCGCCTTCACCTCGTCGATACCCAGGCGGCGGGCGACGGCCTCGGCGGTGGCACGATTGTCGCCAGTCAGCATGACGATGCGGATGCCGTCAGCCTGCAAGGCGCGGAGCGCTTCTTGTGTGGAAACCTTCACCGGATCGGCGATGGCGATGACCCCGGCCGCACGCCCATCAATGGCGGCGATGATGGCGGTCGCCCCCTCGGCCCGGAGCGAGGCGGCGATGGACTCGGCGTCGGCAACATCGATCCCTGCCTCTTCAAGGAGCCGCCTGTTGCCGAGCAGGATACGCCGACCGTCCACCGTGCCAATAACGCCTTTGCCTGAGGGAGCGTCGAAATCGTCGGTCGGCTTCAGCCGCAGCCCGCGTTCTTCGGCCGCTGCCACAATAGCGGCGGCCAGCGGGTGCTCGCTCGCGCGCTCCAGGCTGGCGGCCAGGGCTAGCAATTCGCCTTCGTCGGTACCTGACAGCGGCTTGATCGCTGTTACCTTCGGCTTGCCCTCCGTGAGTGTTCCCGTCTTGTCGACGACGAGAACGTCGACCTTCTCCATGCGTTCCAGAGCTTCAGCGTCCCGGATCAGTATGCCCTGGCTTGCTCCCCGCCCCACCCCCACCATGATCGACATCGGCGTGGCGAGACCGAGCGCGCAGGGACAGGCGATGATCAGCACACTGACGGCGGCGACCAGACCGTAGGATAGGGACGGCGACGGCCCGAAGAGCGCCCAGGCGATAAAGGCCAGTCCGGCAGCGACAAGAACCGCCGGTACGAACCAGGCTGAGACCTGGTCGGCAAGCCGCTGGATTGGGGCGCGAGAACGCTGCGCCTTCGCCACGGTCTCGACAATCTGGGCCAGCATGGTGTCGGCGCCGACGCGATCGGCCCGCATGACGAAGCTGCCTTGTCCGTTGAGCGTGCCGCCGATCACCCTGGCGCCGGCTGTCTTGGCCACCGGCAGAGGTTCGCCGGTGATCATGGATTCGTCGACATTGGAGCGACCCTCCAGCACCTCGCCATCGAGCGGCACCTTGTCGCCGGGACGGACGCGCAGCCGGTCGCCAACATTGACTTCGGCAAGCTCGATCTCCGCCTCGCTGCCATCGGCGGCCAGCCGGTGAGCCGTCGCCGGCGCAAGGTTGAGCAACGCCTTGATGGCGCCGGATGTCCGCTCGCGGGCCCTGAGTTCGAGAACCTGTCCGAGCAGCACAAGCACGGCAATGACGGCGGCGGCTTCGAAATAGACAGCGATGGTGCCCTCAGCGGTCCGGAAGGCTGCCGGGAACAGCCCCGGTACGAAGGTGGCAACAACGCTGTAGACCCAGGCGACACCGGTGCCCATGGCGATCAGTGTGAACATGTTGAGCGCGCCGCTCACCACCGACCGCCAGCCTCGCACGAAGAACGGCCAGCCCGCCCAGAGGACCACCGGCGTTGCCAGCAGAAACTGCAGAATGGCTGAAAGGCGCGGCCCGACGAACTGGCCGAGGCCGAGGAAATGTCCGCCCATCTCCAGAGCGACAACCGGCAGGGTCACGGCGAGACCCACCTTGAACCGGCGGGTCATGTCGATCAGTTCCGGGTTCGGCTGATCCGTGAGGGAAGCGACCTCCGGCTCCAGCGCCATACCGCAGATCGGGCAGGTTCCCGGTCCCGTCTGGCGGATTTCCGGATGCATCGGACAGGTGTAGATCGTGCCCTTCGGTGCGTCGCTGTGCGCTTCGACGGCGGTGGGCGCGAGGTAGCGTTGCGGGGCGGCCTCGAACTTCGTGAGGCAGCCTTCCGAGCAGAAATAGTAGGTCGTCCCGCCGTGTTCGGTTCGATATTTGGCAGTGGCGGGATCGACCGTCATGCCGCAGACCGGATCCTTGACCGTCTGCGCGTTGCCCTCCGGTGCGGGATGATGGTGCCCATGGCATCCCTCGCCATGGCAATGGCCGGGGTCTCCATGACCGTGGGCTTCGTGTCCTGATGACTTCCCGTCGTGAGACTGCGGGGAAGAGCCGTGGTGATGTTCGTCCGACATGTCGCGCTCCGTATCGGTTCGTCGCCGCCAAATCGGGCGGCGATGTTGATGTCGCTAAAGATCGACCTTCCCATCATGGTAAGGTCAAGCGTATAATTGTCGGCGAACCGAAGGTGCTGAGCGTTTAACCGAGGCGAAGGCGTCCGGTTCCGATCGTCGCCCATGAAGGATCATCCTATGAACATCGGCGAAGCGGCCAAGGCGTCGGGCGTCACGGCCAAAATGATCCGCTACTATGAATCAACGGGCCTGCTGCGGCCGGCGGCACGGCGGGGCAACGGCTATCGCGACTATGGTGCCGTCGACGTTCATGAGCTGCGCTTCATTCGGCGCGCGCGGGGGCTGGGGTTCGAAATGGTCGAGATCGCGGAGCTGCTGTCGCTCTGGCGCGATCGCAACCGCGCCAGCCGCGACGTTCACCGCGTGGCCAGCGGGCACATCGAGGCTCTTCAGACCCGCATTGCCGAGATGCAGGGCATGGTCGATACCTTGTCCAACCTGGTCACCTGCTGCCATGGTGACGATCGGCCAGACTGCCCGATCCTTGCCGATCTTGGTGGCGGCGTCGGCGCCGGCCAACCGCTCGAACCGGCCAACAAGCGCCGTCAGCACGCCTGACCGGTTAGGAAACCTTCCCTCGTTGGGCGAGGAAGTCCAGCAACGCTCGCACTCGTGAGGGGAGAGGGCCGCCTTGACCGGTGTGGATGGCGTGGAACGTCTCGCGATCGCCGGGGTTCAGCTCTTCGAGGACCGGGACGAGGCGCCCGGCGGCGATGTCGTCGCGGACGGTGAAACTGGCAAGACGGGCAAGGCCGGCGCCGCCGAGCGCCAGCTGGCGCAACGCCTCGCCGTCGCTCGCCGTCACGCGCCCCACAGTGGGAATGACCACCGTTTCGCCATTTGCCTTCATCGGCCATCCGTCGAGCGCGCGCACATAGCCGAAGCCGAGGCGGGTGTGGTGATCGAGGTCGTTGATCGTCTTTGGTTCGCCGAAGCGGGCAAGGTAGGCAGGCGCCCCAACGACGACCATTGTACTGTCGCCAAGCTTGCGGGCAACTAGGCTGGAATTCTTGAGCGGTCCAGCGCGAACCGCCACATCGGTGCGCTCCGACAGGAGATCGACGACCAGGTCGGTCTGGATCAGATCGAGCGTCACCCCGGGGTTGCGCTCCAAGAACTCCGGTAGGATCGGCGCCAGCACATGGGTGGCGTACGACGCGCTGGTGTTCAGCCGGATGCGGCCCACCGGCTGTTCGCCGGCGCCGGCGCTCCGCTCGGCATCCTCGATATCGGCCAGAATGCGCGTCGCGCGCTCATAGAAGGCGCATCCCTCCGGCGTCAGCTGAAAAGCGCGGGTCGAGCGATTGACGAGACGCGTTCCAAGCCGCGTTTCCAGCCGGGCGACCAGCTTGCTGACGGCCGACGGCGTCATGCGACAGGCGCGGGCGGCGGCGGAAAAGCCTCCCTGTTCGACGACGCAGACGAAAACCTCCATCTCGCCCGATCGGTTGATTTCAGAGCGCGCCATTGTTCCTTGAGTTCATAAGTGATGTGCCGGACGGCATTCTATATCACGCGCGTTGCGACGTCTATGTTCTGCCCTCCGATATCAACCCAGTGGGACAGATCATGCCGTTAGCTCTCTACGCCCTGACAGCCGGTGCTTTTGGCATCGGCGTCACGGAATTCGTCATCATGGGATTGCTGCTGGAGGTCGGCGCCGATTTCAGCGTCTCGATCGCAGCAGCGGGTCTGCTGATTTCCGGTTATGCGCTCGGTGTCGTCGTTGGCGCGCCGGTCCTGACGGTTCTGACCGCACGTTGGCCGCGCAAGACCGTGCTGCTCGCCCTGATGGTCGTCTTCATCGCTGGCAACGCCGCCTGCGCCCTAGCGCCGAGCTACGGCTTCCTCATGGCCGCACGGGTGTTGACCGCGCTTGCCCACGGCACCTTCTTCGGTGTCGGGTCGGTGGTGGCGACTGGCCTTGTGTCTCCCGAGCGCAAGGCGTCGGCCATCGCGGTGATGTTCACCGGATTGACGGTTGCCAATATTCTCGGGGTGCCGCTTGGGACATGGATCGGCCAGCAGTTCGGGTGGCGCGCCACTTTTGTTGCCGTAACCCTGGTCGGACTTGCCGCCTTCGCGGTCATCGCGCTCTTCGTGCCCAGGGATGGCCGGCCAACCGATGCCGAGGATTGGCGAGCCGACCTTGTCGCCATCCTCCGCATGCCCGTGCTGCTTGGTCTTGCCACGACAGTTCTCGGCTATGCCGGCGTCTTCGCGGTCTTCACCTACATCGCTCCGATGCTGACCCGCATCAGCGGGTTCAGCGAGGCGGCCGTATCGCCCATTCTGCTTGTGTTTGGCGGCGGCTTGGTCGTCGGCAATCTCGTCGGCGGCAGGCTGGGGGATCGCGGTGTTCTGGCCGCGGTATTCGGCACGCTGATCGCGCTGGCTCTGGTTCTGGCGGCGATGACCCCCGGTCTTGGCTCGCCCATCGCGGCGGTCCTGCTTACCGGGTTGCTGGGCGCCGCCGGCTTTGCCACCGTCGCGCCGCTCCAGATGTGGGTGCTGTCAAAGGCTGAGGGCGCGGGCCAGAACTTGGCTTCATCCTTGAACATTGCCGCCTTCAATCTCGGCAACGCCATTGGCGCCTGGGCCGGTGGCGTGGTGATCGACCACGGCCCCGGCCTGATCTTCGTGCCACTGGTCGCGGCACTATTCCCGGTGGCGGCAGTCGTCGTCGCTCTGATGGCCGTCACAAGCAGCCGTCGCCCGGCCGAGGTTTGCCAATCAACCTGACGCAGAAATCCACTCCGCGCCGACTGACGCTCCCCTCGGGCTGCGAATGGGCGACTTGGTCGTCGATCTCCCTATCAGTCTCCTGAAAGGATCTTTCCATGGATTATCGTTTTCTCGGACGCTCCGGCCTCAAGCTGCCGGTCTTGAGTTTGGGTACCGGCACATTTGGCGGTACCGGGCCGTTGTTCGGTGCCTGGGGCAATACCGACGTCGAAGAGGCACGCCGCCTCCTAGACATTTGCCTGGAAGCCGGCGTCAACCTGTTCGATACCGCCGATGTCTATTCCGCCGGTGCATCCGAAGACGTGCTGGGCGCCGCCCTCAAAGGGCGCCGCGACAGTGCGCTCATCTCGACCAAGACCAGTCTGCCGATGGGCGATGGCCCGAACGATGCTGGCTCGTCTCGCTTCCGCCTGATCCGCGCCGTCGAGGATGCGCTGAAGCGGCTTGGCACCGACTATATCGATCTCCTGCAACTGCACGCCTTTGACGCGGCGACGCCGGTGGAGGAGGTGCTGTCTACGCTCGATATGCTCGTGCGGTCCGGCAAGGTCCGTTATGTCGGGGTGTCCAACTTCTCCGGCTGGCAGATCATGAAGGCGCTGGCCGTCGCCGATCGCTACGGCTGGCCGCGTTATGTCGCCAACCAGGTCTATTATTCGCTGATCGGCCGCGACTACGAATGGGACCTGATGCCGCTTGGCGCCGATCAGGGGCTCGGCGCTTTGGTGTGGAGCCCGCTTGGCTGGGGGCGGCTCACCGGCAAGATCCGGCGCGGCGTGGCCCTACCCGAAGGGAGCCGCCTGCATGATACGGCGAGCTACGGGCCACCGGTGGAAGACGAGCACCTTTATTGCGTCATCGATGCACTGGAGGAGGTCGCCGGCGAGATCGGCAAAACCGTGCCGCAGGTCGCGCTCAACTGGCTGATCCAACGACCGACCGTGTCGTCCGTCATTATCGGCGCGCGTAACGAAGAACAGCTACGCCAGAACCTCGGCGCGATCGGCTGGACGCTTTCCGCCGAGCAGATTGCCAGACTGGATAAAGCCAGTGCCGTTGCCGCTCCCTATCCGCACTTTCCGTACAGGCGACAGGAAGGTTTTGCCCGCCTCAATCCTCCGATCGCCGGATAACGGATGACTGGTGACGGATGCCGTCAGGACGACGCGATAGCTATGGTCTGAGAGGAAGCACCTTGCCATTCCGGCAAGGTGCACCATTCAGGGAGTTTCGCATGATCCTGCACCGAGGCCGTCTGATTGACCACGTCCAGCTAAGAGCCAGGGACTTTCCTGCCACGGCAAGATTCTATCGCGCGGTGCTTGGGGCACTCGAAGTTCCCCTTCTGGCCGACGATGACTGGCACATCGCCTGCGATGAACTCTGGATCGACGCGCTGGGGGAAGATGAGAGTGCGGCTACGCATGTGCATCTGGCTTTCCAGGCGAACGATCGCGAGGCGGTTGCACGGTTCCATCAAGCGGGACTGGCCGCCAGCGGGCGGGACAACGGAGGCCCGGGAGAGCGCTCCTATCACCCGGGCTACTACGCGGCCTTTCTGTTCGATCCGGACGGCAACAACGTCGAAGCTGTCTTCCACGGTGCTGCCCCCCGCTCTGTGCCCTCGGTGGAGATTGACATCGGAGATTAACCCCTCACTTCCCGAGCCTCGACCTTTTGTCAGATAAATGCGAGGCTCCCACTCGACGACACCCAAGGAGTCGGCAATGGGCCGGTCCGATGGAGAATGCCTCGATTGGGAGAGTTAGCCTATGGCCAAGTTACGTTGGGGCATTCTGGCGACAGGCTGGATCGCCGATCTGTTTGTCCAGGATCTCCTCGACAACGACATGGAAGTGGTGGCGGTCGGCTCGCGGTCCATCGAGAAGGCGGTCGCCTTTGCCACCAAGCACGGCATCCCCCGTTCGCACGGTAGCTACCAAGCACTCGCCGCCGATCCCGAGGTCGACGTTGTCTACATCGCGACGCCACACCCATTCCATGCGAGTGCGGCTGAACTCTGCATGGCCGAGGGCAAGCACGTCCTCGTCGAAAAGTCCTTCACGCTGACCGGCGCGGAAGCCCGGCATCTCCTTGAGCTGTCCCGCAAGTACGACGTCGTTGTTCTCGAAGCCATGTGGACTCGCTTCCTGCCGCACATGGTCCGCCTGCGCCAGGCGTTAGCGAACGGAATGATCGGCGAGATCCGCACTCTCCTGGCAACGCATACCCAGGATTTGCCCGACGATCCGAACCACCGCCTCAACGCGCTGGAACTTGGCGGCGGCGCGTTGCTGGATCTGGGCATTTACCCGATTTCCTTTGCCTTCGACATTCTGGGGAAGCCGACTGAGGTCCTCGCTTCGGGCCGCCTGAAGGCAACCGGTGCCGATGCCGAGGTCTCCACCTCGTTCCGTTATGCCAGCGGCGCCTGCGCCTTGACGGTATCGGTCAGCGATGCGCCCGGCGCCAACCGCGCCGAGATCAACGGCACGGAAGGCCACGTCGAGATCGATGGTATCTGGTACACGCCCACCAGCTTCCGGATCTACGACAGCCAGAAAAACCTGCTCGAGGAATTTAAGCCCGCGGTCATGAAGGGGCGCGGCATGCACTTCCAGGCCTTGGAACTGGAGCGGCTGGTTGCCGCTGGCGAGCGGGTGAGCCCCATCCTGCCGCTCGAGCAAAGCGTCGCGATCATGGAAACGCTCGATGACATCAGAAAACAGATCGGCGTCATCTATCCCAGCGAGAAGACGTCAGGCTGAGCGGAAACGCCGCAACAGAAAGGCGGCCGCGACGTTTTGCCGCAGCCGCCGATACTCTTAGCTTTGGTTCGCCGTCAGCCGACGAAGCCTTCCAGAACCAGAACGCCGATGAGGCCGAGCAGCGAGACGATCGTGGAGAGAACCGTCCACGTGCCGAAGGTCTCCTTCATCGACAGGCCGAAATACTCCTTGAACATCCAGAAGCCGGCGTCGTTGACATGGCTGCAGATGGCCGAGCCGGCGCCGGTGGCCAGCGTCACCAGGGCAAGGTTGACGTTGTGCGTCGCCAGCATCGGGATGACCAGGCCGGCTGTCGAAATGGCGGCCACCGTCGCCGAGCCGAGCGAGATGCGCAACAGCGCGGCGACACCCCAGGCGAAAATCAGCGGCGACGCGTTGGTGTTGGCGAACAGGTCGGCGACATACTTGCCGACGCCGCCATCGATCAGCACCTGCTTGAAGGCGCCGCCACCGCCGATGATCAGCAGCATCATGCCGATGTTGCTCGCTGCCGAGACGCAGGAGGCCATGACGTCCTTGACCGGGATGTCGCGCCTGACGCCCATGGTCCACATGGCGAACAGCAGCGACACCACCATCGACACCGAGGCATCACCCACTAGGCGGATGATGGCGAAGCCGGTGTTGTCGGCAATGCCGGCCTCGCTGCGGATCACCGCGATGACGGCGGCTGCCGACATCATGATCACCGGCAGCATGGCGGTGAGCACGGAGATGCCGAAGGCCGGCGTCTTTTCGAGGTCGAAGGCCTTGAAGGAGCCGATGGTGTCGAGATCGGCCTTCTTGGCAAAGCCCGATGGCACGATCCGCTTGGCGATGGCGTTATAGATCGGGCCGGCGATGATCACCGCGGGGATGGCGATGAGAATGCCGTAGACCAGCACCTGGCCGATGTCGGCGCCGTATTCGCCGGCGATCACCGTCGGGCCGGGGTGCGGCGGTAGGAAGGCATGCGTCGCCAGCAGCGCCGCGCACATCGGCACGCCGAGATGCAGCGGCGACAGCTTCATCTGCTTGGCCATGGTCAGCACGATGGGCACCAGCAGCACTAGGCCGACCTCGAAGAACAGCGCAATGCCGATGATGAACGAGGCGACGACCACCGCCCACTGAACGTTCCGCTCGCCGAACTTCTCGATCAGCGTGACGGCGATGCGCTGGGCGCCGCCGGCGTCGGCGATCAGGCGGCCCAGCATGGCGCCGAGACCGAAGATCAGCGCGATGTGGCCGAGCGTGCCGCCGAGGCCGCTCTCGATGGATTTCACCACCTTGTCGAGCGGCAGACCAAGGGCCAGCGCGACGCAGAAGGAGACGATGATCAGCGAAACGAACGTGTTCAGTTTCAGCTTCATGATCAACAGTAGCAGCAGCACGATGCCGGCCACGACGATGACTAAAGGCATTTCCTCTTCCCTTGGTTTGGCTTGTGTTGCCGGTCCGACCGGCGAGACAACAGGCTCCCCACGCCGGATCGGCGGTGTCGCCGCTCCGGTGCCTAAGGCCTGTCGCGTTGTTCGGATGGACGACCGGCCCCCTCGGCCGCCGTGCCCTCCACATGCCGGCTGTGAGCGCCGGCAGCTTTGTGGAGAAGAGACGTTGCCGCCCCTTCTCCGCTTTTGGGTTAGCTCTTCTTAACAGCCAGCGCGGCGCGGCCGGCTTCCAGCACTTCGATGATCCGGTCGGCGTCATAGACGCAGCCCTGCCAGGTACCGCCGCTCGCCGCCTGCAGAGCCGCCCAGAGGCGGGTGTCGTCGGGCAGCTCCGCCTGCGGCGCCAGATCGGGATGCGGTGGACGGGCAGCCAGGATGGCGGCGCCTTCCTCGGCACTGACGGGCTTTTCCTCGGAACCCAGGAAATTGAGCGATCCCGTCAGTTTGCGGCAATCGACCACCATCTCCACGACGTCGCCGTCGCGCAGCTTGCCGATGGGACCACCGGCCAGCGCTTCCGGTCCGATGTGACCGACGCAGGCGCCGGTGGAGACGCCGGAGAAACGCGCGTCGGTGATCAGCGCCACGTGCTTGCCGTAGGACAGGTGCTTCAGCGCGGAGGTGACCTGATAGGTCTCCTCCATACCGGTGCCGGACGGTCCGGCACCGATCAACACCATCAGGTCGCCGGCGACGATCTTGCCGGTCTTGATGGCATGAATGGCATCGACCTCGGAGACGAACACCTTGGCCTTGGCCTTGTGGCGATAGATGCCGTCTTCGCCGATCACCGAAGGATCGATGGCCGTCGACTTGATGACCGAGCCCTCCGGCGCGATGTTGCCGATCGGGAAGGTGATGGTGGAGGTGAGACCGCGCGCAGCCGCCTTGGCCGGCGGCATGATCACGTCGTCAGGGCTGACACCATCCTGTTTTTCGAGCATTTCGCGGAAGCGGCGACGACGTTCGGAGGTCTCCCACCAATCAAGGTTGGCACCGAGCGTCTCGCCGGTCACGGTGAGAGCGTCGAGGTTGAGGAGGCCGAGCGCCCGAAGGTGCAGCATGACTTCGGGCACACCGCCGGCCATGAAGGCGCGGACGGTCGGGTGGTAGATCGGCCCGTTGGGAATGACGCTGACGAGGCGCGGCACCCGCCGGTTCACAGCCGTCCAGTCGTCGACCGTAGGCATGGCGAGCCCGGCGGCGTGGGCAATGGCCGGCAGATGCAGCAGCAGGTTGGTCGAGCCGCCGAAAGCGGCGTGAACCACCATGGCATTCTCGATGGCCTTCGACGTCACGATGTCCTTGGTGGTGATGCCGCGCGCTTCAAGCTGGAGTACGGCCCGTGCCGATTGGCGGGCGATCTCGAGCCAGACCGGCTGGCCGGACGGCGACAGCGCGGAGTGCGGCAGAGCGAGGCCGAGACCTTCCGAAATCACCTGCGAGGTACCGGCCGTACCGAGGAACTGACAACCGCCGCCGGCCGAGGCACAGGCGCGGCAGCCGAGCTCGCTCGCTTCATCCAGCGTCAGCTCGCCGTTGGCGAAGCGGGCGCCAATGGTCTGCACCTTGCCGGCATCCTCGCCCTTGGTCGGCATCAGCGTGGCGCCACCGGGGACGAGGATGGTCGGCAGATCGTGCTGGGAGGCGAGAGCCATCATCAGCGCCGGCAGGCCCTTGTCGCAGGCGGCAATGCCGATAACAGCCTTGCGCGCTGGCGTCGAGCGGATCAGCCGACGGAAGACGATGGCGGCGTCGTTGCGGTAGGGCAGGGAGTCGAACATGCCGGTGGTGCCCTGCGTACGTCCGTCGCAGGGATCGCTCACGTAGGCGGCATAGGGAACGCCGCCTGCCTTGGCCACCTCACGCGCCGCCGCCTCGAACTGCAGCGGCGTCTCGTAATGGCCGGTGTGCAGGCCGAGCGCCACGGGCTTGCCATCGGCGCCGCGGATGCCGCCGGTGACACCGATGATCAGCACTTCCTTGCCGTTGAGCTTTTCCGGCTCCCAGCCCATGCCGGCATTGAGCGTCATGCCGAAGATGTCGCCGCTTGGGCGATTGATCAGCATGTCCGGCGTCAGCGGCAGTTTGCCGGTCGGGCCGGGAGCGTTGGTTGCCGCGTCGTAGACGGCCTCGTTGCTCTCGTCGAAGATTTCCTTGATGGACATGAGGATCCTCCCTCCAAGGGCTGTTTGATTATTTGACGAGTCCGGCCTGCTTCAGCAGGTCGGCGAGGCGGGCGATCTTGTCGGCGGCTAGCGGACCGGCGGGCGGCAGGCAGTAGGTGGAGATGTCGAGGCCGGTGAGGCGCATCGCTTCCTTGACCACGTTCACGAACGGCGTGTCGAGGCCGTACATCGACGGCAGGCGGATCAGCCGGCTGTGCAGCTCTACGGCCCTGGTGTAATCGCCGGCGCGGAACGCCTTGAAGATTCCGAGTGATAGCTCCGGCGCGAAGTTGCCGCTGGCCGAAATGACGCCGGCGCCACCCAGCATCAGCGTGGTCAGCAGGTGGTCGTCATAGCCGGCGAACACCTGGAAGCCGGGGCGGGCCGCACCGACGACATTGATCATCTCGCGAATGTGGCCGATGGAATCCACCGTCTCCTTGATGCCGACGACGTTGGGCGCCGCCTCGACTACCGACTTCACGAAGGCGGGCGTCAGATCCTGGCCGGTCAGGAAGGGGATGTTGTAGAGCAGCACCGGCAGCTTGGTGGCGGCGGCGATATTGGTGAAATACTTGAGAAGGCGCGGTTCGGTGACCTTCCAGTAGGAGGGATTGACCGCGACGATGCCGTCGGCACCGATAGTTTCCGCATGAACGGCGAGTTCAATGGCCTCACGCGGGTTGTTGGAGCCGACGCCAACCAGAACCTTGGTGCGACCGGCTGCCTGCTTCACCGCGAACTCGGCCACCGTTTTTCGTTCGGCGGTGGTCATCTGGGAGAACTCTCCGCCAGTGCCACACATGAAGAGGCCATCCACCCCGGCGGCGACCAGCTTCTCGATCACCAGCGCCTGTCCTTTCGGGTCGAAGGCACCCGCCTCGGTAAAGATGGTCGACACTGGCGGAATGATGCCTTCAAAACGCGTTGCTACCATTGGAAACTCCTGAAGTTTATGTCTAGTCGTTCTATATTATAGAACGATGTTTTATAATGTCGTACGTTACCGATGGCGCAGCGCTTGGTAAATCCGGGATGCTGTGTAGGCAAAGATCCGCATCATGGCTTTGTCGTGTCGTCAGAAAACTGAGGCAGGCCGTTTATGTCACTGTTGGAAAAACGAAATTCCGGCAGGCGTCGACCAAGGGACGCGAAGGTGCTGGATGCCAGATCAGCGCCGCTGCCTTCTATCGGCTCTTGGATTGTCGACGCCGTCGCACTAATCGAACTGAAGCCAAGAATCGCCGGGTCCCGTCCGGCTGCCGTCCGGAGTTGCCGTGAATGCCCCTGATCCAGGCCGTGGAGCGCGCCCTCAACATTCTCGAGCTGTTCAGCGAGCAGAAAGTCGAGCTCAACCTGGCCGAGATCAGCCACATGACGGGGCTGCACAAGAGCACCCTGCATTCACTGCTGAAAACCCTGCAGGCCCAAGGTTATATCGAACAGACGGAAGCCAACGCGCCCTATCGTCTTGGCATGAAGCTCCTCGAACGCGGCTATCTCGTGCAACGCTCGCGCGACTTCGTCGCCGTTGCGCGGCCCTATCTGGAGGACCTGTCGGAACGAACGGGGCAGACGGTCCATCTGGGCGTGCTCGATGGGAAGGCCGGCGTTTACGTCGACAAGGTCGAAGGCACGCGGTCCATCATCGTCTATTCTCGGATCGGCCGGCGCATGCCGATCCACACGACGGCGATCGGCAAGGTTCTGCTCGCCTTCCAGACGCCGGCCGTCATCGGCAAGACGCTTGATGGCTATGACTTTGCGGCCTCTACCGAAAACACGATCACTCAACGCGACCTGTTCGAGGCGGCGCTTGCGCGCGTGCGCTCGGACGGCTTTGCCGTCGACGAACAGGAAAACGTCCGAGGCTGCCGCTGCGCCGCCGTGCCCATCTGGGGGCACGATCGCAAGCTCGTCGCCGCCATTTCCATCTCGACGGTGGTGGAAAACGTGTCGATGGACGAGTTCAAATCGCTCATCGAGCAACTGAAGGCCACCGGCGCCAGCGTCTCGCACGATCTCGGCTATTAGGCGAAAGCCGCCCCCTTTTTCGGTCGAACCGGCACCTCAGCCGACGGCCGTCGCCCCCTCCTCGGCGGTTCCCACGGCACGCCGCAGCACGGCGAACAGGCGGCGGTCACTGCTGTCGTTGCTCGGGGAGAGGTTTGCCGCCTGAGGGCGGACTTCCCATTCCTCCTGCGGGACCAACACGTCCAGACGGCCGGTTGCCACGTCCAGCCTGATGATGTCGCCATCGCGAACGCGGCCGATCGGCCCGCCTCGCGCTGCTTCAGGCGTCACATGGATGGCGGCCGGCACCTTGCCGGAGGCGCCGGACATGCGGCCGTCGGTCACCAGCGCCACCTTGCGGCCTCGGTCCTGCAGCAGGCCGAGGGCAGGGGTCAGCTTGTGCAACTCGGGCATGCCGTTGGCCTGCGGCCCCTGGAAGCGGACGACGGCGACGAAGTCCTCGTCGAGTCCGGCCTGAAAGGCGGCGAGAAGTGCTTCCTGCGAAGCGAAGACGCGCGCCGGTGCCTCGACCGTCTGATGTTCAGCGGCGACGGCCGACGATTTGATGACCGACCGTCCGAGATTGCCAGTCAACAGGTTGAGGCCACCCGTCGGCTGGAAGGGGGCATCGATCGATCGCACCACGGCCTCGTCGGCACTGGCTTCAGGTGTATTGTCGAAAACCAGGGCGCCGGTGGCGTCGAGCCGGGGTGTATGCTCATAGGGCGCAAGGCCGGTGCCGAGAATGGTCAGAATGTCGTCGTGCAACAGCCCGGCGCGTCGCAGTTCCCGCACCAGGAAGGGCACGCCGCCGGCATCGCGGAAGCCGTTGACGTCCGCCTTGCCGTTGGGGTAGGCGCGCACCAGAAGCGGTGTGGCGGCCGAAAGCGCGGCGAAATCGTCCCAGTCGATGACAAGGCCGGCGGCGCGGGCCATGGCGATCAGGTGGATGGTCAGGTTGGTCGAGCCGCCGGTGGCGCACAGGCCGACGATGCCGTTGACGAAGGCGCGGGCATCGAGCAGCCGGCCGATCGGCAGGCTGTTCTCCCCGGTGCCGGCGATGGCGATGGCCCGCGCCACGGCGGCGCGGGTCAGCGCGTCGCGCAGCGGCGTGGCGGGCGCCACGAAAGCCGATCCGGGGAGCATCAGCCCCATAATCTCCATCAGCATCTGGTTGGTATTGGCGGTGCCGAAGAAGGTGCAGGTGCCGGGCGAGTGGTAGGATTTTGCCTCGGCTTCCAGAAGATCGGCGTCGGTTGCGGTGCCGGCGGCATAGGCCTGGCGGACGGCGTTCTTCTCGGCATTGCTGAGGCCGCTTGGCATCGGGCCGGAGGGAATGAACAGGGCCGGCAGATGTCCGAAGGCCAGGGCGCCCATGACGAGGCCGGGAACGATCTTGTCGCAGATGCCCAGCATCACCACCGCGTCGAACATGTCATGCGACAGCGCGACGCCCGTCGACATGGCGATGACATCGCGCGAGAACAGGCTGAACTCCATGCCGGTGCGGCCCTGCGTGATGCCATCGCACATGGCCGGCGCGCCACCGGCCACTTCGGCAACGGCACCGAGCCGGCGCGCTTCTTCGCGGATCAGCTCGGGATAGCGCTCATAGGGCCGGTGCGCCGATAGCATGTCGTTGTAGGTGGTGACGATGCCGAGGTTGACCGCATTGCCGCCCGCAAGACGCCGCTTGTCCTCGGCCGGACAAGCGGCAAACCCGTGGGCGAGGTTGGAACAGGCCAGACGGTGACGGGCCGGACCGGCTGCGCGGATGGCTTCGCGCGCCCTTTCCATACCGTCGAGATAGGCGGTGCGGCTCGCCCGGCTGCGCTGCTCGATACGCTCGGTGACGTCGGCGATGATGGAGCGAACGGTCATTTGGGTCTCTTTTCCGGGGCGAGCCCGAGTGTGCCGAGCCATGCCATGATGTTATCGACGATGGCCGCCGGTGGCGGTGCGATGTCGACGACTATGGCTCCGGCGGGCTCTTCCAGCGTGGCGAACTGGCTCGCCAGCAGATCGGGGTTCATGTAGTGGCCCTTGCGGGCCTTGAGGCGGGCGGCGATGATCTCGGCGCTGCCTTTGAGGAAGATGAAAACCGCATCGTTGCGCGGCGACAGTTGGTCGCGATAGACAGCCTTCAGCGCCGAGCAGGCGATGACGCGGCTTTCGCCTGCAGCTTGCCAGTTTTCAATGGCTTGCCGCAGGGCCTGTAGCCATGGCCGGCGATCGTCGTCAGTCAGGGGGATGCCGGTCCGCATCTTCTCGACATTGGCCGCCGGGTGGAAATCGTCGGCATCGGAGAAACCGCACCCCATGCGGTCGGCGAGCAACTCGCCGACCGTGGTCTTTCCGGAGCCCGACACGCCCATGACGATAACGATCATCGTTTACTCCCGACCATATGTCAGCGGGGGCTTCGCACCCTTACGTCATAGATGCGACCGGCCTCGATTGCAGCAAGCTTTCCGCCATCAAGGCGACGACCATCGATCTCGACCAGCTGTTCGGTGACGTCATCCTCACGAGTGAAGGTGACGTTGAACGTCGCGCCGCGCAGACGGCGGGTGAAACTCAACGTCTGCCAGGCCGAGGGAACCTGCGGTGCGATCACCGCCCCATCCTCCTCGCCGCGTACTCCGCAGAGCTGTTCGATCACAGCCCTGTAGACCCAGGCAACGGTGCCGGTGTTGAAAAGATTGCTGGAGCGGCCGGCAGTGCGCGGAAACTGTCGGTAGGCGCCGCGATAGTAGTTGGGAATGTAGACCGGCAACTGTCCGCGTGCCGCGATGTCTTCTCGCTTGGGGTTGGTCAGCATGGCGCGCAGCACGCTGAACCCCCGGTCGCCTTCTCCCACGTGGTAGAGCGAGGCGGCATAGAAGGCGGCGGCGTGATTGTAGACGGCGCCGTTTTCGGCAGCACCAGGCCATTTCTGGGTGAGGCGGCCGATATCCTCGCGCATGGCAGTGAAGGACGGCGCATGGATCTCCACACCAAAGGGCGTGACCAACTGCTCGTCGATCGCCTTGAGCATGCGCGCCTTATGGTCTTCGTCGGCGGCACCGCAGAGAAGCGCCCAGCTCTGGGCGTTGAGGAAGATGCGACCTTCCTTGTCGGTTGAAACACCGAAGACGACGCCGTCGTCGGTGATGCCGCGCCCGTACCAGTCGCCATCCCACAGGTGGCGATTGATGCTCGCGATCAGGGCGTCCGCTTCCACCTTCAGCCAGACGGCGGTCTCCGCATCGCCTTCGGCGGCACAGACCTCGGACCACAGCGACATGGCATGGCTCGACGCCTCGGCCAGCCAACCGGAAACGCCCTTGCCCTTATAGCCGACCATGTTCATCGGGTCGCACCAGTCGCCCTGCTCGATGTAGGGAAGACCGCGCTCGTCGACGGCCGCCGCCAGGAAGCGCAGCGCGCGCGTCACGTGCTCGCAGACACTGGCCGGCGTGGCGTCATCGGTCCAGGCCACCATTTCATCAAGAACGGTGCGGTCGCCGGTCTCATCGAGATAGGCCTTGGTGGTGATGGCCAACCAGACGCCGTGGTCGGTATGCGGCACCTGGTTGATGTATTTCAACTCGGCGTCGGGCCTGAGCAGGATGCCGTCCGGCATCTTGCCGCTGGCATGTTGCTGGTTTACGGCATGCAGGATGACATCACGCGTCGTCTCCGGTCGGATGAACAGCACGCCGAGCGCGTCTTGCAGATAGTTGCGGGTCTGCGGGTCGGTGGTGAGGCGGTTGGTGTCGCCGTGGTAAAATACCTGGCGCGGCAGCCAGTGATTGACGACATGATTGAACGTTTCATCGGGCGACTGGATTTCCAGGCAACCGCGGCCGCTCTCCGTCACATAGGCATGGGTGTCTCGTCGGACCTTTTCGATATCGCCGTCGATGTATTTTGCCCGCAGCGCGGCGATTTCCGCCTTGTCCTGCGCTGGACCGAACATGAAGCGGAACGCTTCGCTTTCACCACTGGCGATGGCGAGATCCCACTGCATGACGCAGGCCGGGATCTCGTAATAGGCCTCGCCATCCTGGAGATGGCCGCCGCCAGCCAGCGCCGACGGGTCATGCAGCCCGCCTTCGCCTTCGAAGGCCTGTTGCGCCACCTCGAAATGATCAGGGCGGCGGTCGGCGGCAAGGAAGGTCATGTCCTTGAGATGCTGGTTTTTAAAATACTGCTCGATCTTCTGGTAAGGCGTGACCGATGTGCAGACCACCGCATTGAGGGCAGTATCGAAATGCCCGCCTAGATTCATCCATGACATGAAGCCGACCGGGAAGAACGGCACGAACGTTATGTTCTTCGTCGCAGCCGTCGTGTTGGTCACCTTCACTGTCCAGAGCTCGGCGACATCATCCACCGGCAAGACAAGGCAAAGCTCGACCCGGACGCCATCTTTCTCTACCAGCCAGCGAATGTCGGAAACGCCTGGCTCGAAAGCAAAGCGGTCGAGCTTGGCGCGCACCGGCTCGTAAGGCGCCGAGAACAGCACCCCTGTATCGTTGTCGCGTAGGTAGAAGAAGCGGCCGGGATGATTGGGATAATAGTTCTGCTCCGGCAGCATGAAGGTCTGTGCCGGAATGATAGGCGGATGGGCGTATTTGCGCGGCTCCGGGTCCATGTACTGGCTCACCGCATAGCCGCGGCTGTTCATCTGGATCATCATCCGCCGATTCCACAGATAGCCGGCGGAATTGGGGGCCAGCGTCGGGTCGTCCAGATGGAACCGGGTTCCGTTTTCGATGAAAGAAGGCATTGTTGTCTCTCGGAAATGTTCGGCTAGGCGCGGGACGGTCCGGTTGACCGCCGCACGGAAAGCGACGGTTCGAAATGCTCCTGATAGGGCAGGTCGAGGCCGTAGGTGAGGTTGAGGAGCTGACGGCAGGCCGACTGGCTCATCTCTTCGATCGGGGCATGGATCGTGCTGAGGGCAGGGGCGGTATAGGGGGTGAATTCGACGTCGTCATAGCCGAGAACCGAGATGTCCCCCGGCACCGAGATGCCGCGTTTGTGCAGTTCGGCGATCAGCACCATCGCAACCTTGTCGTTGCCGCAGAAAACCGCTGAATAATCGGTGCCAGACGCAAGCAGCGCTGCAACGGCCTGTTCGCCGCCGGCGTAGGAGAAGGCGCCTTCGATGATCCGCTCCGGAGCCACCGGGTGGCCGAGTTTTGCCATCTCATCCAGAAACGCGACATGGCGCTGGCGGGCGTCAAGCGCCGAAAGCCGGCCGGTGATGGTCGCAACTCGCGTATGGCCCAGTTCAACGAGATGGCGTGCCGCCAACCGGCCGCCGAGATCATGGTCGATCGAAAAGCAACGCCCCGCCAGTTCTTCCGTGTGATGGTTCATGACGACGAGGTTGGAGAACTTCTCGGCATAGCGCGCCAGCTCGAATTCGCTCTGTAGCGAACTCGAAATCAGGATGCCGTCGCAGTCGCGGTTGATCAGATAGTCGAGATGGGCGAGGCGGTCTTCGTTGGACTGCGCATCCTCGGCATTGGCGAGGATCATGTGCTTGCCCTGCAAGCGAAGCGCACTTTCGATGGTGCGGATCATCATGTGGTAGTAGGGGCCTTCGAGCGACGGCACCCAGACACCGATGAGATCGGAGCGGCGCGACGAGAGCGACCGGGCCATGCTGTTTGGCCGATAGCTGAGCTGTTCGATCGCCCGGGCAATCTTCTCGCCCGACTTCTTCGAAACGGAACCGGTTCCAGAAATGTACCGCGAGACGGTCCCTGACCCTACGCCGGCCAGCTTTGCCACGTCTTTTACCGTCGCCATCTCGCAACTCCGATCACCGTAATCTGCAGCACAGTATCAATTATCCTTTTGTTTTTAAAGGACTGAAATCCGATTTTCCCCAAATGCGCATTTCTCCGCTCCTGCTTTTCTCGCAAGGTGCATTGACAAAATCAAGGCTCTTAGGCCAAAAGTGGAACCGATCCCACTTTTGGATCGGGAGCCAATTATTCATCCAAGGCCGGACCGACTGGAGGGTCTTGGCGTTACCTGTTTGGGAGGAACCACGATGGGAATGATGCAAATGGTCGCCGTATCGGCGATTGCCCTTGCGGCTGCGACGGGCCTTGCCAAGGCGGAAGAGCCGCTGAACGCAGAGGTCATTCATTGGTGGACGTCGGGCGGCGAATCCGCCGCCATCAAGGTCTTCGCGGACGCTTTCAACGCGGCCGGTGGCAAGTGGGTCGACAATGCGGTCGCCGGTGGTTCGGCCGCTCGTAGCGCCGCCATCAACCGCATCATCGGTGGTGATCCGTCGACAGCCGCGCTGTTCAACACGTCGCGCCAGTATCACGAGATCATCGGGGAAGGTCTTCTCAACGACATCGATGCCGTCGCCGCCAAGAACAGTTGGGACAAGGTCCTGCCGGCACCGATCGCCAAGGCTGTCAAGGTCGATGGCAAGTATTACGCTGCGCCGGTGAACATCCACATGCCCCTGTGGATCTGGTACTCGACAGCCGCCCTCAACAAGGCCGGCATCGACAAGCCACCGGAAACCATGGAGCAGTTCGTCGCCGATCTCGACAAGCTCAAGGCAGCCGGCATCACCCCGCTTGCCCTCGGTGGTCAGCGCTGGCAGGAGAACTCATTGTTCTCGGCGATGCTGACCAATGTCGGCGGCGCCAAGCTGTGGAAGTCTGTCTACGGCGACAAGGATGAGGCGGCGATCCGCTCGCCGGAGTTCCGCAAGGTCGTCGAGACCTTCGTCAGCCTCAAGCCCTACGTCGATCAGTCGTCGCCGGGCCGCAACTGGAACGACACGACGGCGATGCTCATCAAGGACCAGGCCGGCTTCCAGGTGATGGGCGACTGGGCCAAGGGTGAGTTCAAGCAGGCGAAGAAGGAAATCGGCAAGGACTACGGCTGCATTCCGGGCCTTCGTCCCGACTCGCCTTACGTCCTCGGCGGCGACGTTTTCGTCTTCCCCAAGACGGATAACGCCGAACAGGTGAAAGCCCAGCACCTGCTGGTCGAGATCATGACCAGCCCTGAAGTCCAGGTGAAGTTCAACAACCTCAAGGGCTCGATCCCGATCCGTTCCGACGTCGACGTGTCCAGCCTCGACGCCTGCGCCCAGCTCGGCATGAAGATCATGGCCGACCCGACTCGCCAGGTGCCCGACGCGTCCCAGATGATGGAAGAGTCTATGTATGGCTCCGTCCAGGACATCGTCACCGAGCTCTGGAACACGCCGATGACCGTTGATCAGGCCATCGACCGGTTCGACAAGGCCTTGAAGGGCTGATCCTGCCTCAAAAGCGCGGGAAGGCGGTCGTCCGTCTTCCCGTCCATCATATTCGGGAGGGGACACGTGGGAGCTGAATTCACGCGGCATGTGAAGCGCAACCTGGTTGCCTACATCGCCCTGTTACCGATGGCCGCCGTCGTCATCTTCGCCTATCTCGGCACCTTGGCCTGGTCGGTCCGGCTGTCGTTTTCCAGCTCGAAGCTGCTTCCCAGGAACGACTTCGTCGGCATTGCCCAGTATCTCACCCTGTTCGATACGCCGCGTTGGCTGACCTCGCTCGGCAATCTGGTGATCATCGCTTTCTTCTTTCTGCTGATCTGCTTCGTTCTCGGCACCTTGCTGGCGATCTTCATCGACCAGAACGTCCGCGCCGAAAGCCTGTTCCGCACGGTGTTCCTCTATCCTTACGCCATGTCCTTCGTGGTGGCCGGCTTGGTCTGGCAGTGGATTCTCAATCCGGAATTTGGCATCCAGCAGACAATGCGCAGCTTCGGCTTCTCGGGTTTCGTTCTCGACTGGGTGGTCAACCCGAGGATGGTGCTCTACGCCATCATCCTGGCCACGGTCTGGCACGGCTCCGGCCTCGTCATGGCGCTGCTTCTGGCCGGCTTGCGCGGCATCGACGGCGAGATCTGGAAGGCAACCCGGATCGACGGCATTCCGACCTGGCGTGTCTACCTGCAGGTCATCCTGCCGATGCTCAGGCCGATGATCATCACGTCGCTGGTGCTCCTGTCGATCTCCATCATCAAGATGTATGACGTGGTGGTGGCCATGACCAACGGCGGCCCCGGTACGGCCAGCGAAGTTCCGGCCAAGTTCATCATGGACAATCTGTTCGAGCGGGCCAACATCGGCCTCGCGACAGCGGCTTCGACGGTGATGCTGATCACCGTCATGTTCATCATGGCGCCCGTCCTTTACTTCCAATATTTCCGCAAGAGCGGGAGTTCGTCATGACGCGCCTGACAAACCCGACGATCATCGTCAAGCGTCCGCTCAGCTCTCAGCAGATCTGGGGCCGTATTGGCATCTATGCCTTCCTTGGCGGACTGGCGCTGTTCTTCTTCCTGCCGGCCTATGTGATGCTTGTCACGTCCTTCAAGGGTATGGACGAGATCCGGCTCGGCCATATCTTCACATTGCCGCAGCAGTTCTCCTTCGACGCCTGGGTGAAGGCCTGGACCAGCGCCTGCACGGGCCTCGAC
>JAGSYV010000132.1 GCA_018262505.1 Pseudomonadota bacterium
TGACGGCCGCTTCAAGGACCTCTTCCAGGAAGTGTTCGACGCCGAGTTCAAGGCCGAATTCGACAAGCTCGGCATCACCTACGAGCACCGTCTGATCGACGACATGGTCGCCTCGTCGCTGAAGTGGTCCGGCGGTTATATCTGGGCCTGCAAGAACTACGACGGCGACGTGCAGTCCGACACCGTGGCCCAGGGCTTCGGTTCGCTCGGCCTGATGACTTCCGTGCTGCTGACGCCGGATGGCAAGACGGTGGAAGCCGAGGCCGCCCACGGCACGGTCACCCGCCACTATCGCGAGCACCAGAAGGGCAAGGAGACCTCGACCAACTCCATCGCCTCGATCTTCGCCTGGACGCGCGGCCTCGCCCACCGCGCCAAGCTCGACAACAACGCCGAGCTCGCCAAGTTCTCCGCCACGCTTGAGAAGGTCTGCGTCGATACCGTCGAAAGCGGCTTCATGACCAAGGATCTCGCCCTGCTGATCGGGCCGGACCAGAAGTGGCTCTCCACCACCGGCTTCCTTGAGAAGGTCGCTTCCAACCTCGAAGCCGAAATGGCCAAGTGGTAAGCGACAATCACGCGTGAAATATTGGGCGGCGGATCGGAAACGGTCCGCCGCCTTTTATTCGAGTGGTCTGATAACCAATAGGAAAATGTTCATACTTGTAAGATCTTATCGGTCATAGGCGCGAATTTTCGTGGAGAATGTCGGTTCGGTCCAGCGGCACTAAGCAGGTACTGGCGGCTTTTCTTACCCACTCCCAGCCTTGCTGGACGATATATGATCGATATTCCCACGGTATTCATACTCATATCGGTTCTCAGCCTGACACTGGGCGGAGCGATTAGAGTTACACAGACGACCGAGCTGAAATGGGGGCTTCACGAACTCTCCTACGCCTTGATAGCGCACGGCGTAGCCTATGGACTATTCACGCTTTCTCCTAAACTCGGACCCGGCGCCATCTGGCTCGCGGAACTCTCAATCGCGCTGTTCTTCTCTTTCGTTATACAGGCCCTGGAAGTTTTCTTTGGCAGGAAAAAGCGCTGGATATGGCACCTGTTGCTGATCGGCTCGATCGCACTGGTCGCCGCGTTGCTGCTCGACAATCGGCCGCTCCGGATCATGTGCGACAGCCTGATTCTCATCGTCACCGAGGCCGCCATTCTGCGGCGCCTGTGGGCAAGACGCGCGACCACGCCGGGACGGGGGCAGTATCTGATCGTCGCCGCCATCCTGCTCAGTCTCACCACATTGTTTTACCGCGAACTGACGGCGTTCTATTCGCTCCAGGCGTCCGGCGCCATTTCGATGAGCGACCTGTCACAGGCGCTTCTCTATACGGCGACCCTTGTCGGGCTGACCCTGCTGACCGTGGGCTTCCTTCTCATGGTGAAGGAGCGAACTGAGCACCTCAATCTGCAAATGATCCTGAGCGACAGACTCACGGGCGTCTGGAACCGGCGAAAGCTGGAGGAGGTGGGCGAAGGCGAAATCCAACGCCTCGTTCGCCACGGCACCTTGGTATCCTTGCTGATACTCGACATCGATGACTTCAAATCGATCAACGACACGCTCGGTCATGCGGTTGGCGACGCTGTCCTGCAGGCTGTCACCTCATCTTGGCGCGCCAACCTCCGAGACACGGATATTCTGGGTCGTTGGGGTGGCGAGGAGTTCGCCATCATTTTGCCAGGGACCGGCGTAGGCGAAGCCCTTCTTCTTGCCGAGGCACTCCGCAAAACGACGGCCGCAACGAACGCAGGAAATCTGCCGCAAATAACCGTCAGTATCGGCGTATCGCTTTGCCTCAGCCACGACAGCTGGAAAACGTGGTTCGAGCGCGCCGACACCGCGCTCTATCGCGCCAAGGCGACCGGCAAGAACCAGGTTTCTCACGATATTCCGATCCAGTGGGAAGACGGCACTTCGCTCATCAGTTGGTCGCCCTTGTTCGAGACGGCCGTCCCGGAACTTGACGCCGATCATCGGCAGCTCGTTGACAGGGCCAACCAGTTGCTGCGCACCGTCAAGATCAACAGTGACAAGGAAACAATCAGTCAGCAACTAAACGAAATCGGACTGCATATGCGCCATCATTTCGCCCGGGAAGAGATGGCGATCGCGCAAATCAGCCCGAACGACCTGCAGAAGCATCGCGCCGAACACGCCGCGCTCATCGCCCGGCTTGGCTTCCTCACGGAACGCTTTCAGCGCGACGCGCTGCCACTCGAAGCGCTTGTCCAGTTTCTGGCGTTCGAGATGTGCGCGCACCACATTGCCGGAAGCGACAGGCGCGTATTCTCGAAATATTAGCCTCAGTTGAGACATGGCGCCGTCGCACTTATAGGGCTCTTCTAGCACTTCCGATGCGGACGGGCGCCGCTTTCTTCCACAATTTGCCCACATCACTGATCCCTCCCCTGCGGGCGTCAAGAATGCGCCATCGAACTTCGAGTTCAAACATCTAGACATATTGATGAGGATCGGCAGCTGCTTTTATACTTGAAGACAAATGACAGACTGCTTGGCTACCAATAACCTGCGCAAGGGGCGGATATTGCCCAGATACTTCTGGCGACGCCAGGTGTATCGGACAGCCCCGCTCTGAAATTCAACGCCACCTGCCTTTTTACCGACAGGCGGCCAATCGGAGGGGCAAGCATGGCGCACAAGTTCGAGATCAAGAAGAACAAGGCCGACGAATACGTTGCCTATTTCAAATACAATGGCGAAACCATCTTCTGGACCGAGGGCTACAAAACCAAGGCATCGGCGATCAATGCCATCGAGTCGATCAAGAAAAACGGTCCGGCCGCCCCCACCGATGACAACAGCTGATCTCTCGGCAAACATAAGCCCGCCGGATCGGAACCGGCGGGCATTTGGATCGGTCGTCAAACAGTGACGGCGAAGAGGCGGATTGGATGCCCGTCCGGATCGGTCACCATCAAGCTGCGACCGAAGTCCATGTCCGTTGGCGGCTGAAACACCGGCAGGCCGCGTGCAAGCCAACTCTCGTGGAAGGCATCGACCTCATCAGGCGTCTTCAAAGCAATGCCGATCTCAAGCGCCCCTGGTGCCCCACCGGTCGCCGGCTCGACCGTGGCCTTGGCCCATAGACCCACTTTGATGCCACCATCCAGGACGAACAATGCAAAGGTGGGCGAGGTCTCGACCGGCGGTCGATCAAACAGCTCAGCATAGAATGCTGCGCTTTTGCTGGGGTCGGTGACATGCAGCAGATAATAAGTGGGCGTAACCATCAGTACCTCCTCGCGTCTTTGCGATGAGCATACTTAAGCATAGCTGCTGCCAAAATATGTCAGTATAAAAACCCAAGTCAACACGCGTCGGGTTTATAGAGCGGGGTCATTCAGACGCGTGGGCGGATTGGAAGGAACGGCAGACCGACGTAAACCAGCATGGCCCCGAGGGCGTAAGCGGCTTGGAAGAAAACCGCTGCCTCGGCAATATGCAAGGCAATACGCGGTCCGGATGCACCAATGATCATGGCTTCAAGAAAGGCACAAGCGCAGGCGGCAAATGCCAGCGGCGCCATGGCAGACACCCTGAATTGGGTCCCCACGACGAGACCGCTCACAACCAGTACCAGCACCACCTCGAGCGCAAGCATGCACCGGCCTCCGACACTCGGTATCGCCGTCCCCCGCCGCGGGATCAGAACGAACCGTTCAGGCTGCGATTTCTAGTAGAAACGTATCATCTTTAAATTTCGCTAAGCAGTCTATTTCTACTTAGTCGTATTATCACGTCAAGCTAACATACCTCGTAGAGGTGTCTCCTGAATTTCTACCAACGCGATAAATAGTTCGCTCAATTCAACGCTTTGAACAGAATAGCCCAACAAATAGACTTTAGTCGATAAGATGACATTTCAACCGCCGAGATGAACGGCTTACCGGTTATGCGCCGTCGCCCAGGCCGCCTTCTCGACCCGCTCCTGCTCCGCGCGCTCCGGATCGAGCGTACGATAGAGTGAAACGCTGTTGGTCGGCGAATAGCCAAGTGCCGCGTAGAAGGCGAGCACCGTCTGATTCTCGCTGCGAACCAAAAGATTGACCTTCGGAGCGCCACGCGACCGGCACCAAGCCTCAGCCGCCCGCACCAGCGCCCGACCGATGCCACCCCGACGCTGATCCGGATCGACACCGAGATAATAAAGAGCTCCCCGATGACCGTCATGCCCGGTCATGGCAGCACCAACGATGCGCTCGCCCGCTCGCGCCACAAGAATGGTCGCGTTCTCCGTCGCCTCGGCGAGAGCCACATCAGCCTCGGGATCGTTCCACGGCCGCGTCAAACCGCAGCGCGACCAAAGGGCGATGACCGTCTCCCGCTCTTCGCCGGTCATCTCGCCAATGATGATGCCTGCATCGAACGTCACATCCATTTCCTTTCTCCTGGGCGGGCAGCGATTCCGACAGCCAGCGGTGGCCGTGCAAAGTCGCGTTTCGATATAGCCGAGCCCTATCACCAAGCCAGGCAAGCCCCCCTGCCCATGCCCACCATCACCCGACACGGATTTGTGAGTACGACGAGAAAGCGTTTTTGTACAGCCAGTTACCCGCAAAGCTGCAAGCAACGGGAGGAAAATCCCTCGTGCTCTCAGCCAACATTGTCATTGGTCACTTGAAATCAGACTCATTTTAGATATATCTAATTACATCAAAATCCAACAGGAGTTATCTATGCATCACAAGTTCCACTTCCATCGCGACATGCACGATCATGACGACCACCGCGCCGCCTGCGGCCGCGGTCCGTTCGGCCGCCCACTGTGGGGCGAGCGCGGTGACCGGCCCGACCGCCACGGTCCTGGCCCCGGCCATCGCGGCGGCCCGTTCGGTCGCGGCCGCTTCTTCGACAATGGCGTGCTGCGCCTGGTCGTTCTGGCACTGATCGCCGAACAGCCCCGGCATGGCTATGAGATCATCAAGGAGATCGAAGAGCGCACCGGCGGCGCCTATGCGCCAAGTGCTGGCGTCATCTATCCGACACTGACGCTGCTCGAAGAGACCGGTCAGATCGAGGTCATGAGTTCGGAGGGCAACAAGAAGCTCTACGCCGCCACCGAGGCCGGGCGCGCCACCGTGGAAGAGAACCGCGCCGCCATCGACGCCGTGCTCGCCCGCTTCGCCGAAGCCGGCTCCGACCGCCGGCCGGAACGCGATCCCCGCCTTATCCGCGCCGTCGAGAACATGCGCCTCGCCCTGCGCCTGAAGACGCAGAGTGCCACGCTGACGGCCGAGCAGATCGACTCGCTGGCCGAACTGCTCGACGAAACCGCCCGCAAGATCGAACAGATCTGAAGGCCTCGTCCAAAAGACAAACGCCCGCCCGAGCCAACGCTCGGACGGGCGAATTCGTTTGCTCCACGCGGCGAAATTAGCCGCCCAGCGCCTTGCGGACGGCGGCGAGTGCCTCCGCCGCCTTGGCGCCATCCGGACCACCGGCCTGCGCCATGTCCGGGCGACCACCGCCACCCTTGCCACCGAGCGCCTCGGATGCCACGCGCACAAGATCGACCGCCGAGAAGCGCGCCGTGAGATCCGGCGTCACGCCGACCACCACGCCCGCCTTGCCGTCCTCGGAGACGCCAACCAGCGCTACCACGCCCGAGCCGAGCTTGGCCTTGCCGTCGTCGACGAGGCCCTTCAGATCCTTCGGGCTGACGCCCTCGGCCACCTTGCCGAGGAACTTGACGCCGGCGATTTCCACCACATCGTCAGACGCCGCGCCGCCGCCCATGGCAAGCTTGCGCCTGACGTCGGCGAGCTCGCGTTCCAGCTTGCGCCGCTCTTCGACCAGCGCCGCCACGCGATCGACGATGTCGCCGACCGGCACCTTCAGCTCACGGGCGACGTTGCGGACCGTCTTTTCCTGGTCTTCGAAATAAGCGCGGGCACCATCGCCGGTCAGCGCCTCAATGCGACGCACACCGGCCGCCACCGCGCTTTCCGAGACGACATGCACCAGGCCGATTTCACCTGTCCGCGACACATGCGTGCCGCCGCAGAGCTCAGTCGAGTAGGTCTTGCCAGCCGTCTCGCCTTCCAGCGCCGTGCCCATGGTGACCACGCGCACCTCGTCGCCGTATTTCTCGCCGAACAGCGCCATGGCGCCCTCTGCAATCGCCTCTTCCTGGCCCATCAGGCGGGTCATCACCGAGCCATCCTGCAGCACGATGGCGTTGGCAAGGCGACTGACCTCGGCAAGCTCCTTCTCGTCCATCGGCTTGGGATGGGAGAAGTCGAAGCGCAGCCGGTCGGGCGTCACCAGCGAGCCTTTCTGCGCCGCGTGCTTGCCCAGCACCGTGCGCAACGCCGCGTGCAAGAGATGCGTCGCCGAATGATTGGCGCGGATGCGCGCCCGGCGGGCATGATCGACCGCCAGCTCGACCGGCTCGCCGACCTTCACGGTACCATCTTCGACCGTCACCTGATGGATGAATAGGCCATCGGCCTTCTTGGCGACATCGGTCACGGTGAGGCGGAAACCGGCGCCGGAAATCGTGCCGACATCGCCCACCTGGCCGCCCGATTCGCCATAGAACGGCGTCTGGTTGACGATCAGCGAGCCCGTCTCGCCGACCTTCAGTTCAGAGACTTCCTTGCCATCCTTGACCAGCGCCACGACGACGCCCTCGGCCTTTTCCGTGTCGTAGCCGAGGAACTCGGTGGCACCGACCTTCTCGCGGAGACCGAACCAGACCACTTCCGTGGCCGCCTCGCCCGAGCCGGCCCAGTTGGCACGCGCCTCGGCCTTCTGCCGCTCCATGGCAACGGCGAAGCCATCGGTATCAACGGCAATACCCCGCGCCTTCAGGGCATCCTGCGTCAGGTCGAGGGGGAAACCATAGGTATCGTAGAGCTTGAAGGCGGTCTCGCCATCGAGGCTGGCGCCCTTTTCAAAGCCGCTGGTCGCTTCGTCGAGCAGGCCGAGGCCGCGCGCCAAGGTGCGACGGAAGCGGCTCTCCTCCAGCTTCAGCGTCTCGCTGATCAGCGCTTCGGCACGCACCAGTTCCGGATAGGCCTGGCCCATTTCGCGCACCAGCACCGGAACGAGGCGATGCAGCAGCGGATCCTCGGACCCGAGCAGATGGGCGTGACGCATGGCCCGGCGCATGATGCGGCGCAGCACGTAACCACGCCCCTCGTTCGACGGCAGAACGCCGTCGGCCACCAGGAAGCTCGACGCACGCAGATGGTCGGCGATGACGCGATGCGAGGCAAGACGATCGCCCTCGGCGGCAACGCCGGTGGCCTCGACCGAGGCGCGGATCAACGCCTGGAACAGGTCGATGTCATAGTTGTTGTGAACGCCCTGCAGCACGGCGGCGATGCGCTCCAGCCCCATGCCGGTGTCGATCGATGGCCGCGGCAGGTTGACGCGCTCAGTCTTCGACAGCTGCTCATACTGCATGAACACGAGATTCCAGATCTCGATGAAGCGGTCGCCATCCTCCTCGGGAGAGCCCGGAGGGCCACCCCAGACTTGATCGCCATGATCGAAAAAGATCTCCGAGCAGGGACCACAAGGGCCGGTGTCGCCCATCGCCCAGAAATTATCCGAGGTCGAAATGCGAATGATGCGGTCGTCGGAGAGACCGGCGATCTTTTTCCAATAGGTCGCGGCCTCTTCGTCCTCGGAGTAGACGGTGACCAGCAAGTGGTCCTTCGGCAGCCCGAACTCCTTGGTGATCAGGTTCCAGGCCAGCTCGATCGCACGGTCCTTGAAATAGTCGCCGAAGGAGAAGTTGCCCAGCATCTCGAAGAAGGTGTGATGGCGGGCAGTATAGCCGACGTTGTCGAGGTCGTTGTGCTTGCCGCCGGCGCGAACGCACTTCTGCGAGGTGGTGGCGCGGCTATAAGGGCGCTTTTCGAGGCCGGTGAAGACGTTCTTGAACTGCACCATGCCGGCGTTTGTGAACATCAGCGTTGGATCGTTGCGTGGCACCAGCGGGCTCGACGACACCACCTCGTGACCGTTCTTGCCGAAATAGTCGACGAAGGTCTTTCTGATCTCGTTCACACCACTCATGACGATCCGCCTGCCTGCGCTGGGACGGCACCGCTCGCATCTCGCGGCCGGTCCGCCCGAACCCCATTTCCCGCGAGCCGCTCGCACGCTCCCGCAACCCAGAGCCCTGCATCGAGCGATCATGGAAACAGGCACCAGCCGGCGAGGTTCGTCTCGGCAATCCGATTGGCGCCTCGGAGGGCAGCCCCCCGGAGGGAAGGACGCGCAGGCCAGACCGGTTCCGACGATATCGGTTCCAGGCAAGGCAAAGCGTTATTTAGCCGCCGGCCATGCGCCTGTCCAGCGGCGGCAGGCGACTTGCGGCAGCGCGATTTCAGAGCAGCGCACCGCTTTCGCCCAACTGATCGTATCAGCTCTTCGGCGTCTCACGCGCCGCCCAGGCATCGATCTCGACCTTGAGGGCGGGCAAGCCCAGCGCCGACACATAAAGAAGCGTCGTACAGGGTCGATGATCCCCGAAGAATGCGCCGAATACCCGCCGTCGGCGGTCGGAATCGACATCGCCAACCAGATACGTCGTCAGTTTGACGATATCGCCAATGGCCATGCCGGCAGCATCGAGATTGCGGCGGACATTGTCGAGCGCCACCTCGATCTGCTCCGCCGGATCGGCCGGCAAGGTACCATCGGCCCGCAAGCCAACCTGTCCGGACAACACGAGCCAGCGCGCTCCGGCAGGCACCTCAACCTGATGGCTATAAGCGGCGACCGGCGCATGTACGCTGGTCGGATTGCGAAACTGCACCTACCCCTCCGAAACCCGCAACGAAAAAGTCGCCCTCACCTCTCGGCGGGGGCGACATTCGCTGCAAACCCCGCCTTCACTCAGTCTCTGGCGGTGTGCCTTCAGCATCATCTTCGGGCGCGCCCTTCAGAATGGAGTCGGCAATGACGCCGGCATTCTGGCGAATGGCTGCCTCGATCTCGTTGGCGAGCGCTTCGTTCTCGCGCAGGAACTGCTTGGCGTTCTCTCGGCCCTGCCCGAGGCGCTGGCTGTTGTAGGAGAACCAGGCGCCAGACTTCTCGACGATGCCGGCCTTGACGCCGAGGTCGACCAGCTCGCCAACCTTGGAAACGCCTTCGCCGTAAAGGATGTCGAACTCAACCTCGCGGAACGGCGGCGCCAGCTTGTTCTTGACCACCTTGACGCGGGTCTGGTTGCCGACGATCTCTTCGCGGTTCTTGAGCGCACCGATACGGCGGATATCGAGACGCACCGAAGCATAGAACTTGAGGGCGTTGCCACCCGTCGTCGTTTCGGGGCTGCCGAACATCACACCGATCTTCATGCGAATCTGGTTGATGAAGATCACCATGGTCTTCGACTTGGAGACCGACGCGGTGAGCTTGCGGAGCGCTTGGCTCATCAGACGGGCTTGCAGGCCCGGCAACTGGTCGCCCATCTCGCCCTCGAGTTCGGCACGCGGCGTCAGCGCCGCCACCGAATCGATCACCAGCACGTCGATGGCACCGGAGCGCACCAGCGTGTCGGTG
>JAGSYV010000231.1 GCA_018262505.1 Pseudomonadota bacterium
GCGCTGCCTATGATGTCTCCGGGGAAATGCAGCGAGGTGTTCGGTTGCGTAGCCCCCGATTCCAGCCGTGTCATGTCGAGCAGATTGCCGATGAAGCGGTGCAAGCGCTCGGATTCCTCAACGATGGTCGAGACGAGTTCGGTCCGGTCGGCATCCGGCAGCGAGGCGGCGTAATCGTTGAGCGTGCCGGCCGCACCGAGAATGCCGGCGAGTGGCGTCTTGAGGTCGTGGGAAATCGACGACAGCAGCGCTGTCCTCAATCGGTCGGCCTCGGCGGCCAGCTTGGCGGACTCGACATCGGCAACGAGCTGGATCCGCTCGATGGAGACGGCGGCCTGATCGGCAAGGGCGTCGAACAGGCGCTGCTCTTCGGGCGTCAGCAACGGCCCCGGCTTGTCGTTATCAAGGCCGATGACACCGATCGGCGTTCGTCCCGTGCGGAGCGGCATGTAGAGACGTTTGGCCCCTGGCAGGGTATAGGCGCCGCGTCCGGCGGCTTGCTTGTGCTCCCAGGCCCAGCGAGCAGCGGCGATGTCGGCGTCGACCAGCACGTCATCCGGCGGATAACCAACCTTGACGGCGAGCGTGTCGCTCTCGGGCATCAGGATCACCACGCGCACACGCAGCATGGCGGCAATCTGGTAGGCGGTCGCCCAGAGCACGTCGTCGAGGGTGCCTGTGCCGGCCAGCTTGCGCGAGAATTGATAGAGATCGTCGGTCATCCGCGCCCGTTGCCGGGCGGCAGCGGCTTGCCGGTGCAACCGGGCTGCGAGGTTGCTGGCCGTCACGGCGACGATGAGGAAGACCACAAGGGCGACCACGCTTTCCGGATCGCGGATGGTCAGCGTGTAGCGCGGCTCGAGGAAGAAGAAATTGAAGGCGAGCGCGCTGGCGAGACAGGCATAAAGCGCTGGCCACAGACCGGACGTGACCGCTGAAGCCAGCACGCCCATCAGGAAAACCAAGGCAAGGTTGCGGACGTCGAGGAAACGATCGAGCACGCCACTGAGCGCCAGGGCGCCCGCCACATAGACCGTGGAAACGAGATAAGGCTTGATGTTGAAGGTAGCCGCGGGCGTCGCCGTGCGGACGCCTTTTGTCGGCGCGGCGGCCGGTTCGGTTCCCGAAATGACGTGAATGCTGATGTCGCCGGACCGACGGATCAGGTCGTGCGAAACCGATCCTTCGAACAATTCCCGCCAGCGTGGCTTATGGGGCTTGCCGACAACGACATGCGTGAAGTTATTGGCTTTGGCGTAGCGGAGGATGTCGCGCGCCACCTCCTGGCCGGGGATTGTCACGGCCTCACCACCGAGCTGTTCGGCAAGGCGCAGGTGATCGGCCAGTCGATCCTTGTTGGTCTCCGCCAGCGCCACCGAACGAGCGTTTTCCACATGGATTGCCGCCCAAGGCGCTCTGAGACGATCGGCCTGCCGGCGTGCGTAGCGCACCAGGGCCGCCGAGCGCGGTTGCTCGTCGATGCAGACCAGCACGCGGTCGCCAGCTTCCCAGGGACCAGCGATGGCATGGGCCTGCATGTGTCTGACAAGCTGGTCGTCGACGCGCTGGGCGGTGCGCCGCAACGCCAGTTCGCGCAAGGCGGTCAGATTGCCCGGCGAGAAATAGTTGGCCGTCGCGCGGGCCGCCGTCTTGGGCAGGTAGATCTTGCCCTCGTGGAGCCGTCGGATCAGGTCGTCCGGCGTCAGGTCGATGATCTCGATGTCGTCGGCCCGGTCGATGATCGAATCCGGCACCGTTTCGCGAACCCTGATGCGGGTGATGCGGGCGACAACGTCGTTGAGGCTCTCGACATGCTGGATGTTGAGCGTTGTGTAGACGTCGATGCCCCGGCCGAGCAATTCCTCGACATCGTGATATCGCTTGGGATGACGGCTACCCTCGACGTTGCTATGGGCAAGCTCGTCGACGAGGACGAGTTCTGGGCGGCGGGCGATGACGGCGTCGAGGTCCATCTCATCGAGTTCATGGCCCTTGTAGCCGAGCTTGAGGCGGGGAATGATCTCGAAGCCGTCGAGCAGCGCCTGAGTTTCCTGCCGCCCATGGGTTTCGACCACGCCGATGACGACGTCGGCTCCGTCGGCCCGGCGGGCTCGGCCGGCCAGCAGCATCTCATAGGTCTTGCCGACGCCGGGTGCCGCGCCGAGGAAGATTTTCAGGCGACCACGCCCCTCTCGCTCGGCACTCTCGAGCAGAGCGTTTGGGGAGGGCCTGTCGTCGGCGTTCCAATCGTCCTGAAGCGGCATGTCGTCCTCGTGAGGCGGGCCGGGGTCGTAGACCGGCCCCGACGGGATTCGATCACTTCTTCCCGAGGTCGTCGAGAGCAAGGTTGAGTTTCAATACGTTGACGGTCGGCTCGCCCATGAAACCCAACTCGCGCCCGCTGATCTCAGCATCCACCAGTGTCTTGACCGCCGCCGGATCGAGAGCCCTTGCCTTTGCCACGCGCGGGATCTGGAAATAAGCCGCCTCGGGTGAGATATGCGGATCGAGGCCGCTGCCGGAGGTGGTGACGAGGTCCATCGGCACCGCTGCGCCGGGATTTTCGCTTTTGAGCTTTTCCGCATCGGCACGGATGCGGTCGATCAGCTTCGGGTTGGCGGGGCCGAGGTTGGAGCCGCTTGAGCTCGACGCGTCATAGCCGTTTCCAGCGGCCGAGGGCCGGCCGTGGAAATAGGTCTCGCCGGCAAAGCTCTGCCCGATCAACTCCGAGCCGATGACGACGCCGTTCTTTTCGATCAGGCTGCCGGTTGCCTGATGAGGGAATATGGCCTGAGCGATGCCGGTCATGGCGAGCGGGTAGGCGAGGCCGGTCAGAGCCGTCAGGACGACAAGGGTGACCGCTGCGGGCCTCAATTGCTTCAACATAAGAGTGATCCTTCAAACGAGGCCGAGGGCGGTAACAGTGAGATCGATCGCCTTGATGCCGATGAAGGGCACGATGATGCCACCCAGGCCGTAGATCAGGAGGTTGCGGGTCAAGAGCGCGCCGGCGCCGACCGGCCGGTAGCGGACGCCTCTCAGCGCCAGCGGGATCAGAGCCACGATGATCAGGGCATTGAAGATGATTGCCGAGAGGATGGCGCTTTGCGGCGTGGCGAGCCCCATGACGTTGAGTGCGCCGAGCTGTGGGTAAAAGGCCAGAAACATCGCGGGTATGATGGCGAAATACTTGGCGACGTCGTTGGCGATCGAGAAGGTGGTGAGAGCGCCGCGTGTCATCAGCAGTTGCTTGCCGATTTCGACGATCTCGATCAGCTTGGTCGGGTCGCTGTCGAGGTCCACCATGTTGCCGGCCTCGCGGGCGGCGACGGTGCCGGTGTTCATGGCAACGCCGACATCCGATTGGGCGAGCGCCGGCGCGTCGTTGGTGCCGTCGCCGCACATGGCCACCAGCTTGCCCTTGGCCTGTTCGGCGCGGATGAGGTTCAGCTTATCCTCGGGGGTGGCCTGGGCGAGGAAGTCGTCGACGCCGGCCTCGGCGGCGATGGCGGCGGCGGTCATGGGGTTGTCGCCGGTGATCATCACCGTGCGGATGCCCATGCGA
>JAGSYV010000232.1 GCA_018262505.1 Pseudomonadota bacterium
GTGCCCTTCGGCCGGCCGCGTGCGCCGGCCGTTCTGCGTGAGGCCGCTTTCCACAAGCTGGAGGACGAGCTGACGGCAGCGCTCATTCCAGATGCAAATGACGATGCGGCACGCATCCAGCCTATTGCGTAGCTGCGTCCAAAACGCTAGGTAACCTTCACGTTTTGGTCGCGGGGCATAGCGCAGTCTGGTAGCGCACCTGCTTTGGGAGCAGGGGGTCGCAAGTTCGAATCTTGCTGCCCCGACCAAACGGCGGCCCTCGATCGCGGACCCGCGGGCGGTGGCCCCGGACGGCGACAGAGGAGAAGGGCCAAAATGACGGCGCGAATCTACAAGCCTGCCAAGACCGCCATGCAGTCGGGACGCGGCCGCACGGAACGCTGGCTGCTGGAATTCGAGCCCGAAAAGCCCAAGAGCATCGAGCCGCTGATGGGCTACACCTCGTCGCGCGACATGCGGCAGCAGGTGCGCCTTTCCTTCGATACGCGCGACGAAGCGATCGCCTATGCTGTGCGCGAGGGCCTTGCCTATCAGGTGATGGAGCCCAAGGAGCGGACGCCGAAGAAGCTCTCCTATTCCGATAATTTCAAATACGGCAGAGCGGAAACCTGGACGCATTGACGCGGCCCTTTTCGCCGTGCGGCCAAATCCCACGGCTCCATAGCTCAGCTGGATAGAGCAGCCGCCTTCTAAGCGGCAGGTCGCAGGTTCGAGCCCTGCTGGAGTCGCCATTTTCAACGCCGTACACTCACTGTGACGCTTGGATGTCACTGCGCCGCCGCTTTTCCGGTCCATGGGTTGGCAGCGAAATTGCATTTGCCAACCTATCGCAGGAGTAAGTCGATGGATGTGGAACGGATTGGACGGCGGCTTTTTCAGGCGGCGGGCGTCATCTGTCTCGTGATCGTAGCCGTATTGTCCGTTCTGCCCGGCGCCGATCGACCGCATGTCTTCGGTTCCGGCAACATCGAACATCTGATCGCTTACGCCGGTGCCACATTCTTTGCCTCGTCGCTGCCGGGTTTGCGTGGATGGCGGATCGTTCTGCTGTTGTCGGCCGCCTCTTTGGTCTTCGAGGGCCTGCAAATGTTCATTCCCGGCCGCAGCCCCGGTCTCGACAACTGGCTTGCCTCGACGCTCGGCGCGATGATCGGATTGGCGCTTGCCCGCGCTTTCGCGACCGTTGCACGCACGACGCTTTCCATCGCCTCGCGCTGAGCGTCAGCTCGCCGTCACCAAGTCCACGCCCGACTGGCGGAGCGCTGTCGCCAGCTTTTCTGGCGGGGCGGCGTCGGTGACGAGAGTGTCGACGTCGCGCCATGGTGCATAGCGTGAGGGGAAGATGGCGTCGAACTTGGAGTGGTCAGCCACCACCACGCATTTGGCCGCCCGCGCGACCATCGCCGTGTAGACGGCGCCGCATTCGAGCAATGCCTCTGAGGGGCCATCGGCAGCGAGGCCCGAAGCGCCGGTGATGGCGTAGTCGGCGTAGAAGTTGCCAAGGAACGAGACCGTATGCACGCCGACGGTGGCGCCTTCGCTGGCGTGATAATCGCCGGGCAGCATCAGCACCTTGATGGTCGGGTTGAACGCCAGCACCGTCGCCACGCCGAAGGAATGGGTGATGACGGTGATGTTCTTCATTTCCACGGCGATGCGGCGGGCGACATGAACGGTGGTGGCGCCCGAACCGATCATCAGCACATGGCCGTCGCCGATCACCTTCAGCGCGGCGCGGGCTATGTGCTGACGCTCCTCGACGTAGAGACGGTGGCGCTCGGTGACCGATGGTTCGCTGGACAGCGGCCGGACGGCGCCGCCATAGGTTCGGTTTAGAAGGCCCTGGGTCGTCAGCTCATCGAGGTCGCGGCGAATGGTCTCGGTGGAAACGGCGAGCCGGCGCGCCAGTTCGGCGACACGCAGCGACGGGCTCGAATCCAGCTCGGCCAGGATCTGCGTCTGCCGCGACGATTTGGTCCGCTTCATGCTGCGCGCCATGTTCCGTTTGGCCGGTCGGTTCAGCGCCGATTCGGCCATCCCTTTAATCGTTGAGGTTTTCAGGTCGAGGTGGGGGCGGTCAAGGCGCCATATTGTCCGCCTCGGTCGCCGGAGGGCGCCCCGCCCTTGGCTTCCGCGCTCTGCGCGGGCGCTGCCTGGCGCCGGAAGCCGCTTTCGCGGCTTTACCCTTCCCGCGCCCGTAGCTCCGCACGCCGACGAAGGAGGAAGCGGATGAGGCCGCCGCCGAGCAGAAGCGCCGCCGCCGTCAGCGTGCTCATGGTGCCGAGTGCCGGTACCATAGGCGTGTAGCCGGCCACCATCTTGGAATAGAGCCACTTCGGGATCGTCGAGTCGGCGCCGGCGGTATAGAGCGACAGCGGGAAGTTGCCCCACGAGAGCAAGAAGGCGAACAGCGCGCCCGACCAGATGCCTGGCCAGAGGATGGGCAGCGTCACCGTGCGGAGCGTGAAGAGACGTGATGCGCCAAGATCGCTCGCCGCCTCCTCCAGAACAGGGTCGAAGCTGAACACCTGGATGGCGATGACCAGCGTCACCACGGGGACGATCCAGACGAGATGGGCGACGACCGCCGTCTTCCAGGTGGGGCTGATGCCGAGCGCGTTGAACCAGAGCAGCAGCGCCAAGCCGAGCACCGGCTGCGGGAAGAAGATCGGCAAGAGCAAGAGGCGCTGAAAGGCACGCCGACCTTTCCAGGGATAGCGGGCGAAGGCCAGCGCGCCGAAAAAGGCGAAGAGCACGCTGAGCACGGTGACGATAAGGGCGATCAGTACCGAGTTCTGAACGAGGACCTGGATCTCCAGGGAGTCCCAGGTCTTGCCCCACCATTCACCAGAGAAGATTTTGACGGGGAAGGCGAAATAGCGCCCCTTGGAAAGGCCGGCCAGCGCGCCACAGGCGATCGGCAGATAGATCGCCAAGACGACGAAAGCGGTCCAGGCGCGAATAAGGAAATGGGTGCGGGTACGGCCGACGGTTTGCATGGCTCAGCGCTTTCCGAGGATCTTGTCGAGGTCGAGCCGAGCCATGGCGGAGAGCGCCAGACCGGAGACGATCAGAACGAGGATGAGGGCGAGCGCCGATCCCATCGGCCAGTTCTGAGCGTAGGTGAAGGCTACCTCGATGTCCTGGGTGATGGTGATTACCGACTGCCCGCCAAGGATCTTCGCTTCGGCCACCGCGCCGGCCGCCAGCACGAAGGTGAGCAGCGCGCCGATCAGGATGCCGGGCATGGCGAGCGGCAACTCGATCTCCCGCCAGATCATCAACCGCCCTGCCCCCAGATCGCTGGCCGCGTCGACGAGATCCTTGGGGATCATGGCGATGCCGAGGGTCATCGGAAACAGCATGAATGGCAGGTAGACGTAGACCATGCCGAACAGCGTGATCCCCGGTGTGTAGAGCAGTTCCGGTCCGCCGGAAAAGCCGAACCATTTTAGCGCGCCATCGAGCACGCCGTTCTTGATGAAGAACAGCACCCAGCCGTAGAGGCGGACGTTTTCGGAGACGAACAGCGGGAAGACGAACAGCACCGACAC
>JAGSYV010000233.1 GCA_018262505.1 Pseudomonadota bacterium
TGCTCTGCTTCAGCCGAGCTACGCTCAACGCGGACGCAACGGCCGTCTCTTGATCTCTACCTCAACCGCAGGCGCCCTCCCGCGTAGCGGGTTCGTTCCCCGGCCAATATCAGACCCTGGCAAGTTGGGGAGCGCTTCCTACTGGCCTCGCGCGTGGCGCGGGCTTCGTCGCTGACCAACCGTTGCGTCGGGGATGAAGACCGCCTTTATAGCGTGTTGCGCGGGATATCCCGCGTGATCGTCTGGATCGAAATCGATCTCTGCTCGACGCCCCTTCCACCTACATGGCCGAATAAGCCTCGGTGTCCTCCGGAATCCCCAGCGTGTCGAGGGGGACGGAGAATTCGATGAAGTGGGCGCAGGAACGATCGGCGATCCGGTCCGTGCCTTGCAGGATCACCAGGCCGGAAACGGCCGCGGCGCCCACCTGAGCGTTACCCTCGCTGGCGTAGAGGATGTAGCTGTAGTCGTCGGTCTTGAAGCGCAACTGGTATTCCATACCGGCGTAGCGCTGGGTCCTCTGGAAGACGTTGCCCGAGGCGGGGATGCCGACGATCGACAGCTCGTCGTGGCTGCGGGTGCCGTAATGATAGGTGAGCTGTCCGTCGGCCAGCGTCACGGAAGCGGTCTTCTTGCCGATCGAGCAGTTGAAGATCGTCGTGGATTTGCCTGCGGCATGAACGGGCGACGCGGGACCCAAGGCGATCAGGGCTGTAAGTGCCGGCAGGATCATGGATTTCATGCGTCACTCCAAGTTACGGCTCATCCCGTTCGCACAGGTATATGCCAGGCACGAAACAAATTCGGATCAAGATCTTGCGACCACGCCAGCTTTGCCACGTTCAGTCGCGTAGGGCGTGGCCGAAAGCGAAGGAGATCGCTGGACACCGATCTTGGCTTGCTCCATTTTTGCAAAATGCTTCCTGTCGTCGAAATCCTCGCTGATGAGCCAACCGCTGAGCAGCGCGACCAAGTCCTGAACTTGCTCCTGGACTTCAATGGTCAGCACACCGGTCACCTGATCGAACGGCCCAACCTCGGAATACTTCTGAGAGATCCCAAGACGGGCGAGATCATTGGCGGCCTTTACGCTTCTGATGAGTACAATTGGCTGTTCATCAAGTATCTCATCGTGCCCGAGGCCCTGAGAGGCCAAGGCCTTGGCGCCGAGTTGATGCGAGAGGCGGAGCGGATCGCCCGCGAGCGAGGGTATCTCGGGATGTTCCTCGACACCTATGACTTTCAAGCCAAGCCGTTCTACCTCAAGCTTGGATTCGAGCCGTTTGGCGAACTGGAGGGAGATGCCCACACGCCCCGTCGGTTCTTCCTGAAGAAGTTGTTCTAAGCTCGCCGGGGCTTCTGCTTGCCGACGTTGAGCGCCACGGCGTGGCCGATCAGTGCCTTGAACGCTTCGGCGTCCACCGTCTCGCCCTCGCGGATGTCGATCGCCCGGCGGGTGCCGCCGCCAAAGCCGGCGTTGAACAGGCCTGTCGGGTCGGGCAGGGCGGCGCCCTGGGCGAAGGTCAGCTTGACGGTGGTCTTGTAGACCTCGCCGGTGCAGATGAGCCCCGCGTGTTCCCAGGTCGGCACGCCCGAGGGGGTGGTGGGCTTGGCCCACTTCACCGCCTCGACGACCTCGGGGTCCGCCTCGCGGATCAGGCCGCGCATGCGCTGCAGCGTTTCGCTCCGCCAGTCGCCGAGGCTGGCGAGCTTGGCGTCGATCTGGGCGGACGGCGATTGCTGATCGGTCATGGGGGGGCTCCGGGGCACGCCAGCATAGCATCCCGGCCCTGCCGATACGCAATGTCCCTCACGCCATCTGCCGCGTCCAGCGCCGGCGCCGTGCCCGGCACCATTCCGGGATACGTGGGCTGTTCCGTCGTTCCCTGGAAAGCAGGGCAAGGGTTATGCAGCGGCGGCGCTCTGGGGCTGATTGAGCTTGCCGGGAGCAAGGGGCTGAGAGAGCCGCGGATCCTTTGCAACGAAGAAAATCCGGCTTCAGAGGCTGACCCAAATCTCTGCCGGGGCGGGCATCCATGGCATCCGCCCGAGAAGTCTGCAACTTTTCGGGCGGGTGCATGGGCCTCGATTTCCGCGCTTGCCGTGCTCACGAACCTCAAGTTCGCTCCGCTCCGGTTCTCGTGCTTCTCGCCACCTGCCGCACCCAGCGCGTTTCGAGCCAGACAAGCCTGTCATATCTGGGAGGCGGCTGGTCGGGCGCGGATCATTTTACGGCGATGGCGGCCAAGATTTCCTTGACGGAGCGTCCCGCTATGTCCTTGGAGATTTCTCCGATCACGCGTTTCTCCACCTCTCCATGAAGATGCTTGCGCAACACGCCGAGCGTCCGTGGGGCGGCAACGAGGATCAATGCCTCGATGCGACCGGCCTGGGCCTCGCGCTTGAGCATATTGGCAGCATCGATGGCGAAACGGTCTTCGTCCTGCTGGTGGAAGTCCGTCTGCTCATAGCTCGACCGGCGGCCACCGGCACTCTGGAAGCTCGTCCCGGGCTGGTCTGTCCCCTGGTCGCTCGTGGCGGAGCTATCCTGGTCATCTTGCGCGACGATCGTGAGGTCAGGATGAACCGGATCGCCCTGGTTCTTGAAAAGAAACATCTTGCCGCCATCAATGACGAGGACGTGCGCGTTGCGTGGAATATCCATGTCGGCCTCTCAAATTATAGCAGCTGCCGTCGATGGAGCGGCCCGGACGCGCGACATCGCCGCAAATGAATTGCGGCCTGGCGAGCTTAACCGTGGCCAACCGCCGTCACGATTGCCCAATGCTGCGCCTAAGCACCAATGGGCCGCATGCGGCGTCGTTCCAAGCATGCAGACTTGCAATTTATAGGTGTCAACGTGTGACAGGGCAACATCCGCTCCCGCGAAATCCCGTGCCACAACCCCGACGGATTGTTGATCGTGCGCTCTTTCGGACGTTTCGTTCTCCAGCATGCAATCGGAAGGAAATGACTTTTCGCTGGCGCCGCACACTCGTTCGAAATCGGAATGACGAAGCCGAAGTATAGGCTCTTCCCATCAACAAGACGACTCGAATGAGCGAGCCGGTCCCCCATTCCCCTACCATTTCCCGTTCCCACCTGACCGTACCCCTGGCCGACCCTCGAGCCGCCTTCATTCGGCCCCCGACTCTCATGCCCTCCGGGCATAGCGCCCCGGCGGCACGCCGACGTGCCTTGAGAAGGCGATGGTGAAGGTGCTGGCCAACGCGTTCGGCGACTTCGCTCCCTGCGTGCTTGGAGCGCTATATTGGCCGATGAGTTCCATCCTGCCCGAGGTCCTCGCCTTCGCGAGGAAGACAGGGGAATTATATTTTGGAAACAATCTGTTAGGCGCACAAGGACGCCCCTATCAAGCTGTCATCCTCGCGCAGGCGAGGACCTCAGGACGAGAGGATGGTGAGGGATGTATCGGGATCCCTGCGTGCTTGGAGCGCTTCTCTGATTGGGGTGTTTGAAGTCAAGCTGCTCCTTCTGATCTCATCACCGGTGTCATTCGCTCCGTGGGACACTCGCTTCTCTTCGCGGT
>JAGSYV010000029.1 GCA_018262505.1 Pseudomonadota bacterium
TTGGTGAGCGCGTTGAAGAGCGTGGACTTGCCGACGTTGGGCAGACCGACGATGCCGCACTTGAAACCCATGGTGATCAGGCTTTCGTCTGGAGCGAAGTGTTGGCCGAGGTGTTAGAGCCTGACCCAAAACTCTACTGGGGCGGGCATCTAGCTTCGATTTCTGCGCTTCCGGTGCTCACGAACATTAAGTTCGCTCCGCTCCGGTTCTCGAATTCATCGCTATCTACCGCACCCCAGCGAGTTTTGAGTCAGGCTCTTAGGGAAGCGTCCCGCCGGCCGTCAAGCGAATTGTCGGGTGATGGCCACTGTCACCGCCGGTTCTTCTGGGCGAGCAGCGACTTGAGGATGGCCGCCATGGCGTTTTTCTCCGGCGGCTTTTCCGCTGTGGGCTCGCCGGCTGGCGCCGGCTTGTCGATCGCCGCGTCAAGCTTCGGTTTGCGTTCCGGCTTCGGCTCGGTGATGGCGTGGACGCGGTTGGCGAAGGTGGCGTCGGCGCCTTTCACCAATTCCTCGGCGTTGTCGGCGATGGCGTCGAGCAGTTTCACCAGCCAGTCGCGGTCGGCCTTGGCAAAGTCGGAGAGCACATGGGCGTGGACCAGCGCCTTGTCGCCGGGGTGGCCGATGCCGAGGCGCATGCGCCGGTAGGCGTCGGTAATCTGCCCGGTGATGGAGCGCAAGCCGTTGTGGCCGCCGTGGCCGCCGCCGACCTTCATCCGGAGCTTGCCGGGCGGCAGGTCGAGTTCGTCGTGGATGACGACCACGTCGGACGGCGCGAGCTTCAGGAAGCGCACGGCGTCGCCGACCGAACGGCCGCTTTCGTTCATGTAGGTCTGCGGCTTCATCAACAGCACGCGTTCGCCACCGATGGTGCCTTCCGACACCTCGGCCTGAAAATTCTTCCGCCAGGCGGGAAAGCGGTGGCGGGTGTGGATGACGTCGGCCGCCATGAAGCCGATGTTGTGGCGGTTCGACGCATATTTGGCGCCGGGATTGCCGAGACCGACAAGGATAAGCACGCGCCTCTCCCGAAAAGATCAGGGGTTCCGATCTCGCGACCGGAACCCCGAATGTCAACGAAACGCCAAGCCGGAAAATCAGGCCTTGGTCGCCGGCGCCGGAGCCGCCTCGGCGGCTGGAGCGGCGGTCTCTTCCGACGTACCAGCAGCCGAGCCGACGATGGCGGCAACGGAGAAGTCGTCGTGCTCGACCAGCTTCGCGCCTTCCGGCAGCGTCACGGCGGAGATATGCACGGAATCGCCAATGTCGAGCGCGCCGATGTCGACCGTCAGGTGCTCGGGAATGTTGTTGGCGGAAACCAGCAGCGCCACTTCGTGGGCCGTGATGTTCAGCACACCGCCACGCTTGATGCCGGCCGACTTTTCCTGACCGATGAAGTGCACCGGCACGTCCACCCTCACCTTGGTGGTGTCGGAGACGCGGATGAAGTCGACGTGGACGAGGGTGTCGGTCACCGGATCGAGCTGATAGTCGCGCGGCAGAACCCGGATCTCCTTGCCGTCCACCTTGAGGGTGACGACGTGGGTCAGGAAGCCGCCGGCATGCAGCTTGAGGAAGGTTTCCTTGGTATTCACAGCGATCGCCAGCGGCGGCTGCTTGTCGCCATAAACGACGGCGGGCGTCTTGCCTTCAAGGCGCAGGGCACGGGCGGACCCCTTTCCCACCCGGTCGCGCGGCGAGGCTGGCGGCGGCGGCCACGCGGCCGACACCGATCCGGCGCTCCCTCCAGGGGGGTCGGCGCGGATGCGGGCGCTATAGCGGAAACGGTCGGGGAAGGCAAGGGAATGCGGGATTTTCTCGGGTCTGCCCGCATTGTCGGGGCGGCGACCATTGTTAAGGAAAGGTGGAACCGACGAAGGGCGAGGATGGATTTCTTTCACTACTTCCGGTTACAAACATCCCGTTGTCAGTGTTGTTTTCCAACGGGGCCGATATGAAATCCTTTGCCGTCGTCCTTGCATTTGCCTGCCTTGCCGCCGCTGCCTTGCCAGCCCTCGCTGAAGACGCCCCTGTGCCATCGCCCATATTTCCGGGTTGGGTGACCAAGGTGGCCGAAACGGAAACCGTCTTCTATTACTGCGTCTCGCCCAAGATCTGCGGCAAAGGCTCGATCGTCAGTTTTCATTTTCATGATGAACCGGCACCGACCAAAGCCGATATTCGGGCAAGGCAAAAGGAACCTCGCTTGCCGATTACCTGTCGAAATGCCGGCAGCTACGATACCTGCGAATATCCCAATGCCATCGACAAAAAGGGCCGGCCCACACATTGGCGGCCAAGGCCGGAGCTGAGCTTTCCCGCTGATTACTTTCACAGCGGCTTTCTGTCGGAGCATACGCCGGCTGGGTCCGGTAGCTATTTCCTCATCACGCTTGCCAGTTCGGCAGCAAACTATCAGCAGGCCAAGAAGAACTATGCAATGTTCCAGGTCTTCCTGGGCAAATCGCTCACCCGTTCGATGGCTGACCTCGCGCGTCGCTCCACACTCTGATCGGGCCGACGCTTCGGATCTCTCCTGTCTGGAATTCCCGATGAAAACGTTTAGGACAGCGGAGCCGGGCCGTGTGTTCGGACGGACAGGAGCGAGAGGACCATGGCGACGGGCGACAAAGACATGCGAGCAGAAGTTCTTCGCGAACTGACGGAGAATATCCTGCCGTTCTGGCAGGGCCGCATGCGCGATCCGAGCGGTGGCTTTTTCGGCGCTGCCGACTGCGATGGTATCGTTGACAAAACGGCAGCGCGCGCTTCGGTCGTCAATGCCCGCATCCTCTGGACCTTTGCCACGGCGACGCGGGTGCTCGGCGCCAACTATCGCGCCACGGCAGAGTGGGCTTTCGATTACCTCCGGACGCGCTTCATCGACGGCGAGCATGGCGGTGTTTATTGGCTGCTCGACGCCGAGGGACGGCGGCTGTCCGACCGCAAGCAGATCTACGCTCAGGCTTTTGCCATCTATGCCTTTGCCGAATATGCCCGCGCCACCGGCAATCGCGACAGCCTGGGTCTGGCGATCGATCTGTTCCGGCTGATCGAGAAGCATGCCGCCGATCGCCCGCGGGGCGGCTATATCGAGGCGCTCGATCGTGCCTGGCAGCCGCTCGCCGACATGCGGCTTTCTGAGAAGGACCTCAACAGCCCGAAATCGATGAACACCCATCTCCACATCATGGAGGCCTACACCAATCTCCTGAGAATATGGCGCGATCCGGCGCTGGTGGCGCGGCAGGCCGAGCTGATCGCCATCACGCTCGACCGCATCGTCGACGGTGAGACCGGCCATTTCAAGCTGTTCTTCGACATGGACTGGCGATCGCTGAACGATCACATCTCCTATGGCCACGACATCGAGGGCAGTTGGCTGCTGGTCGAGGCGGCCGAGGTGCTGGGCGATGCGACGCTCATTGCCAGGGCGAAACAGGCGGCCATCCTGATGGCGGCGCGGACGCTTGCCGAGGGGCGCGACCAGGACGGTAGCCTCCACTACGAGGCGCATGGCGATGGCCGGCTGATCGACGCCAACAAGCATTGGTGGCCGCAGGCCGAAGCGCTGGTCGGTTTCCAGAATGCCTGGGAGATGACGGGAAATCCGGCGTTTCAGGACGCCGTGCGCGATGTCTGGGCGTTCATTCGCGATCATATGGCCGACCACACGCACGGCGAATGGCACGCCAAGCTGACGCCGGACGGGCGGCCCTATACGGCGGCCGAGGATGCCGATGCCTGTCTCGCCGGCCCCTGGAAATGCCCCTATCACAACGGCCGCGCCTGCTTTGAGATGCTGGAACGGCTCAAGAGCTGAGACCGTCTTAAAGTTCTACTCCGGCGGCCGCCTGATGCGGCTTTCTCCGCTTCCGGTGCTCACGGACCAAATGTCCGCTGCGCTCCGGTTCTCGAAAGCCACACCAGCCGACTCCCCGGAGCGGATTTCCAAACGGTCTCTGACCGGCGCTGCGCGCGGCAGCTGAAAATAAAAACGCCGTGGTTCGCCTCGCGAGCCACGGCGCCGATTTGATAAGGGCGTTGCCGCTCAGATGAACAGGCTCGACACCGACTGCTCGGCGGCGGTGCGCGAGATGGCTTCGCCGATCAGCGGGGCGATGGAGATCGAGCGCAGTTTGGGGCTGGCCACGAAGTCCTCGGTCGGCTGGATGGAGTTGGTGAAGACCATCTCCTTCAGCTTGGAAGCGTCGATTCGGGCGATGGCGCCGCCGGTCAGCACGCCGTGCGTCGCATAGGCGGTGACCGACTTGGCGCCCTTGAGCAGCAGCGCGTCGGCGGCGTTGCACAGCGTGCCGCCGGAATCGACGATATCGTCGACCAGGATGCAGTCGCGGCCGTCGACGGCGCCGATGATGTTCATCACCTCGGACTCGCCGGGGCGCTCGCGGCGCTTGTCGACGATGGCCAGCGGCGCGTCGATGCGCTTGGCCAGCGCGCGAGCACGCACCACACCGCCGACGTCGGGCGACACGATCACCACGTTGTCGGTGGCGTAGCGTTCCTTGATGTCGCGCACGAAGACCGGCGCGGCGAACAGGTTGTCGGTGGGGATGTCGAAGAAGCCCTGGATCTGACCGGCGTGCAGGTCGAGGGTGAGGACGCGGTCGACGCCGGCGTTGGTGATCAGGTTGGCGACCAGCTTGGCCGAGATCGGCGTGCGGCCCTGCGAGCGGCGGTCCTGCCGGGCGTAGCCGAAATAGGGCAGCACGGCGGTAATGCGCTTGGCCGAGGAACGACGGAGCGCGTCGGTGATGATCAGCAGCTCCATCAGGTTGTCGTTGGCCGGGTAGCTCGTCGATTGGAGGACGAAGACGTCCTCACCGCGCACGTTCTCAAGAATCTCGACGAAAATTTCCTGGTCGGCGAAGCGCCGAACCGATGTCTTGGTGAGCGGCCGCTCCAGATATTCCGAGACCTGTTCGGCCAGCTTCGGATTGGAGTTTCCAGCGACAAGTTTCATGAACGTCGACCTCGCGAAAAGACCTCGCCGCCTCCATGAGAGACGAGCGGCGACCGGCTGGCTGGCTGGTTTCGCGCGCCTTTTAGCAGCGCTACGGGAAGGCGTAAACACGCGATGTCGCGAATGCTGCCATGTTGTCGATGTTATGCGCCGTCTTATGAAGTCAGAGCGTGCCGGCGGGCGGCTTCGTCGAGGCGACGCCCGCCTGGGCGGCCTGTGCTCCGGTCGCGGACGCCTGCGGCAGACGATTGATCCAGGCGTAGACGTCCTCGACCGTGCGGGCGGCGATGGTGTCGAGCACGCTGCCGTCAACGCCCTGCCACGGATCGTCGTTGGCGCCGCCGGTGATCTCGATTCCCGAGAAGCGCAGCACGCGGTTGCCGCTCTGGTCGAGAATGTCCCAGACATAGGTGACATTGGTACCGACGTCGCCGCCGACCGCCGAGAGATATCCCCAGACGTGATAGGTGGCGGTGGTGTCGGTGCGACGGACGAGGTGCAGGTTGCGCAGCTGGGCGTATTTGGCGATCGCCTTGGCCAGCTCGTCCTGCTTGTTGGTGGGCACGCCCTTGATCTGGTCGAAGGAGAACGTCGCCATGTCGGCGGGGACGGCGGGCGCGGCCGGCTGCGTCGCCTCGGGCGGCGCCGGGACCGTCGGCCCGACAACGACCGATGGCTTCGGCCGGGCAGGCGCGGTCGACTGGCAGGCCGTGAGGACGGAGGCGAGGACGATTGCCAGGACGGCGCCCGACAGTCGGAGCGATCCAGTGCGCTTCGTTCCGCTCATAAAACCCATCCATCCGCCTCCCGGCAAATCACAGCCGTGTGCCGTTAGAGCATTTTTCGGCTCGCCTGAAAACCGTTTTTGCGTTGCCTATCCCTTGGTTGGAGGGCAACGCCCCTGGCCGGCATCAGGGGCCTTCGAGCGCGATCGCCGCGAGGTGCCGACCGTAGTCGGCCTCGCCATTCAGCGTCATCCGGCGATAAGAGAAGAAGCGGGTCTCGTCGCCATAGGTGCAGAGGCCGAGATTGTTGGCGCGGATGCCAGCCCGTTCCAGCCGGAAGATGATGTAGCCGGGCAGGTCGAACATGGCGTGGCCCGTCCGTTTCGATGGCGCGAACCAGCGATCGATGTCCTCGCCTGCCTCGCGGAAGCGGGTGACGAATTCCGGCCCGACCTCATAGGCGGCGGCGGAAATGGTCGGGCCGAGGCTGGCCATGATGTCGCCGCGCCGGCTGCCAAGCGCCACCATGGCGTCGATGGTTGCCTCGAGCACGCCGGTGAAGGCGCCCTTCCAGCCGGCGTGCGCCGCGCCGATGACGCGCGCCTCGGCGTCGGCGAACAGTACCGGTCCACAATCGGCGTGGCTGGTGCCCAGCGCGATGCCGGGTACGCGGGTGACCAGGGCGTCGGCTTCCGGGTTGTTCTCGACGGCCCAGGGCTCTTCGGCGACCACGACGTCGGGCGAGTGCACCTGATAGAGGGTGACCAGCTTGTGGCGCGGGACGCCGACGGCGTCGGCGATGCGGCCTCTATTCTCCGTGACGTTGGCGCGGTCGTCCTTGGAGCCGTAACCGGTATTGAGGCTGGCGTAGAGCCCGCCGGACACGCCGCCCTCGCGGGTGAACCAGCCGTGGCGGATGCCGGGGAGGGCCGAGAGAACGGGCGAACGGACGATCATCGATGGGTTCCGGAGGAGAGCGGTGGCAGGTGTCTATGTCTCTCTAAGGACGATGCAATCGCGACCATTTTCGGGCGGCTGTTGGGAAAGAGCGTGACTTCGATCCGGGGGCTTGGCTTTGCTTCCGCCGGCTTCAGAAACCCGGCAGCTCCATCGGCGGGTGCGTCACCGCCATCGCCTTGAACAGCGTTCCCATCTCCTCGGGGCCGGCCAGCCTGTCGACGGCGGCGACGATGTTCTGTTGGTCCTCAGCGTTGCGGCCGGCGCCGAGCGCTCCGGCCCGCTCGGCGAGGCCCATGGCGAGCAGGAAATTGCCTTGCGTGACGGGTCCCAGCACCGAGGCTCCCTCGGTGCCGGCGGCCCGGGCGAGGCGGTCGAAGTCGACGTGGGCGGTGAGGTCGCATTCACCGGGCTCGCTGAGCGGATCGGCATAATGGTGGGCGCGCACGGCCTGCAGCGTCTCGCCGAAGCCGCTCTTCACATGCCCATAGTCGAGGACCAAGGCGGCGCCGCCGAACTGGACGAGGCGATGGGCGAGGCTGGCAATGATCGCCTCGGCGGGGCGGTTGATTTCGGCCACCGCGCCGACCGGCGCCTCGCTGGCGCCAAGTGGCAACAGAGCCAGATCCGGCGCGGCGGCGCCAATGCCGAAGGCGAGGTTGTCCTGGTCGTCGAGGCCGACGACGCGTTCGCGCCAGCCACGTTGGCCGCGGACGAACTGGCGGATCGGCAGCGCGTCGAAGAACTCGTTGGCGACGACGATCAGCGGCCCGTCCGGCAGGTCGTCGATGCGGTCGTGCCAGACGGGGCTGGCGAGGCCGCTGAGACAGTTCGCCTGGCGGCGGCGCAGTTCCGGGCTGATTTCGACGAGGTGCACCTCGGCGGCGCGGATGAAGCCGGGGTCGACACGACCGGCCCTGAGCAGGTCGGCCATCAGCGTGCCGCGGCCCGGACCGAGCTCGGCGAGCGTCACCTGCCGCGGCCGGCCGAGCGCCTCATAGGCGGCGACGCACCAGATGCCGATCAGCTCGCCGAACATCTGGCTGATCTCCGGCGCGGTGATGAAATCGCCTTCGAGGCCGATGGCGGTGCGGGTGGTGTAGTAGCCGTGTTCCGGATCGGACAGCACGAGGCTCATGTAGTCGGCGACCGAAATCGGGCCGACGGCGGCGATCAGTCGGCGGAGCTTGTCTTCGAGGCCGGTCATGACGACGGTTCCGGTCGTCGCGTCCGGCCGCCGAGCGCCAGGATCATCAGCACGAGGGCGGCGACGGCGGTGATGGCCGACAGCAGCATGCCCATGGTCAGGAAGCCGCCGGCGAGGAAGCCGACCTGCGGGTCGGGTTCGCGCACCGTTTCGACCAGGATGCGGGCGGCGGCGTAGATCAGCCCGAAAATGCCGACGGCAAGGCCCGGTTTCTTGAGAATGCCGGCCTTCCAGATCAGCGGCGTCAGCACGGCGAAGATCAGGAGGCCCTCAAGACCGGCCTCGTAGAGCTGGCTCGGATGGCGGGGCAGGCCGTCGGAATTGGGAAAGACGAAGGCCCAGGGCACGTCGGTGACGCGACCGTAGAGTTCGCCGTTGACGAAGTTGGCGAGGCGGCCGAGGAACAGGCCGACCGGCACGGCGGCGGCCGACAGGTCGAAGACCGTGAGCACGTTGAGACCGCGTCGGCGGGAGAACAGATACTGGGCGATGGCCGTGCCGATGAAGCCGCCGTGCACCGACATGCCGCCGTGCCAGATCTGCAGGATCTCCCAGGGGTTCTCGCGATAGGCGGCGAAATTGTAGAACAGGATGTAGCCGAGGCGGCCGCCCAGCACGACACCGAGGGTCATCCACACCAGGAGATCGTCGATGTCGGTGGCCTTCGGACGCTTGAGGCCGTTCCACAGTCGTTCGGTTTTCACCAGGCGGATGATGTACCACCAGCCGAAGATCAGGCCGGTCACATAGGCGAGTCCGTACCAGCGGATGGAGATGGGGCCGAGTTCGACGAGGACGGGGCTGATCGGCGGGAAGGGCAGGGCGAGAAGCGGCATCGTGGTCCTTCTGTCGAGTGGCGGCGCAAACCCCCGAGGGTAACGTTTCCCGCCGCCGAGGATTGATGGGCGTTCAGCCCGTCGTCAAGCCTGATGAGGGCTTAACTTTGGCGGTTATCCGCTTAACTGGCGTTGTTCGCCTGACGATGTCGGATTTATTCGCAAATCCCGGTGCCGAAGGTGCTATCGCTCTTCTGTCCATCTTCCGCTTGAAGCGGAGTGGGCGAGGGGCCAAATAGAAGATCTGAACCGCCATTTGAGAGACGACTGCCATGCCGACCGGACCCCAGGGACGCATCTACGACGAATTCACCAAGCTAATGAACGACGCCACCGGCTTTGCCCAGTCGGCCGGGCGGGAGGTGTCCTCCGCCTTCCGCGCCCAGGGCGAGCGGCTCGCTTCCGAACTCGACCTGGTTCGCCGCGAAGATCTCGAGACGGTGCAGGAGATCGCCACGCGCGCGCTGGCGGAAGTGGAGCGGCTTTCCGCCCGTGTCGCCGAGCTGGAAAAGCGGCTTTCCCACACGGAAGCCGAGGTCGAGACGACAGAAACACCGTAAGGGCTTCCGTTTTCGTGCCCTTCAGGCATATTCTGGAGTCAACGTGAGATTCGTGCGCCGGCTGTCTTCGGTATGGGCGCATGTCGGGTTGCTGTATTCCGGGGCGGTTTCGGCCGTTTCGGTGTTGCCGGTCGGCGCATTGTCGCCATCGGCTAAAAAGTGTCGGCCTCGGCGTTTCCGCTCTCGGGCGGTACAAGGGTGGTCGACAACGGTATCGGCACACGCTGTTCCGCAGCGGCAACCCTGGAGGTCAAGATGACCCTCATCGACGTGCATCCCGAACGAATCGCCAATCCTGTGGATGAGATCGAACTGCTCGCCGCGCAGAACGACTGGACGTTCGAGCGCTCGGACGAGGATGAGATCGCCATCTCCATTGCCGGCGACGCTACGGATTACAACGTCGCGGTCAGCTGGCTCTCCGAGATGGAGGCGCTTCACGTGGCCTGCGCTTTTGACATCAAGGTGCCCGCCACTCGCAAGAACGAGGTGACGAAGCTTCTGGCGCTGGTCAACGAGCAGCTCTGGATCGGCCATTTCGACATCTGGCAGGCCGAGGGCGTGGTGATGTACCGCAACACGCTGCTGCTCGCCGGCCAGGCCGAGGCGACCTCGGAGCAGATGGAAGCGCTGATCGAAACGGCGGTCGACACCTGCGAGCGCCACCGTCTCGCCTTCGACTTCGTGGTGCGCGGCGGCCGCAACGCCAAGGAAGCCCTCGACCATGCACTGCTGGAGACGGTCGGCGAGGCCTGATCGTTCCGCAAGCAATGACTGAAAAGGTCCCGGCAGGTTCTGCCGGGACCTTCCTTTTGGGGAGACCACTTTGTAATTCTACTCCGGCGGCCGTCTGACGTGGCCTTCTGTGCTTCCGGTGCTCACGGACCTGAACGTCCGCTCCGGTTCTCGAAAGCCGCGCCAGCCGACTCTTCGGAGCGAATTTCCAAGCGGTCTCCGCGACTGCCGCCATCGGCTGACGCAGCGGTCGCTGATATGATAGAGAGCCGCCCTTCGCGAATCCCCTTGAGCCCATGACCGACGATCCCGATCTCATTCCCGATACCGACGCCGACGACGCCCCGACTACCGAGCTGCCCGAGCTTGAGGATGCGGTGGAGGAGGAGGGCGGCGAGATCGACCTGTCGACGGCCGAGACCCGGCGCGGCGTCGAGGTGGTGCAGGCGATGGTGCGCCTGTTACCCAACAGCCCCGGCGTCTATCGCATGCTGTCGGTCTCGGGCGATGTGCTCTATGTCGGCAAGGCCAAGAGCCTCAAGAAGCGGGTGACCAACTACACCCGGCTCGGCCAGTTGCCCACCCGCATCATCCGCATGGTGCAGGCGACGGCGGCGATGGAATTCGTCGTCACCAAGACCGAGACGGAAGCGCTGCTCTTGGAGGCGAACCTCATCAAGCAGCTCCGGCCGCGTTTCAACGTGCTGCTGCGCGACGACAAGAGCTTCCCCTACATCCTGATCACCGGCGACCACGCGGCGCCGCAACTCGTCAAGCATCGCGGCGCCCGCTCGCGCAAGGGCAGGTTCTTCGGGCCGTTCGCCTCGGCTTCGGCGGTGACGGCGACCATCAACGCCATGCAGAAGGCCTTCCTGATCCGCACCTGCTCGGACGGCGAGTTCGAGACGCGGACGCGGCCCTGCATGCTCTATCAGATCAAGCGCTGCTCGGCGCCGTGCACCGGCGAGATCGACGCCGCCGGCTATGCCGAGCTGGTGGCCGGCCGTCTGCCGCGACCGCCTCGCCGCGCTCAGCCACGTGCAGAGCCGGCAGGGCATCAACCCGCAGGGCATCGAGGAAGCCGACGTGTTCGCCGCCCACCAGGAAGGCGGGCAGACCTGTGTCGAGGTGTTCTTCTTCCGCACCGGCCAGAACTGGGGCAACCACGCCTTCTTCCCCAAGGCCGGCGGGACTGAAGCCGGCGAAGTGCTGTCCTCGTTCATTGCCCAGTTCTACGACGACAAGCCATGCCCGTCGCTGGTGCTGGTCAGCCATACTTTCGAGGACATGGCGCTGATGACGGAGGCGCTCAGCGAGAAAGCGGGCCGCCGGGTCGAGGTGCTGCGTCCGCAGCGCGGCGAGAAGAAGGACGTCGTCGAGCAGGCGGTGCAGAACGCCCGCGAGGCGCTGGCCCGCCGCATGGCCGACACGTCGAGCCAATTGAAGCTCCTGGAAGGCGTCGGCCGGGTGTTCGGCCTCGCCGAGGTGCCGAAGCGCATTGAGGTCTACGACAACGCCCACATCATGGGCTCCAACCCGGTGGGCGGCATGATCGTCGCCGGACCCGGTGGCTTCGTGAAAAACCAGTATCGCAAGTTCAACATCCGCTCGACCGACATCACGCCCGGCGACGATTTCGGGATGATGCGCGAGGTGATGGAGCGGCGCTTCTCGCGGCTGGTCAAGGAGCACGGCAGCCGCGCCGAGGCGCCGCGCGACGAGGACGGCTTCGGGCCGTGGCCGGACCTGGTGCTGATCGACGGTGGCGCCGGCCAACTGTCGGCGGTCAAATCGATCATCGACGAACTGGGTATCACCGACGTTCCCTTGGTCGGTGTCGCCAAGGGGCCGGACCGTGACGCCGGCCGCGAGCGTTTCTTCGTGCCGGGGCGGCCGGACTTCATGCTGCCAACCCGCGACCCGATCCTTTATTTCATCCAGCGGCTACGCGACGAGGCGCATCGCTTCGCCAACGGCAGCCACGCGGTGCGGCGTTCCAAGCAGATTTCCGAGGGCGGCCTGCAGGAGATCCCCGGCGTCGGCCCGACGCGCAAGCGGGCGCTGCTCAACCACTTCGGCACGCTAAAGGAGATCGAGCGGGCGGCGCTCACCGATCTCGAAAAGGTCGCCGGCATTTCCGCCACCACGGCCAAGGCCATCCACGACTTCTTCCGCAAGGGGTAGGAGGGACCGGCGCCCGATATCGGCCGTTCGTTCCATCCTGCCTGAGGTCCTACGCCTTCGCGTAGGATGACAATTTATGTATATGTTTTCATTGTATAATTCTGTCATCCTACGCGAAGGCGTAGGACCTCAGGCCGAAAGGGGCGCGGGGCAGCTATAGGGCGCGGGCGAGTAGCGCGCCCCTTACAACAAGCTCGCGCCGACGTTGATGGCCAGCGCCAGGATGGCGGTGTTGAAGAAGAAGGACAGCACCTCGTGGGCGAGGGCGACGCGGCGGATGCGTGGCGAGGCGATGGCAATGTCGGCTGTCTGTGCGGCGACGCCGATGGTGAAGGCGAAATAAGCAAAGTCCCAGTAGCCAGGTTCCTTGATGTGGTCGGGAAAAACGAGGCCGGGTCCGCTGCCCTCGCTGAGATAGTAGTCGTGGGCATAGTGCAGGGTCATGATGGAATGCAGGAACATCCAGCTGATCATGATGGTGATGGCGGCGGCGACCGGGCGCCAGAGCTGGACAACCGTTTCCAGCCGCGCCTGATGCAGCTCGGCGCCAATGGCGATGAGGCTCGATAGCGTTGCCGCCACCAACAGGACGATGATGGTCCATTCCCCCTCATCGTACAGGGCGGCGCGACGGCGCAACTGGTGAAGGTCCGAGCGGACCATCATCCGCCAGGTGGTGACGAGGTAGAGCAGGACGCCGGCGTCCCAGCCGGCCAGCATTCGGGTCTGCCATTCAAAGCCGGGCAGCAGCAGGCCGACGGCGGTGCCGACGACGATGCCGACGATCAGGCGTGGCCGCACCCTGAGGACGTGAAATCCCCGGTGAACGATGGAACGGCGGGACGTGGGGGTAGTCATGGGGCCTCGCGTGACGATCAGTCTCTCCAGCTTTATCCGGCGCACGGGCAGAAGCAATTGCCTTCGTGGGAGCGGTGCTTTGGCGATCGTCGCCCATCCCTATGGCAAGAAGGTGTTTTCGTCGAACGCGTTCAGCCGAGGCGGTCGCTTAGAGCAACATGCGTTCTGACGAACGCAGATCGTTGCTCTAGGTTTTTGTTGTCGCATTGTTTTTGCGGAAAACCGGTTTCCACTTTTCCGCACAATGCTCAGCTTCCGCTGCGCGTCTGCTGGACAAGAAAGTCGCGCATCTCCGCCCGCTCCTCGACGGTGACGCCGGTCAGGTCGGCCAGCCAGATGCCGTCCGCCGCGAGGCGGATGGCGGCGAGCGCCTTGGTGCCGTCGGTGGCGCGATGCCGCTCCTGGCGTGCGCCGACCCAATCCGACCACAGACGTCTCAAGTGCGGGTCGGTCAGCATGGAAATGGCGAGCGCCGCCCAGACGGCGCCGTTGGTTTCCGGCTCGATGTCGAAGACCGAGTCCAGATAGGCGCGGGTGAAGGCGCCGCGCGGCTCGGGGGCGGCGGCGATCCGTGTGTCGAGCTGGCGGTCGAGCGCTTCCAGAAGATCGGCGAAGACCGCCGTGATCAGCGCCTGCTTGCTCGGAAAATGATGCAGCAGGCCGCCCTTGGTGACGCCCGCCGCCTCGGCGACGGCCTGAACGGTGACGGCGGCAAGACCCTGCTCGACGGCCAGTTTCGCCGCGTGATCCAGCAGGGCACGGTGGACGAGTTCCGGCTGCTTTTTGCGCCGGTAGCCAGTTTCCGGAGAGTCCGTTTCCATCTCAGTGGACCGTGCTGCGCGACATGGTGTTCAGCACGATGGCGCCCAGCACGATCAGGCTCATGCCGAACAGCGCCCAGGTGTCGAGCGACTGACGAAAGATCAGGAAGCCGATGGCGGCGGTCAGCACGATGCCGACGCCGCTCCAGATCGCATAGGCGATGGCGAGCGGAATGACCTTCAGCGCCTGCGACAGGAAGAAGAAGGCGCCGGCAAAGCAGATGGCCATCCCCAAGGTCGGCAGGGTCTTGGAAAACTGCTCGCTCTTCTGAAGCAGGGACGAGCCCGTCACCTCCGAGATGATGGCAAGCGCAAGAAAGCCGTAGGCGGAGAGGGACGGATTCATGGGGGGCTCCTGAGATCGGCATGAAAGATACCGTATGGTCGGTTTCTTTTCAAGCGATGGCAGGCTTGCAGAATTGGAAGAGACGATGGTGATGGCATCACGCCACGGTGACCGCAGAACGTTCACCAGTGCGACTTTCAGTCCGCGCCGACCCTTGCCCTCACGGGAACATCGTGCAATGTCTTTGACGGATCAACAAATGTCGGCGCTATGAAATTCGTCTGGTCCCTGCCCAACATCCTCACCTATCTCCGTATCGTCGCCGTTCCGGCGGTGGTCGCCGCCTTCTACATCGAGGGTGACGCCGGGCGCTGGCTGGCCTTTGGCCTGTTCGCCGCGGCGTCGATCACCGACTATTTCGACGGCTATCTGGCCCGTCTGTGGAAGCAGCAGTCGACGCTCGGTCGCATGCTCGACCCGATCGCCGACAAGCTGCTGGTGTCGGTCTGCCTGTTGGTGCTCACTTATTACGGCACCGTCGGCGGCTTCTCGCTGTGGGCGGCGGTGATCATCCTGATGCGCGAGATCTTCGTGTCCGGCCTCCGGGAATTCCTCGCCGACCTCAAGGTCAGTGTGCCGGTGAGCCGCCTTGCCAAGTGGAAGACGACGCTGCAGCTGATCGCCATCGGCATCCTGCTGCTGGGTCCGACTGGCGACAAGCTGGTGAACGGCATCACCGAGCTCGGCATTGCCATGCTGTGGACGGCGGCCATCGTCACGCTCTACACCGGCTATGACTACTTCCGCAGTGGCGTCGTCCATCTGATGGAGGAGAGCCATGAGCCGTGAGCCGGTGCTGATCCGCTATTTCGCCTGGGTGCGCGAGCGCATCGGTCTTGCCGAAGAGCAGCTGTCGCTGCCGGAGAGCGTCGTCACGGGGGGCGATCTGGTCCGTTGGCTGGCCGAGCGCGGCGAGACTTATGCCTTTGCCTTCGAGACGCCCGACACCATTCGCGTCGCCGTCGACCAACTGCATATCGAGCAGGACGAGCCGATCGGCGAGGCCCGGGAGATCGCCCTGTTTCCTCCGATGACCGGCGGCTGATGGTCATGGCAGCCGTACCGCGCATCATCGTTTGCGTTGGTCCCGACGATTTCGACGTCGGCGCCGAGATCGACGCCTTGCAGGCCGGCGATCCCGCCGTTGGCGCGGTGACCAGCTTCGTCGGCTATTGCCGCGACGAGGGCGGCCGTCTCGCGGCGCTGGAACTGGAGTATTATCCCGGCATGGCCGAGGCGGAGATCGGCCGCGTCGTCAAGGAGGCCGTCGCCCGCTGGCCGCTTCTTGCCGTCACCGTCATCCATCGCGGCGGCCGCATCAAGCCGGGTGAGCGAATCGTGCTGGTCGCGGTGTCCTCAAGCCACCGCGAAGCCGCCTTTGCCGCCTGCGACTACGTGATGGACTTCCTCAAGACGCGCGCCCCCTTCTGGAAGAAGGAACACCTGGCCGAGGGAACCAACGGCGGTTGGGTTGCGGCCAAGGCCGACGACGATAAGCGGGCCGATCGGTGGAAAAGCAAGACGGACTGATTGCCGTTTGAGAAGGGCGCTTGATGATTCCCTCGCGCCTCTTTCGGCCTGAGGTCCTGCGCCTTAGCGCAGGATGACAATCTATCCATATGTTTTTTCTATATAATCTGTCATCCTCTGCGCAGGCAGAGGACCTCAGGCAGAATGAAGCGATTGGCCGATATCGCGCTCAAGGCACGCAAGCGAGCCTTATACGACCCTCAGTGATCAGTGACGTCTCGTCCTGAGGTCCTCTGCCTGCGCAGAGGATGACAGATTTATATTTATCAGCAAATACTTAGTCGTTTTTTGCTTCCCATCAAGCGTCATCAACTCTGTTGAGCAATGAGGTCTCTCAGCTTTGCGGACGGCAGGTCGACAACGGCACCAGCGTTCTGGCAACTTATTGATACATATATATAATTATGTCATCCTCGCGCAGGCGAGGACCTCAGGACGAGGACGCGCGCAGGCTGATATCAGTCTCCCGCTCTGTTCGAAACCTTTCAAAACACCCATACTGCCCGCTCAACGCTCAGGACACGGACACCCAATGACCATCAACACTGCCATGTGCGCCTGGGGCATGTCGGGCCGGGAATTTCATGCGCCGCTGCTCCAAGCCGAGCCGCGCCTCCGCCTCACCACCCTCCTGCGCCGCTCCGGCCCCGATGGCAGCGAGCCCTCTGGCGTCACCTCAGTTTCCGACTTCCAGGCGATCCTCGACGATCCCGCCACCCAACTCGTCGTCGTCAACACGCCCAACGAGCTGCATTTCCCCATGGCGAGCGCCGCGCTCGCCGCCGGCAAGCACGTGGTGCTGGAAAAGCCCATCACCGTCACGGAGAGCGACGCCCGCGCCCTGACCGCGCAAGCCCATGCAGCCGGCCGCATCCTCGCCGTGTTCCACAACCGCCGACTCGACGCCGACTTCCTGACGCTGAAGCGCCACCTCGACAGCGGCGACCTCGGCGATCTCGTCGAGCTGGAATGGCACTACGACCGCTACCGCGCGATCGTCACCCACAAGCGGTGGAAGGAGGACGACCTGCCCGGCGCCGGCACCTGGTTCGACCTCGGCATCCACCTGGTCGACGGCATGCTCAACCTGTTCGGCCCGCCGCAGTCGGTCGCCGCCGACATGGATTCCCTGCGCCGCCCCGGCGCCGCCCCCGATTACTTCCATGTGCGCTTCCGCTACCCCGGCCACCGCGTGCGGCTCAGCTCCAGCACCTTCGTCCGCGAGCCGGGACCGGTGATCATCGCCCACGGCAGGAAGGGCTCGCTGATCATCCCGCATGAGAGCACCTACCGCGAAGGCGAGCCGCCAACGGCTCTCCTGCATACCGAACTCTCCGGCTCGGTGGTGCGCGAGCGCGTGCCGCTCGAGCCCGCCCGTCACGAAGAGTTCTACCGCAACGTCGTCGACGCCATCGCCGGCACGCAGCCCCTCGCCTTCGGCCCGGAGGGCGCCACGGCAGCGCTTGCGCTCATCCACCGCGCCATCGAAGCGGCACGGCAACCAGTCCTGAGTTGTGCCTAGCGGAGCCCTATATCGGCCCCTCGCCCCATCCTGCCCGAGATCCACCTTGAATTCGCGCGTGAATTCAAGCCCGCCTGCGCAGAGGATGACGTTTGATAGGGAGCGAAAATCGGCTAAGTATCTGCTTATAAATATAAATCTGTCATCCTATGCGCAGGCAGAGGACCTCAGGACGAGACGTCAATGAGGGGCGTATAAGGCTCGCTTGCGTGCCTTGAGCGCGATATCGACCGATCGCTTCATTCTGCCTGAGGTCCTCTGCCTTCGCAGAGGATGACAATTTATCTATATGTTTTTATTGTATAATTTACTGTCATCCTGCGCGCAGGCGCAGGACCTCGGGCCGAAAAGGGCACGGGGGAAATATAGGCCGCTGGCTGTGCTCGGAAACCTATATCGGCCGATCGCTTTCTCCTGCCTGAGGTACACCTTGAATTCACGTGTGAATTCAAGCGGCCTGCGCATAGGATGACAGCTTGATAGGGAGCGAAAATCGGCTAAGTATTTGCTTGTAAATATAAATTTGTCATCCTCCGCGCAGGCGGAGGACCTCAGGACGAGTGAAACGAGCGGCCTCTATAGCGCTCCCCATCATCCCCTTCCCCCTTTACCCCCCTCCATCCGCCGATCGAAATCCTCCCGCGCCTTCTCCACCTCGGGCAGCTTTTCCATGGTCCAGGCGTAGAGTGCGCCGAACGGCTCCACCAGCGTGCGGCCGAGCGGAGTGATCTCATATTCTACAGCCACCGGCGACACCGGCAGGACACGGCGCAGGATCAGACCGTTGCGCTCAAGCTTGCGCAGGCACTGGGTCAGCGCCTTCTGCGTCACGCCGTCGAGCTGCCGCTTGATGGCGTTGAAGCGGGTGGGGCCGCCGCCCAGCACCGTCAGCACCATCATCGACCATTTGTCGGAGATCTGGTCGAACAGCACCCGGCCCGGGCAATCGGACGCAAAGAGGGCGACATTGCAAGCCGGCATGGCGGTTTACTCCAGTATACCTGGGCGATTTAAGGTGCCTCATTGACACCACGTATACGGATTATACCTTGGCGTTTATTCATTGCAACGGAACCTCGCCCATGACCTCCCCTGAGACCGCCACGCTGTTTCGTCCCTTTTCCATCAAGAACTTGACCCTGCCGAACCGCATCGTCATGGCGCCGATGACCCGCGGCATGGCGCCGAACGGCATCCCCGGCGCCGCCAACGCCGCCTATTACCGCCGCCGCGCCGAAGGCGGCGTCGGGCTGATCCTGTCGGAGGGCACGGTGGTCGACCGGCCCGCCTCGCGCAACCTGCCCGGCATTCCCTTTTTCCACGGCGAAGCGGCGCTCGCCGGCTGGAAGCAGGTGATCGACGCCGTGCATGACGCCGGTGGCCACATGGGCCCGCAGCTCTGGCACACCGGCTCGACGCGCGCCGGCGAGTGGCAGCCCGAGGCGCCGGTGGAAAGCCCCTCCGGCCTGTTGGCGCCCGGCACGCCGCGCGGCGTCGCCATGACCGAGGAAGACATCGCCGACACCGTGGCGGCCTTCGCCAGGGCGGCGAAGGACGCGAAAAGGCTCGGCTTCGATCTCGTCGAGATCCATGGCGCCCACGGCTACCTGATCGACGAGTTCTTCTGGTCCGGCACCAATCAGCGAACCGACCGCTTCGGCGGCGCCACCATCCGCGAGCGCTCGCGCTTTGCCGGCGAGGTGGTGGCCGCCATCCGCGCCGCCGTCGGGCCGGACTACCCGATCATCCTGCGCGTCAGCCAGTGGAAGCAGCAGGACTACGCGGCGCGCCTCGCCCCGACGCCGGCGCTGATGACCGACTGGCTGCTGCCGCTGGTGGAAGCCGGCGTCGACGTGCTGCATTGCTCGCAGCGCCGCTTCTGGGAGCCCGAGTTCCCCGAGGTGGACGGCGAGAACGGCCTCAACTTCGCCGGCTGGGCCAAGAAGCTGACCGGCGCCGCCACCATCAGCGTCGGCTCGGTGGGCCTGTCGGGCGAGTTCATCAAGGCCTTCCAGGGCGAGGCTTCCTCGGCGGTCGGCATCGACAGCCTGCTCCAGCGCATGGAGCGCGACGAGTTCGACCTGATCGCCGTGGGGCGCGCCCTGATCGCCGACGCCAACTGGGTCTCCAAGGTGCAGCAAGGCGACGCCACCAGCCTCAAGGGCTTCGACCCCGCCGCCCTCAAAGAGCTCGCCTGAGGCGGATCGAACAACGCCGCCCGCCCAACCTCGGCGGGCGGTTTGTTTGGCAAGGCGGACGCGCCATTCGCCTCTTTCAGCGCGCGGTCAATGACAGTTGATCGCGTTCTTGTTTAAAAGGGCGACGCGGTGCTCCTATGCGAGGGCCGTCTTGTGGTAGGTCGTCTCTCGCTCCTGACAGAGCGGAGTTTCGCCAAACGGGGTGAGCCATGTCGATGAAAACAGCCAATCCGGAGAACGCTGATGTCCAGGCGTTCTGCCGGGAAATTTCGCCCTCATCCCCTGTCTTCGTGAAGATCGTCCCCAAGGAAGATTGCACGCCGAAGGACAGCTTTGGCAATGTTCAGAAGCAGATCGACCGGTTCGGTGGAGACATGCGCGTCGGCTGGTCGATCAGGGACTGGCCGGGAGCCTACATCGAGGCCGAGCATCACGCTGTCTATGATCCGGGAAACGGAGCCGCCTTGGTTGACGTCACGCCGGCCGTCGATGGCGAAAGCCACCGGCTTTTCCTCGCCGATGAAACCGCAACTTACAACCCGGCAAACCCAGGCGTTCGGCGCGACAACATCCGCAAAGCCCACACCAACGACCCGCTGATTCTCGAGCTCTTCAAGGTTGCAGCGGAAAAGACGCGTCTGATGAACATGATCCCCGGCGTCAGCGCGGCTCACGTTCCGCCCGCGCTCAGACAGCCCCTGGCTCTCGTCGGGCAGAGGCACGTGCAGCTCTCTATCGAAGTCTCCATGCGCTACACCTCGCGCAACGATCCCTGCTTCTGCGGCAGTGGCAAGAGATTCAAACAGTGCCATGGAGCCAAGTCCGCTTAACCCGGCCAGCTTTTCCATTGAGAGCGAAGAAATGCGGGCTCGATTTTAAGTCGCGAACAGCGACACCAACTCCAATTTCCCTCGTTGCGTCCCACTCGTGCGAGAGCCCCATATCCGCCTCGCGTTCCATCCTGCCCGAGGTCCTCGCTTTCGCAAGGATGACAGATTTATATTTACGAAACAAACGCCTACCGGCTAGCACACGCCTCCATCAAGCTGTCATCCTTGCGAAAGCGAGGACCTCAGGACGAGAAGGCGCGACGCCTATATCAGGCGCCCTTCAGCCCCTGCAGATGTGAAAAACCGCCCGCTGGAAGGCCAACGGGCGGCTTGTTTTGGCAACTGGCTGCTTATTTCTTCACCGGCGCCTGCGTCGTGGCCGGAGCGGCGGCCGCCGGCGCAGCGGGCGCCGCTGCCGGGGCGGTCGCCACGGGGGCCGTCACCTTGGCCGGAGCGGGCTTCACCGGCGCCTTGGCCGCCGTCACGGGCGGCGGAACTGCCGCTGGCGCGCAATTCTTGATGACCATTGCCTTGCGCACGGCTTCCTGCTCGCCCTTCAGCCGGCCGATCTCCGGCGCGATGTTGTCGCCGCTGAGGCTCGACACTGGCAGGCCGATCAGGATCACGCCGACCACGTCATTGGTGCGGGCCTTCTCCTGCTGCTGGGCAGCCGAGGCGTAAGCGGAGGAGAGACGCAGCGTCTCCTCGGCGAGCTGCGGGCAGCTCCAGGCCTGATAGCTGACCTCGCTCACATAGGATGGCGCAATGCTCTCAGGGCTTTTGGCGCAAGCGCCAAGCGCGGCGGCAACAGCCACCACGCCGACAATCGTTAGCTTGTTCAAGGTATCCCCCAGTTCGAATGGCAGGAACCTAAAGCCAAAATCGGAAGCCGTCTATTTAACGTTGTGGTTTTCAACCATTCGAAAGTTGAACCCGATCTCTTGCATTTACCCTCTCACGCAACATATAAAGTTACATGAGAAAAGACAGCCGATTGTCGGGCGTGCTGCACGTCCTCCTGCATATGGCGGAAACCTCCGGGCCGGTCACCTCGGAAGCGCTGGCGCGTGCCATGGACACCAACCCTGTGGTTGTCAGGCGCATCATGGCCGGCCTGCGCGAGCAGGGCTATGTCCGCTCCGACAAGGGGCATGGCGGCGGCTGGACCATCGCTGCGGACCTCCACACGGTGACGCTGCGCGACATCTACGCCGCGCTCGGCGAACCGGAAATCCTGGCGATGGGCAACCGCGCCGAGATGCCCGGCTGCCTCGTCGAACAAGCCGTCAACGCCGCCCTGGGCGATGCGCTTGCCGAGGCCGAAGCCCTTCTTCTCCGCCGGTTCGGCGAGGTCACGCTTGCCGCGCTGAGCGCCGACGTCCACCGCCGCTTCCTCACGCGCGGCGGCTCGCCCGACCTGGAGCACAGCCATGCCCACTGATGTCGTCATCATCGGTGGCGCCTTCGCCGAGCCCGCCGCCGCCATCGACGACGGCCCGCTCGGCCCGATCATCCGCACCGACGCCGACAAGCAAACCACCGTCCCCGGTCTCTACGCCGCCGGCACCTCGGTCCACCGCGCCCTGGTCTTTGGATGAGCCCCATGCAACCCTTCACCGACCCCGCCTTCGTCGCCAGCTATGCCGACACCGCGCCCAAAATGGTGCCCGGCTACGCCGACCTGCATCGCATGACGTCGATCCTGCTGGCCGAGCGCGCGCCCGAGGCCGCCGAGATCCTGGTGGTCGGCGCCGGCGGCGGCCTGGAGCTGAAAGCCTTCGCCGAGGCCGAGCCGGGCTGGCGCTTCCTGGGCGTCGATCCCTCCGCCGAAATGCTCGACCTCGCCCGCCGCATCCTCGGGCCGCTTGAGGCGCGCGCCGACCTCCGGCAAGGCGCCGTCGAGGCCGCCCCATCCGGCCCGTTCGACGGCGCCACCTGCCTGTTGACGCTGCATTTCCTGAAGCGCGACGCGCGGCTCGGCACGCTCAGGCAGATCCATCGCCGCCTCAAACCCGGCGCGGCGCTGGTGGTGGCCCACCACAGCGCGCCGGACGGCGCCGACCTCCGCCGCTGGCTCACCCGCTCCCTCGCCTTCGCCGGCAAGTCCACCGCCGAGAAGGAAGCCGCCACCATGGCGACGCACCTGCCGGTCCTGACAGCAGCGGACGACGAAGCCCTCCTCCGCGAGGCCGGCTTCTCGGACATCGCCCTGTTCTACGCCGGCTTCTCGCTGCGCGGCTGGGTGGCCGTGGCGTGATGTGAACAGGCGGAACCACGGTCAGCCCACCTCGTAGAGAGCCCTATATCGACCCCGTGCCCCATTCTGCCTGAGGTCCTGCGCCTGCGCGCAGGATGACAGTTAAATTATATATATGAAACATATACATAGCGCATCCATAAGGTGTCATCCTGCGCGCAGGCGCAGGACCTCAGGACGCGAAGGCGCAACGGCGATATCAGGTGCCTTTCAGCCCTAACCGATCACCTTCATGCCTGCCGGCGCACCAACTCCGTCACGTAAGCGTCCTCATCTACCCTCAGCCCCGGCTTTCATCTTCGCCCGCGCGTCGAGAAAGGCCTGGGTCAGGCGCGCCAGAACCGGCGACGTCACGCTGCCGTTGGCGCCGCCGATCGAGTCCTCGATGTGGATCCGCCTGAGATCGGCCATGAAGTCGTCCCACAGGGCGGGACCGCCGACTTCCAGGAGTTCGGCCCGGATGCTCAGGTCCTCGCTGACCGGCAGGTGCCGCCGCCCCCAGGCGCCGATCGCCGCCAGCACCGGCACCAGTTGAATGGCCGGCTCGGTCAGGCTGTAGATGGATTTCTGGCTGTGGCTGGGATCATCCTGCTTGCTGACGAGGCCGAGCGCCACCAGCCGCTTCAGCCGCGCGGCGAGAATGTTGGAGGCGATCCCCTCCTGCGAATGCGTGAGCAACTCGCGGAAATGCCGACGGTTGCCGAACATGATGTCGCGGATCACCACCAGGCTCCAACGGTCGCCCAGCACCTCCATCGTCAGGTTGATCGGGCACCCCGACCGCCGCTCGATATCCACTTAGCCCCCCTCGAAAAAGACATCTTGCAAATTAGGATTTCTAGTGTCAGCTTACAACCGGTTTCATTATGCAATCGGTAGGAGGCTGATATGGCAAAGCTACGCGTCGCGGCTTTTTCGCTGTCGATCGACGGGTTCGGCGCCGGGCCGGAGCAGAGCCTGAACGATCCCATGGGCAAGGGTGGCATGGCGCTGCATGGCTGGTTTGTGGCCACGCGCACCTTCCGAACGATGTTCGGCAAGGAAGGCGGTTCGACGGGCACGGACGACAAATACGCCGCCCTCGGCAATACCGCCAACTTCGGCGCCTTCATCCTCGGCCGCAACATGTTCGGCCCGGTGCGCGGCGACTGGCCGGATGACAGCTGGAAAGGCTGGTGGGGCGACAACCCGCCCTATCACGCGCCCACCTTCGTGCTCACCCATTACCCGCGCGCGCCCCTGGTGATGGAGGGCGGCACCACGTTCCACTTCGTCACCGGCGGCATCGAAGAGGCGCTCGCCAAGGCGAAAGAAGCCGCCGGCGACAAGGATATCAAGATCGGCGGCGGCGTCAGCACGGTGCGCCAGTATCTCCAGGCCGGCCTGATCGACGAGCTGCATTTCGCCATTTCGCCGGTGGTGCTCGGCCGGGGCGAAGCAATGTTCGCCGGCATCGACCTCCCCGCCCTCGGCTTCCGCGTCGCCAGCTCCGAGGCGACGGAACACGCCACCCACATCGTGCTGACGAAGTGAGCACCGCTGCCGATGGCGCCCCATATCAACGGGGCGCCGCTTTCACTGCCTCAACCACCGCCCGCAAAGCGGTATGCCCTCTACGCCGCCGTCGCCAGCGGTTTGGCGCGCTCGATCCGCGTTCGTTCCTTGGGGCTGTTCATGGCCTCCCACAGGTCGCTGCGGCGCTGGATGTTCAGCCAGAAATCCGGGCTGTTGCCGAACACCCGCGCCAGAATGAGTGCGGTCGCCGCCGTCACGGTGCGGCGGCTGTTGCAGAGCTCGTTGACATGCTTGCGCTGGACACCCATCGCCTCGGCCAGCACCGCCTGGGTCAGGCCGAGCGGCTGCATGAACTCTTCGGTCAGGATCTCGCCGACGGTCACCGGCTTGCGCTTGGTCGTCAACATGCGTCACCTCACCGATAGTCGTCGAGATAGAGGTCCAAGGTTTCACCCTGCTCCACGGCCGTGGCTGTTCCACCCTAACGAATCCCGAGCCCTCCCAAAAGTCAACGCACAGGCGACGCCGAAGGCATGAGGTCGCGGTAGAGGATGAAATTCTCGTGCCTCTCGCCCTCCAGCGCGAAATAGCGCGAGCCGTTGCGGCGGAACTGCTGCGCCTCGTAGAAGCGGATGGCCGGCGCGTTCTCGTGGTTCACGGCCAGCCAGAAGCTCTTGAGGTTGCGCTGCCGGCAGATGTCCGACGCAGTGGCCAGCAGCCCCGAACCAATCCCCTGCCGCGCGTGGCGCGCCCGGACGTACAGCGTCACGATCTCGGTCGTGAGCTCGGGAATGGTTGGACAGGCGGCCTCGAAATCCATCCGCAGATAACCGAGCAGATAGTCGCCTTGCTCGCACTTCACGACGGTCTGGTTATTGTCGGCCAGATGCTCCGCGAACCTCTCGGCGGTGAATTCCCTGAGGACATAGTCCGAAAAGGCCTTGCGGATACCGTCCCTGGCATAGGTGTGAAGCCAGACTTCAATGGAAAGCGCCGCCAGATTAGCGGCATCGGCGGTATCCGCCACAGCATAGCGAAATTCCATTCCGGTCTCCGTGGACGGTGGGGTCAGCGATCTTTTTTGGCAACGCCAGACGATAAGGTAGACCGTGTCAAAAGTTTACTGATGACGCATCATGGCACCCGATGTGAACCTGACAAGGTTATCCGGTCCGACATAATCGCCCACTTCAGGCAGAAGCAGCGTCTGTGATCGGTCTGTTCAAAGGAGAGCCGTATGCACCCGCAAGACCACATGAAACTCTATGAGACCAGAGTTAATCTGCGGCGCTTCGATGAGGTTGCCCCACTCATATCGTCGGAGGCGGTCTTCTGGTTTACCGACGGCACCTATCACGGAATCGATGCCATAAAGGCTGCGTTCGAAGAAACATGGCGCAAACTTCAAAACGAAGTGTACTGGCTGGAGGACGTCGACTGGATTGCAATGAGCGATACCGCCGCAAGCTGCACGTACCGCTTCCGATGGAAGGCCGATATTGACGGGAAAACTTACGAAGGCGACGGTCGTGGCACGACAGTACTGCGAAAGGAGGGCGCGCAATGGAAGATCGTCCACGAGCACCTCAGCCGCTTTCCAAAATGAACAAGCTCCTTTTGATACGGTTTGCCGGAGTGTGACGAAGACGGCAACGGCGCCCTATATCGGCGGCGCCCCTACCCTGCCTGAGATCCTCGCCTGCGCCACGATGACAAGTCGTGTAGCGGATGCTCACATGCCGATATCGCCCTATATCGACGGCGCGCCCTATCCTGCCTGAGGTTCTCTGCCTTCGCAGAGAATGACAATCTATGTATATGTTTTAATTATATAAATCTGTCATCCTACGCGAATGCGTAGGACCTCGGGCCGGAAGGAGCGAGCGGCGGATATCATGCGCCTTTTTGGCCCAGGTCGATCGCCTCGCGCGAGCCAATCCCCCCATTCACCGCGACCCCGAGCTTAACGCCGCAAGCCCCTCACACCGCCGCTCTCAGCGCCTGAACCACCGCTTGCACCGCCGGCACGGCATGGAGATCGGAATGCACGGCCAGCCACACCCCGCGCAAAGGGAAATTACTTGACGGATAGGATGCAATACGACGCTAATCTGGTCATTGACCGAAACATATTGAGATATTGCGATCGTGCCGGAAACTGAACGATTGATCTTGCGTCCATCACGGCGGGCGGACATCCCAGAGCTTTTCGAATTCCTTGGAGACCCTATGGCAATGCAGCATACCCACTGCGATAAAACGCTTCGGGAGTGCCAACGGAGAGTGATGGTGCATGAATGGCGAAGGCGCCGTGATGGCTGTGCGCCATGGGTGGTGGCACGCCGTGATGGCGGCCGTATTATAGGATGGGGCGGCCTGTACGAAGACCCGTTCGATCCGGGGTGGAATTTCGAGGTAGGGTACTACTTTCGGCCCGAGGTTTGGGGAAACGGCTACGCTTCAGAGCTTGTAAACGCCGCATTAAGTGTTGCGGATCAGCAGCTCAAACTTCCAGAAGTATGGGCGATGGCACACCCAGATAACGGTGGCTCAAAGAAAGTTTTGGAGAAGGCCGGTTTTGTGTTCTCTCGCCATCTCCCTGATCGAAACCGCCTATTATTTCGCAGGCAACGATCGGCCGAGTCGCGATGACCGCTTGTAGCGCATTCCTGCGGAGGCACGTGTCGGCCCATTGTCGTTATTGCCCATATGGGTTTCGCGCCGCCGCCTGGATCGCGCCACTTGAGATGGTATAGCTGACGAGAATGGCGGTCATCAGCGGCGTCTGTCGTGCGATAGCTGAATTCCACCCTCGGCCTCCTGGGCGGCGGCTTAACGACGCAAGCCCCCTCACATCGCCACCTTCAGCGCCTCAACCACCGCCCGCACGGCCGGCGCGGCATGGAGATCGGTGTGGACGGCGAGCCACACCTCGCGCTTCAGCGGCTCGCGTCCCTCGTCGATCGCCACCAGCCGGGGTTCCGCCTCGGCGATGAAGTCGGGAAGGATGGCGACCCCGCCGTCGGCCAGCGCCGCCGCCATCTGCAGTTCGGCGGAGTTGGCGAACAGCCTGACCGGTCGGCCGGCGGCGAATGCCTTCAGCCGCTTCATTTGCGGCGCGCCGTCCATCAGGCCGCCGCCATAGGCGATGAACTGCCAATCCTGAGGCGAGGCCGCCGCGAGATAGCCCTCCGTCGCGTAGAAATGAAAGACCATTTCGCCGATGCGCGTAATGGTCAGATCGCCCGTTTCGGGCCGCGTCAGCCGCACGGCAACGTCGGCTTCGCGGCGATCCAGCGAGGCTGCCCGCTTCTCGCCCACCACATGGATCGTCATGTCCGGATGCTGCTGCCTGAGCCGCACCAGCGGCCCCATCAGGCGCACCGCCGTCAACGCCGGTGGCGCGCTGATGGTCACCGTGCCGGACAGGCCGGCCTGCGCCACCGACGCGAAGCGAGCCGCGCCCTGGGCTTCCTCTTCCATGCGCAGCGCCACGCCGGCCATGCGCTCGCCATCGGCGGTGAGCGTCACCTTCCTGCCCCGCCGATCCAAGAGGCGCAGACCGCACTCGGCCTCCAGCGCCGCCAGGCGACGACTGACCGTCGCATGCTCGACACCCAGCCGCCGCGCCGCCGCCGAGAAGCTGCCCTCGCGCGCCAGGACGGACAGAAAGCGCAGGTTCTCCCAATCATGCATGTCAATTTTTTCCCATCTTGTGATCATTTATAGGGAATTAATTCACAAGCCAAGCCGTGCCAATCTGCTCCCCGAACAGTGAGGAGCATTGAGCCATGAGCCTACGTATCGTCGTGCGTCAGCCGGGCGGACCTGAGGGCCTGACCGCCGAGACCTTCACCCCGTCGGCGCCCGGTCCGGGCGAAGTGCTGCTGCGGCAGACTGCCATCGGCGTCAACTTCATCGACGTCTATCACCGCTCCGGCCTCTATCCCCTGCCCGGCGGCGTTCCCGGCGTCGAGGCGACCGGCATCGTCGAGGCGGTCGGCGACGGCGTGACCACACTCTCCCCCGGCGACCGCGTGGTCTACGGCGGCCTGCCGGTCGGCGCCTACGCCGAGATGCGGGTGATCGCCGCGGATCGCCTGCACTTGCTGCCGGCCGCCCTGTCCGACGACGTCGCCGCCAGCACCTTCCTCAAGGGATTGACGGCCCACATGCTGTTCACCCGCGTCTTCCCGGTGACGGCTGGAACGCGCATTCTCGTTCATGCCGCCGCCGGCGGTCTCGGGGTGATCCTGACGCGCTGGGCCAAGCGCCTGGGCGCCGAGGTGTTCGCCACCGTCGGCAGCCCGGCGAAGGCGGACCTGGCGCGGACCGCCGGCGCCGACCACGTCATCGCCGGCCGCGACAGCGACTTCCCCGCCTTCATCGCCAGTCTGACGGACGGCAAAGGCGTCGATTTCGCCATCGACGGCATCGGCGGCACCACGCTGGAAAAGACCTTCGCGGCGGTGCGCAAATTCGGCACGGTGGCCAGCATCGGCCAGGCGGCCGGCGCCATTCCGCCCATCGACGTCACCGCGCTCGGCCCCCTCCGCTCCATCGCCTTGGCACGCCCCAGCGTGATGGCCTACTCGGCCGAACCCGACACCTACCGCTCGGCCGGCCTGGCAGTGCTCCAGGCCATGACAAGCGGCATCATCGCCACCCTCGGCCAGACCTACGCCCTGAAAGACGCCGCCACCGCCCACGCCGATCTCGAAGGCGGCAGGACGACCGGCAGCATAGTGCTGCGCCCGTAGCGCGACGGCGGCTCTCCTTTGCTCTTGGGCGAACTATCATAAAATGATATAAATGAGGGCAAAGGAGATTGCCCCCATGCCATCCAGCTACACCCTCGGCGATCGCTTCGAAGGTTTCGTCAAGCAACTGGTCGCCAGCGGTCGCTATGCCTCGGCCAGCGAGGTGCTGCGCGACGGCCTGCGCCTCCTCGAGGAGCAGGAGAACCTGAGGCAAGCCAAGCTCGACGCCCTCCGGCGCGATATCGACGAGGGGCTCGACAGCGGCCCGTCCGAGCCTCTGGATATGGAAGCGATCATCGAGGAAGCGCGCCAGCTCAGGAAATCGGCAAAGAAGCCTTCGCATCATGGCGCTTAGGGTTTCCCGCAGGCCACGGGCGCGGCTCGATCTGATCGAGATCTGGGCTTATATCGCCGAGGACAACGAGGCGGCGGCCGACCGTCTTTTGCGGCGGATTGACAGCGTTCTCGACATGCTGGCCGAAACCCCGCTCGCAGGCCGGGCGCGGCCGGAACTGCGACCGGATATCCGCAGCTTTTCAATCGACAACTACGTCGTCTTTTACGTCGCGCGGCCCGATGCCATCGATGTCGTCAGGGTCTTGAGCCGTTACCGCGACATCACCCAAGAGGATGTCGACGCAGACTCCTGAGCAAGACCAAGGCGGAGCCAAGGCCCCGCCTATCTTTCCGATATCCACCTATGTCAACTGCGCCCTCTCCTGCCCGAGATCCTCTGCCTTCGCAGAGGAAGACACCCCGCAGGAACCCACGCGCGCGGTTATGTATATGTTTTATATATATAATTCTGTCTTCCTTCGCGAAGGCGAAGGACCTCGGGACGAGAGGGCGCGATGGCCAATATAGGTCTTCCCCAACCGCCCTCACGCCACCCAGAGGTTCAGCCCCACCACATCCGCCGCCGTCAGCACGCCGGTATCCGCATCGGCGGCGCCAGTGGTCAGGCCGTAGGCGATGCCGGTGGAGAAATACTGGCCGATCAGGCCGAGGTCGATGTCGAACTCGCGCGACGGCGAGAGAGGAATGGTCACCACGGGCACGTCGGTCCCCACCGTCGGCGCGGATGACTTGTTGTAGAGCTTGAGATAGCGAACGCTGGTTGCCGCGTTATAGCCGTAGATCTTGTAGAGCCGGCCGGTCGAGGCCTTGGCCACCGTGGCGTTCACCGTCGCGGCGGCCGAGGCAAGCCGGGCCACCGATGCAAGCGCGCCGGAGCCGCTGGAGGCCGCCCCGATCGAACTCAGCGTGCCGCCGGAGAGCGCCGGCGCGATGTCCTGCATCATCGCCACGGGAATGGCGCGGACGTTCATCGTGCCCGACGTGAAGGCCGAGGCGCGCACGCGGACGGCCAGCGCGCCGGGGGCATAGACCTCGTAGGCGTTGGCCGAGGCAAGGTTGCTGAGGCTGGTCACCGGCGAACCGCCGGAGGCCGGCAGCGCCGAGATGGCGACCCAGATGGCGAGATTCGGCTCGTAGGTCGCCTCGAAGGACAGGTTGATGCCGGCGAACGTGCCCCACCAGGCGAAGACGGCGCCGTTGTAGGCGCCGATCGGAACGACGACGGACTGGCCGCTCGCCGTGATCGCCCCGCTCACCGTGCCCGATTGCGACATATCCTCGAACGGCAGCGACCCGCGCGCGCCCATGTAAAGTTCGGCAACCGACTGCGGCATGTATGTCTCCTGAAAGGAAGGCCGAACGTCGCTCGTCGCGCGCGTTCGGATCAGGAGCCCCGCCGATCAGGTTGACCTCAACCTGATCGAAAAGCGGCAGCTCCCGCATTGAACCCGGAGACAAATTAGGCGCGGCTGGTTTTCACCGTCGCGGCGACGCGCCGACCTGCGCGGCGGTAACAACGGGCTCGCCGCCCGCGTCGCTTCCCGGCGCCTTGAACCACAGGCGCGGGTTTTCCGTCGACTGAACGGTGAGGATCTGGACGGCCGATCTTTCCACCGGCAGCACTTCGTTGGTCAGATTGTCGAGGACGTAGAAATGCGGCCCGAAATTGACGACGAGAACGGCATGCAGCTGCCCGCCTCTGGTGACCCCGACGGCCACCCGTGCCCGAGCGCTGCCGAAGCCAGCGGCGATGAGGTCGTGGCGCTTGGTCATCGCGAAGTCGTCGCAGTCTCCGTCCTTGGGCCCGACCAGCCAGACATCGCTTCCCGGCGGCTCGGGCTGCGGGTGAATGTCCTTGTTGACCAGCCGGTTGATCCGGCGGACGTCGGCAAAGCTGAGGCTCTCCGTCTGGACGACGGGCTGGCACTCCGCCTCAAGCGACGTGCACATGTCATAGAAGCCGGCCGGCCCCAAGGTCTGAGCCGCGGCAAGCCCGGCAAGCAGCGCGAGAACAGAGGTCAAGAAACACCTCGCAGACAAGCCAGCATAAATGTTGACTTGGTGAGTAGACTTGACGCATCGCAGCCTTCCCAACTATCGGGAAGAAAACGCATCCGTTGCACTACTTGCACTGGGTGGTGATGGTCGAGGTCCTCTCCGGGCAGGTATTCCCGCGAGCGCTTCTTTGCGTCGTCCCCAATTTCCTCATCAGATTGGTTAACAAGCCGTTAAACCGATGCAGCGCTCGTTTACTCCAGCGTCATTGTTCTTGAGATAAGCGTCAGGTGTGTCCGCGACGCATGCATCATCGTGAGATATACGAGTGTCGAAACAGACGAAGCGGAGCGCTATAGTTGGGTTCGCTGCGTTGCGCTGAAGTACCATCCGACCGGCATGGAATGAGGATCGACAAGAGGATGCCGCTCAACCGACAGTCTGGAGCGGCGATCTGATAGAGTCGGATCGACCTGCGCGCCAGGAGCGCCTCAGTCCGGAGTGCCCGATGGTCCTCGATCTCGCCAGCTCGAAGCTGCTCGTCCACGTCGTTCTCATCTCGTTTCGCGATGGCGTATCGGCGGACACCCGTCGCCGGTTCCTGGAGCACCACCAATCCCTCGGCGCCCGCTGCGGCGGAGCGGAGGCCGGCATCGCCTTCTGGCAGGTCAGCGACAATCTCGATCAGCGCAAGAACTGGCACGCCGTCCAATTCTCGCTGTTCGCAGACCGCGAGGCGCTCACCCGCTTCGCCCAGCATCCCGAACACCTCAAGGCCGGCGAGGCGCTCAGGGAGATCGCCGACTGGATGGTGGGAGATGTGGAGACGATCGGCGCGGCTGGCGTGTTGGGGTGAGTGGAGCAAGCACCGGCGCAAGGGCGACTGGAGGCCTATATCGGCCGTTCGCCCTTTCCTGCCTGAGATCCTCTGCCTTCGCAGAGGAAGATAGTCCATGGGAGGGGAAACAAGCGGATAGCGCGTCCTTGCCGTACTGTCTCCCCATCCATCAAGCTGTCTTCCTCTGCGAAGGCAGAGGATCTCGGGACGAGAAGGCGCGACGGGCCGTATAGGGCTAGGGCAGAGGTCAGCCAACGATCAGGTGCCATCCCTACAGATGGAAGATGCCTGCGGTCAGGTCAGACCACGGCGACCGAAGGGCACCTTTCCGCGCGGATAGCGGCGCTCTTCAAAGGACTGTTGGCGCGGTTTGGGCTGCACTGGCGGCTCAGGAGGGCTCTTGTGAAAGATGTCCAGATTCACACTGGGCAAGGAGAGGCCTGGAATGATGAAGGGAACCATTTCATGGCCATCGGTCGGCGTGAACTGCAGCACCAGCGCATAGAGAATACCGATGATCGTTGGCACGATGGTGTGAAGCCCCGTGCCGTCGGCCAAACTCGGGGCAAGGTAGGCGACACCGAAGTCAAGGAAGTTGATCGCGAACATGACCGGAATAATAACGCCGGGCCTCCAACCGATGTCGCGAATTCTTACGGCCTGCAGGCTCAACGCAACCCAAAATAACATTATAACAAACGGAGCTACAAGCGCATAGAACGTCGGATCTTTATTATCGACATCCAGAACGAATACAATAAAAAAGATACCTATACACGCCGCAACGGAGAATAGCAGCGGACCGAAAATCACAGTCCAAAGAAAATATTGCAGACGCCCCATTCTTCCGTAGAAAAGGAATAAATAACCGAGCATACCCCAGCCTCCACAACCTGAAGAAGAATGCCTTGCATTCCTTTCAGGCTGATGAAGCGAGTCATGACAATTTTAGCTATTTGTCCAATCGAGAGGCCTATAACAGCCAACCTCGCACCGCCGCACGCTGATAGAGAGCCGAAGTCTTCCTCGCTTCACTGGCATGGATAGGGCGCCCTATAGCACCCGCCTCGCCCCATTCTGCCTGAGATCCTCTGCCTTCGCAGAGGAAGACAATCTATGGGAGGGGAAACAAGCGGATAGCGCGTCCTTGCCGTACTGTCTCCCCATCCATCAAGCTGTCTTCCTCTGCGAAGGCAGAGGATCTCGGGAAGGTAGAACGGGCGGCCGATATCGGTCTCCAACTCCCCCTAGGGTCCAGACTCATAACGCGCCACTGCCGGCGCGGCCTACTGGAACAGCCCTGACTGGATACCTTTCAGGTCAGGCGGATTGGTCTGCCTTTGAAGTATGAGGGTTTTAGATGCCTCCCAACCTTTGCAGCCGGTAATCGTAAGTTGATCAGAAGATAGAGTTGCCTTGCATCGATCGGTTTTGAATGCAAAAGGCCATCCGTCAACTCGTTCCTTCTTGGTTAGCACAAGACGCCCAGCTTTGTAGGAAAATTTACCTTGAGTTCCCAGAAACTCAAAGCCACCAAAATGCTCTGTGACGATCGTTCCATCTTTCTTGAAACAAAGCATATCACCCTCAGAGGTCTCAGTCATGCTCGGTGATGAATATTCTGGATCGACCGGTACCAGATGAATATTGTTCCAGCATCCATATATGCCTTCTTCGGCGTGAGCATTACCATATAATGTAACGGAAAAAACAAATGCGATGATAGATCTCGCTCGAAAAGCGCTCATAACTGCCCCATTGTTATAGCTGCGACTACGCCGTCGGAATGCTCCTATCCGGTAGCGCAGCCAATAGCATACAACGCAGCGATGTGGATGGCCAGGAAGCTGGTCGCAAGGCGGTCATATCGGGTTGCGATGCCCCTGAAGTCCTTGAGGCGGCAGTATGCGCTCGTTGGCGTTTCGGTCGCGGTATTAATTGGGCGACAAGTAGCTCTTCCAGATGCGATTTATGTGTCTGGAGCCTACGCCCCCCGGCGCAGGCGCTCCTGGCCGCGCGTGCTGAGGCGCGGCATCAGTTCGTAGCGGAGATCGACGACCGGCTGCGGCACGTCCTTGCCGGCGATGCGGGCCAGCACCATCTCAACCGCCCGCCGGCCCATCTCCTGGCGGAAGGTGCGGACGCTGGTGATCGGCGGGTTGGCCACGGCCATCATCTCCAGGTCGTTGAAGCCGCAGAGGCCGATCTCGTCCGGCACGGCGATGCGCCGCCGCTGGCATTCGAACAGCACGCCGAGCGCCAAGTCGTCGTTGTTGCAGAAGATCGCGTCGATCTTCTGGGTGCGCGCCATGAGGTCGCTCAGGAGCTGGCAGCCGAGTCCCACCGTCGAGGCGCGCGGCGTGGTGATGATGAGCCCTTCGTCGAACAGCCCGGCCTCCTTCACCGCCTGGGTATAGCCTTCCAGGCGGCGCTGGGTGCGCGGATCCATGCGGGCGCCGAGGAAGGCAATGCGCTGGTAGCCGCCGGCGATGAGATGCCGCGTGGCGTCATAGGCGGCGTCGAAGTGGGAGAAGCCGACCATCATGTCGACCGGCGCCGGGCCCATCTCCATGATCTGCACCACCGGGCAGCGGGCCTGCATGAGCAGCGCCCTCGACGTCTCCGACTGGTCGATGCCGGACACGATCAGCCCGGCGGGACGCTGGCTGAGGAACACCCGGAGCAGCCGCTCCTCCTCCAGCACCGAATAGCGCGTGTTGCCGAACTGGACGCTGAAGGGCGAGCCCTCGACGCCGGCATAGATGCCGCGCAGCACGTCGGCGAACACGCTGTTGGTCACCGAGGGGATCAGCACGCCGATGACGTCGGTGCGATCGGAGGCCAGCGCCCGCGCCACCGGGTCCGGCACATAACCGAGCTGCTCGACGATCTCCTCGATCCGCTGCCTGAGCTTGGGCGAGACCATCTCGGGCTTGCGCAGCGCCCGCGACACGGTGATAGCGCTCACATTGGCGACTCGCCCGACATCGGCAAGCGTCACTTTCCCAGCAGACCTGTCACTCTTCATACCGGCAGCCTCCCCGGGCGGGGAGTATATCGCAGTTCGTCGCATTGACAAATGACAGCGCTAACATTTGTATGGCTAGTAACAGACGCGGTTGGGGAGGACGACCGATGGCTGCTCCCGTTGCCATTCAAACCGACTACATTCTCGTCATGGGGGTTTGCGGCGCCGGAAAGTCGACGGTCGCCGCGATGCTGGCGGCCGCGACGGGCGGCCAGTTGATCGAGGCCGACGATCACCACTCCCAAGGCAACGTCCGCGCGATGTCCGAAGGGCGGCCGCTCACCGACGAGCAGCGTTGGCCGTGGCTCGCCGCCGTTGCCGCGGCGGCGGCCGAGGCGCGGCGTGAGGCGGACGGCCCGGTGGTCATCGCCTGCTCGGCCCTGAAGCGGCGCTATCGCGACCGGCTGCGCCAGCAGCTCGGCCCCTTGCCGATTCTCCACCTCTTCGGCCCCGTCTCCCTTCTCAGGCAGCGCCTCACGGCGCGCCGATCGCACTTCATGCCGCCGGCGCTGCTCGACAGCCAGCTGGCCGTGCTCGAACCACCGGCCGCCGACGAAGAGGCCCTGACGTTTTCGGTCGAGCTGAGCCCGGACGACATCGTCGCCACGGCCGTGCTCGCCCTCGTCGCGGCGGCACACGCCCGACAGCCTTCAGAACCCGCCAGAGCCGAGACGCCCTGACCGCAGAAACATCGGAGCAAGCCCAATGGATAGGGTCAAGACACTCCTCGAACGCATTCTCGAATACACCATGGCGGCGCTCTTGGCCGTCATGGTGGTGATGGTGTTCGGCAACGTCGTGCTGCGCTACGCCTTCGGCAGCGGCATCGCCTCGGCCGAGGAAATCTCCCGCCTGATGTTCGTCTGGCTGGTGTTTCTCGGCGCCACGCTGGCGCTGCGCCAGCACAAGCACCTGGGGCTCGAACTGCTGCAGGCGCGACTGCCGGTGCCGCTGCGCCGGGCCTGCGCGATTCTCAGCCACCTGCTGATCCTCTACGCGCTCTGGCTGTTTCTTTCCGGCAGTTGGACGCAGACGAAGATCGGCCTTTCCACCTATTCCACCGTGCTGCGCTTCCCGATGGCGTTCTACGCCGCCGCCGGCGTCTTCCCGACCATCGCCATGATCGGCCTCACGCTGATCAACCTCTACCGCCTCGTCACCGGTTCGTCCGACGGCCACATGCCCGGCGACCCCAACCCCGATCACATCCTGGACGACGTGAGCAGGCCGGACGCGCCGCAGATCGAACGCACCGCCGTGGGCGATCTTCCCGGCGCCAATCCCACCGTGCTGGAGGGCGGACGATGACCCTCGGTGTCTTCCTCGGTTCGCTGTTCGGCCTGATGGCGCTCGGCATGCCCATCGCCTTCGCCCTCGTCCTGACGGGCGTGGCGCTGATGTTCTATCTCGACTTCTTCGACGCCCAGTTGGTCGCCCAGAACATGCTGTCGGGCGCCGACAATTTCCCGCTGATGGCGGTGCCCTTCTTCATCCTGGCCGGCGAGATCATGAACGCCGGCGGCATCTCCCGGCGCATCATCAACCTTGCCGTCACCCTGGTCGGCCACATTCGCGGCGGCCTCGGTTACGTCGCCATCGGCGCCGCCGTGCTCTTGGCCAGCCTGTCCGGCTCGGCCATCGCCGACACCGCCGCCCTCGGCACGCTCTTGATCCCGATGATGCGCGACCATGGCTATCCGCTGCCGCGCTCGGCCGGCCTCGTCGCCGCCGGCGGCATCATCGGCCCGATCATTCCGCCCAGCATGCCGTTCATCATCTTCGGCGTCACCACCAACGTGTCGATCACCGGCCTGTTCATGACCGGCATCGTCCCCGGCCTGCTGATGGGGCTGGCGCTGGTCTTTACTTGGAAGTGGTGCGTCGGCGGCATGAACGTGGTGGCCGAGCCCAAGCGCACGGGCCGGGAGCGGCTGATCGCGCTGCGCGAGGGCCTGTGGGCGCTGTTCCTGCCGGTGATCATCATCGGCGGCCTGCGCGGCGGCCTGTTCACGCCGACGGAAGCGGCCGTCGTCGCCGCCGTCTATGCCCTCTTCGTGACGCTGTTCGTCTACCGCGAGATCGGCGTCGCCGAGCTCACCGAGGTGTTCATCCAGGCGGCGCGTACCACCGCCACCGTCATGTTCCTGGTCGCCGCCGCGCTGGTGTCGGCCTACATGATCACGCTGTCCGACCTCACCTCGCAGCTGACCGACCTCCTGCAACCGGTGATGCACGAGCCGCGCCTCCTCATGGCGATGATCTGCCTGCTGCTGCTCGCCGTCGGCACCGTCATGGACCTGACGCCGACCATCCTGGTGCTCGGCCCGGTGCTGATGCCGATCGCCACCACCGCCGGCATCGACCCGCTGTATTTCGGCGTCATGTTCGTGCTGATCGGCACGCTCGGCCTGATCCACCCGCCGGTCTGCACGGTGCTGAACACGGTGTCCGCCATCGCGCGGATCTCTCTGGAACGCGCCACCGCCGGCATCTGGCCGTTCCTGCTCGTCTACCTGGTGCTGTTTGTCCTGATGATCATCTTCCCCGAGATCATCACCGTGCCGTCGCACCTGTTCCACTGAGAATTATAAAGAGGGAGAGAAGACCATGAAACTCGCATTCGCCTCCACCGTCGCCGCCGCGCTTCTGGCGGTCGGCGTCACGGCGTCCGCCGCGGCGGACGTCAGCGCCCGCGTCATCCGCTTCGGCTTCGGCCTGCCGGACGCCAGCAACCAGGGCCGCGCGGCCAAGTTCTTCGCCGATGAGGTCGCCCGCCTCTCCGACGGCAAGCTGAAGATGCGCACCTTCGGCGACGCCAAGCTCGGCAGCGACGTGCAGATGCAGAACGCGCTGATCGGCGGCGCCCAGGAGATGATGGTCGGCTCGACCGCCACTCTCGTCGGCATCGTCAAGGACTTCGGCGTCTACGACCTGCCCTTCCTGTTTGCCGACAACAAGCAGGCCGACGCCGTGCTCGACGGCCCGTTCGGCCGCAAGCTGATGGACAAGCTGGAAGCGCAGGGCCTCGTCGGTCTGGTCTACTGGGAAAACGGCTTCCGCAACCTGACCAACAGCAAGCGCCCCGTCACCAAGATGGAGGACTTTGCGGGCATCAAGCTCAGGGTCATGCAGAACCCCGTCTACATCGACATGTTCAACAGCTTCGGCGCCAGCGCCGTGCCGCTGCCCTATTCCGAGCTGTTCTCGGCCATGGAGACCGGCGCCGTCGACGGCCAGGAGAACCCGGTCACCACCATCGAGTCGGCCAAGTTCTACGAGGTGCAGAAGTATCTCACCATCACGCGCCACGTTTACAGCCCGTGGATCGTGCTGGCCAGCAAGTCCTGGTACGACCAACTCTCGGCCGACGAGCACAAGATCCTGCTTGAGGCAGCGGTTGCCTCGCGCGATTTCGAGCGCAAGGACAGCCGCGAAGCCTCGCTGAAGAGCATCGATGCCCTGAAGAGCCACGGCATGCAGGTCAACGAACTGCCGCCCGAGGAACTCGCCCGTCTCAAGGAAAAAGCCCAGCCCGCCGCCGACAAGTTCGCCGCCGACGGCGGCGCCGAAGTCCTGAAAGACCTGCAGGCCGCCATCGCAGAGGCGAAGTAAGGGCCGGAGAACCACGGCCGGCAAAGCGCGCGGCCGTGGTTCTCGGGGGGGATTCTAAGAGGGATGGTAGCGTCCGCGGGGGCCTCGCGGGCGCTACCTTTTTGAATCATTTATATAAAGCTGTCATCCCCAGCGAAAGCGAGGACCTCAGGACGACGGGCGCAGCGGCCCATATCAGGCTCCCAATAAAACGAAGGCGGGCCGAAGCCCGCTCTCGATCGGTTGGGATGGATGTAGGGGCGCCCTATATCCGCCCCTCGCCCCATCCTGCCTGAGGTCCTCGCTTTCGCAAGGATGACAGATTTATATAAAGATAACAGTTTGTTACCCGCTCGCAAACTTCCCTTGCGGCAGTATCCGATGCCACGCGGAACACGACAACCTATGAGGAGGAACACGCCGCTATCCGATTGTTTCGTCAATATCAGACTGTCATCCTTGCGAAAGCGAGGACCTCAGGAAGGTAGAGCGAGCGATTGATATCAGTCTCCCTGACCCCACAGTTGCTTATCCCTCGCATTTCCGAGACCGAGAGGATCGCCCCATGAATCCGGGCTGGGTCTACATCGTCACCAACAAGCCGCACGGCGTGCTCTACGTCGGCGTCACCTCCGATCTGGAAGGGCGGGTCTGGGAGCATCGCAATCGAATCCATCGTGGCTTCACCGACAGCTACAATTGCACGCGGCTCGTCTGGTACGAGGACAACGGCGACATCACCGAAGCGATCGAGCGCGAGAAGCAACTCAAGCACTGGAAACGCGAGTGGAAGATCCAACTGATCGAAGAGATGAACCCGGAGTGGGAAGACCTCTTCGAGACGATCATGTCGTGAAGAGAGCCCTATATCAGCCCCTCGCCCCATCCTGCCCGAGGTCCTCGCTTTCGCAAGGATGACAGATTTATATTTATGGAACAATTGGATAGCGGCGCGCATCCTCTCATGGGTTACCGTCTTCCACGGGCCTCCGGTGGCACCGCAGAGGGAGCCATGCGAGCGGCTAACAAACTGTTATATTTATATAAATCTGTCATCCTTGCGAAAGCGAGGACCTTAGGACGAGTAGGCGCGGCGGCTCATATCAGGCACCAATAAAAACTCAGGCGGGCCGAAGCCCGCCTGTTCAGTCTGCAATATTTCCGGGAATCCAATCCGGCGGCGGGCCACCGAGGGCTTCGGTGAGGCCGTTGCCGGTGGGGACGACATCTTCGGCCGGAGCCTGTTTGGGTTTGCGGCCACGTTTGCGGGCTTCCGGCTTGGCGTCGGCCGGCGGCGGCGTTTCGCCGCCCGGCTCGGGCTCGTCGGAAGCAGCGATGCTTGCGCTGCCCGCCGCCGCCACCCACGACGGCTTCATCTTCATCAGCGCGTCGGGAAGGTCGAAGACCTCCCCGGCGTCGCGGATCTTGCCGCCGAAGTAGCCCTTGCGGACGGCGGTGACGCGCATCAGACGGCGACCCCGTTGGACTGCACGCCGGCGACGATGCCGGCGGTGATCTTGCCGGTGGTCGGCGCCGTGCCGGTGACGGTGTATTTCAGGCGGCCGTACTGGAGCGTGATGCCGCGCGGCAGGTCGTCGCGGGCGATCTGATAGCCGGCCTTGAGCTGAGCCAGCGTCGCTGTTGCCAGCGGGATCGTCTTATCGGGCGTGAAGGTGGTGGTGGCGTCCAGCTCCAGGTCGATCTGCAGCGAGGTGAGGTTGTTGAAGTCTTCCACCACCTGCACCAGGAGCGCCACTTCGCAGCCCTTGCCAGCGTCGAAATTCTTGATGGTGGGCGAGATGGGGCCGAAGTCGAGGGTGTTGGTGGAGGCGGCCGTCGCGGTAACAGGCTGAGCGTCCGAGAACAGCGCCTGAGTGTCCAGGATCATTTGGATGTCCTTGAAAATAAGGCTAGGGAAGCGCCCGTCGAAACGGGTGCAGGACTTGCGAAGTCTGAGATCGAAACTCGCTGGCGCGCGGCAGGTGGCGACGCATTCGAGAACCGGAGCGGAGCGGACGTTGAGGTCCGTGAGCACCGGAAGCGCAGAATGCTAAGCCAGATGCCCGCGCCAGTAGAGTTTCGGCTCAGACGTAGGCGGGAAGCGCCGCCTCCGTGTTGAGCAGCGCGTCCGTCTCGCGGATCGGGATGCCGCGATAGGTCAGCACTTCCTTGCCCTCGATGCTGTCGCGCTTGAGGCCCGGCGCCGCGTAGTTGTAGCTGCCGGCGGCGTTGACCAGCGACCGGTCGGACGACTGGGCGTCCAGCACTTCCAGCGCGTCGCGGTTCATGTAGATGGCGATGCGGCTGGAGGTGGCGTTTGTAGCGCCAGTCCTTGACGAACATGCCGACATGCCAGGAGAACAGCGTCGACTTGACGTAGAACTTGTTGCCGGCGGCATCCAGCGTCACTTCCTCGCCCTTGTCGGCCACCTGAACGCCGGTGGGGATGCCCTCGGGCGTCAACAGCGACGTGGCGTGGTCGCCCCAGGTGACGAACCAGATGGAGGTGTTGTCGGCGCCGCGGCCGCCGCCGTCGATCACCTGTCCGGCGGCGACGTTCGGCTTGGTGGCGTTGGGGCCGTCGTAATAGGCGTTGTAGCGGGCGGCGAGGCCCTTGAACTTCTCCGGCGTGGTGGCGACGTCGTGGTAGAAAATGCCGGTCGCCATCTCCTGGTTCATCGCTTCGAGGAACGGCGCGCTGTCGACGAGCCGCTGCTTGGCGGCGTCCTTGGCCAGCGCCAGCAGGCGCACGTCGATTTCCGAGCGCGCCTCCAGGAAACCGGTGGTGTCGTCCACCTGCTGCACGGTGGCCTTGGACTGCGGCACGCCCTTGTACAGGCGCCCCCAGGCGACCGACGGCAGACCGGTGCGGATCATGTGGCGATGGCTGGCCTGCTGGTTGCAGACCGTCACCATCGCGTCGTCGAGCACCGGATTCTGCTGCGACAGGATTTCGAGAACCGTGCCCTCGGCGCTCTGCTTCTGCGCGTCGATCAGGTTCGGGTAGTAGGTGCCAACGGTGGCCATGTGTCATTTACCCCTTGGGCTTGTCGCTCGGAAACAGCAGGTGGGCGGCATCGATGGGGCGTCCTGCCCCTGCCCCGCCGCTCTCCGGCCGGTCTTCGGCGATCGCGCTTCCGACGCGCGCCATGAACCGGATAACTTCCGGGTGGTTTCCGCCGCCACTTTCGGTGAGAAACGCCTTGAGCCCCGGCGTGCCGAAGCGGGCGAGCGCGCCCTGCGCGACGGCCACGGAAGCATCCCAGCGGGCGCCGCCGATCTCGGCATCCTTGCGGGCCGAGGCGACCCAACCGGTCTGAATGTCGGCCCACTCCTTGGCTCCGGCACCGGCTTCCGCCTGGCGATGAGCGGCGAGCGCCCCGGCGAGCGCCTGCGCCTGGCCGCGCGTCAGGCCGATGTCCTTCAAGACAGGCGACATCGCCTCGGCCAGCTTCTCATCGATCGCCATGCCCTCGGGCAGGCCGAAGTCATAGCGGCCATCCTCCGGCACCTCGTCGGCGGGGTCGATGGCGCCGGCCTCGTCCTTGGCCTCGTCCTTGGATTCTGGCGGATGAGCCGCGCCATCGCGCTCCGGCGCCGCGCCGGCCTCCTGCGAGCCGGCCTCACTCGGGAACATCAAACTCTCAGGCGCCGCGCCTTCCGCGCCATCACCCATGCCGTCGCCTTCAGGCGCGAACACCGCCACGCCACACATCCATCGCTCAAGCATATTGGTCGTCCCCATCTTCACTTGCGCCGGCCTTGTGAGCCGACCGTTCCAGTTCCCGTGCCTCGCCGCGTTCCAGCAGCAGGCGCGGATAGAGCCGCGCATCGACCAGATCGAGCTTCTGCAGGATTTCGAGGCCCAGCGATTGCCGCCCCAGGCGATAGCGCTCCGCCGCCTCGCTGCCGGCATCGAAGGCGTTGGCATAGAGCCCGGCCCGGCCAAGCAGCCAGAACACCACCCGCTTGCCCTCGGCCGTCTCCATCATCAGCCGGAAGGCATCGCGAAGATCGGCCTCCTCCTGCGCGGTCCGCGCCCGTGCCTCGGCATCCCGCGCCTCGCGCGCTTCGAATTCATCGAGCATCAGTTAGCTATCCTGTTGATTTAGCGAACATTCTTCACGCGATCCGGTATCCACTTCACCCGGAAACACTCGATATCGGCCACTCGCCCCATTCTGCCTGAGATCCTCTGCCTGCGCAGAGGATGACAGGAGATTTATATTTAGAAACAATCGGATAGGTGGGCGCCCGTGTACCCGGGGCAAATTTCCGGGCGCCGCTACGCGGTGGCCAATCTGACGAGGGCTGGCAAGCTTGGCACATGGGCGGCGCCTTCGACGGCGAAGCGGT
>JAGSYV010000133.1 GCA_018262505.1 Pseudomonadota bacterium
CGTGGTAGCAACACGAAAGTCTTCGCCGATGGACTGCCGGAAACGTCAAACTCCTACTGCCACCCCGGCATAGCCGGGGGGTCTCCCGCTGACGCTAGGGGGAAAAACGTCATGACTTTCAAGCGTTAAATCGACCGGCTCCCCGATCATCCCGGCGGATGCTGTGGAGCACAACGTCACCTGCCACTACTGCATCGTTGGCTGCGGCTACAAGGCCTACACCTGGAACATCTGTCAATCGGCGCTCAATTCTGATTCCAGAAACACACTTTGCCCGATTCTCAACTGCCGCCCGCACTCTCTGCCGATCCAAAATTGAATACCGCCTAGCCGCATGGCTCATGCATGGAGCGCGACGGCTCACAGTCAGCCTTCCCCTCGACCGCCCATAAAGGTCATCGCCGCCGGCAACAGCGTCGGTACCCGTTTCTTACCGTTCACCCACGCATCAATCATATCGGCCCATTCCTGGAACATGTGCCGGCGCTGCGGTTCGTATTCCGCCTTGTTGTAGACGCCGCGTGATGAGCGCCCGTCCTCGTGGGCGAGGCATTTCTCGATCCAGTCGCTGTTGAAGCCCATCTCGTTCAGGAGTGTCGAGCCGGTGCGGCGCAGATCGTGGACCGTGAACGGCTCCAACGGCAGCCCCTCCTTCTTCGCTCGCGCCACGACGGCCGTGGTCACGCGATTGAAGGTCGCGCGCGACATGGGCGCGTCGGCGTCGTAGCGGGACGGCAGGAGATAGCGCGAATTGCCGGCGCAGGTCTTGAGCGCAATCAGGATGTCGAGCGACTGTTGCGACAGATAGACGTTGTGCGCCTTCGACCGCTTCATCCGCTCCTTCGGGATCGTCCAGACGGCGTTCTCGAAATCGACCTCGTCCCAGACTGCGTCCTGCAACTCGCTCTTGCGCACCATGGTGAGCAGGATCAGACGCAGGCCGAGGCGGATGGTCGGCAGCGTCGGCACGTGCTCGATCTGCTGGAGCATGATTTTGATTTCGGTCGGCGACAGCGCCCGATCCTTCGGCTGGAAGGTCGCGATCGACGCAGGCCCGACCTCGTCGGCCGGGTTCGGCACCTTCTCGCCATGCAGGATCGCGAAGGCGAAGATCTGTTTGACGATGTCGCGAGCGTGGATGGCGGTCGCCGGGGCGCCGCGCTCCTTCACCTTGGCGCAGAGCTGGCGCAGATCGTCCGGCGTCACCTCGGTCAGAAGGCGGTTCTTCCAGGCGGGGAGAATGTCGCGCTCAAGGATGGCCTTGCGCATTGAGCGGGTGCTTTCCGCCATGCGCGCATCCTTGATCCATAAGGCGCACACCGCACCGAAGCTGCGCTCCATGGCCTTGCGCCGCTTGTCGCGCTGTTTCTCGTGCGCGGGGGAAAGCCCCTCCGCCACCAGCTTGCGTGCAGTGATGCAGCGCTCGCGGGCTTCGGCAAGCGTAAGGCCGTCGGCGCCATAGCGGCCGATCGTCAGCGTCTCCCGGCGACCGTTCAGACGGTAGTCGTATCGGAAGGTGATTTGGCCTGTCGTGGCGACGGAAACGTACATACCGTCACGGTCGGTCACCTTGTATAATTTATCTTTTGGTTTCAGCCTCTTGATGGCCATGTCGGTAAGCATGGAGACGGCCTCACTGACGATCGAAAACGCCTTTTCGAGCCCCAATTTCACCGTCAAATTCGATACCGTCAATCAACGAGAATAATCGTTATATAACAGTACATTAGATCTAGTTATTGTGGGATGCTTCCATTTTCGGCCTGACGGTAGGGCGAAAATCCGGCTGACGGCGAAAAACGCCTACCGTCGCGCGCACCGTCAGAGCCCATCGCTTCAAGGCGATAGGCTCCGATAGTGAACACTTGATTTTTTGTTTGATTTCAGCTAGTTATGATGATGTGGCGATAGTTCGCGAAACGCCGCGAACCACATCATTTCATTCCCACTCGATGGTTCCCGGCGGCTTGCTGGTCACGTCGTAGACGACGCGGTTGACGCCCTTCACCTCGTTGATGATGCGGGTGGCGGCGCGGCCGAGGAAATTCATATCGAAGGGGAAGAAGTCGGCGGTCATGCCATCGACTGAGGTGACGGCGCGTAGCGCCAGCACGCGATCGTAGGTGCGGCCATCGCCCATCACGCCCACTGTCTGCACAGGCAGGAGCACCGAGAAGGCCTGCCAGATCTGGTCGTAAAGACCGGCCTTGCGGATCTCGTCGAGGTAGATGGCGTCGGCCTTCCTGAGGATGTCGAGCTTCTCGCGCGTCACGCCGCCCGGCAGACGGATGGCGAGGCCCGGTCCCGGGAACGGATGGCGGCCGATGAAACTGTCCGGCAGGCCGAGTTCACGGCCGAGGGCCCTCACCTCGTCCTTGAACAGTTCACGCAGCGGCTCCACCAGCTTCATGTTCATACGCGCCGGCAGGCCGCCGACGTTGTGGTGGCTCTTGATGGTGACGCTCGGGCCGCCGGAGAAGCTGACGCTTTCGATCACGTCCGGATAGAGCGTGCCCTGGGCAAGGAAAGTTGGCGCACCACGGCCGTCGGCGGCGATCTTCTTCGCCTCGGCTTCGAACACCTCGATGAACAGGCGGCCGATGGTCTTGCGCTTCTTTTCCGGGTCGGCCTCGCCTTCGAGCTGACCAATGAAAAGATCAGACGCATCAACGTGAACCAGAGGAATGTTATAGTGGTCTCTGAACATACCGACCACCTGCTCGCTCTCGCCCTGGCGCATCAGGCCGTGATCGACATAGACGCAGGTGAGTTGTTCGCCGATCGCCTCATGGATCAGCACGGCGGCAACGGAACTGTCGACACCGCCCGATAGGGCGCACAGCACGCGCTCCTTGCCGACCTGCGCCCGGATCTTGGCGATCATCTCGGCGCGATAGGCCGACATGGTCCAGTCGGACTTCAGACCGGCGATCCGGTGCACGAAATTGGAAAGCAGCTTGGCGCCATCGGGCGTGTGCACCACTTCCGGGTGGAACATGGTGGTGTAATAGCGGCGCGTCTCGTCCACGGCGATGGCGAAGGGCGCGTTCTCGGAGATGCCGATCACCTCGAAGCCGTCCGGCGCGCGTGTCACGCGATCGCCGTGGCTCATCCATACCGGATAGCGCTGGCCAACTTCCCACAGCCCCTCGAACAGCGGCGACGCCTTCAGGATCTCCACGTCGGCGCGACCGAATTCAGCGGCGTGGCCGCCTTCGACACTGCCACCAAGTTGCACCGCCATGGTCTGCTGGCCATAGCAGATGGCGAGGATCGGCACACCACTGTCGAACACCGCCTGCGGTGCGCGCGGGCTGCCGTCTCGGGTGACCGAGTCAGGTCCGCCGGAGAAGATCACGCCCTTGGGCTGCAGCTTCTCGAAGGCCGCCGCCGCCGACTGATAGGGATGGATTTCGCAGTAGACGCCAGCCTCGCGCACTCGACGGGCAATGAGCTGCGTCACCTGGCTGCCGAAATCAATGATCAGCAGGCTGTCGTGGGCGGACTTTTCCATGGGGGAACTCTTTCCGGTAAGGGGCCAGAAGGATCAAGCGGTTCCGCTAAGCCGAATCCGGCCGCCGGGCAAGTGGAAAGTCGTGGATATCGGCAGCTTCCGGGCTATAGCGGCCATGCCGGTTTGCGATAGCGGACCAAAGGGCGCCGAAGAGGGGGCGCATCGCGGGCCTCCAACCCGATATATCCACAGCTTGCTCACAGGAAGCGGTGAGGCGACGCACAGCTTTTGCCCAGGAAAGCTTGGGGCTTTCCCCCGGATTGGCCCACAGGTTGTCCCTGCGTGATACCCAAACCATCCACGCTCGGTCCACCGCCTTTTCCCCAGCCTTTCCACGCTCAGGCCACGCGGTTTTCCCCAACTGTGAGACCTGGCCACGCCGCGGCACCGACCCGTGTGAGATCCTCGGTGGCGAATTCCGCAAAGCGCATGCCGCGCACCGCGCCGCCCGGCACGTCGAACAGAAGATTGCCGGTCACGACGGTCGCTTGCTCGGGCGCCAGCACCGACACGCCGATGCCCACACCCGCCCGGCGAACGACATTGCCGGAGGCGACCACATTGCCGAGCGTCGCGCCCCAGCCAAGCGACAGACCGAGATGGGGCGCGCCTTCAACGACGTTGCCGGTCAGCGAGCCGGGTGTCTCGACGTGGATACCGACACCGCCAGCGCGACCACCCGCCACAGCAACAGGCTTGCCGCCGGCAATATTGCGAACGGTGTTTCCCTCGACGAGCGACAGGCGATCTCCGCCGCCGAGCAGCGCAATGCCGAGTTCGGCACCATCAATCACGTTGCCACTGACCGAGGCGCCTCCCGAAGCCCCATCGGCAACGATGGCCGGCCCGTCAATGGCACGGAGGTCGTTGTCCGAGATTCGGACGTTAGCGGCCGAAGACAGGCGGATACCGACATCACCCACCCGGTCGATGTTGTTGTCGCGCAGCGTCGAACCGTCGTCTCCCGCCGTCCAGCGCCGAAGATGGATGCCTCCGCCACCACAATCGCTCACCGTGTTGCCGGCGACAACGAGCACCCTGCCCTCAGTCGACATGATACCGGCACCGCCAGCGCCGGATATGCGGCAGTCGCGGAGACTGCCGGCCACGCGCGTCAGTGCGATGCCGTGGCCAACGCTGCCCTGCACGACGAGGCGAGAGATGTCGAGATCCTCGACAAAGGCCAGTGACAGAAGGCCATCGTCTTCATCGGACAGCGTCCGGTTGGCACCGTCGAACGTCAATCCGTCGAGCGAAAGCGTGCGTGCGTCTTCCGAATAGAGAAGCCGGCCGCCCCCAGAATAAACGAGCCGCGTTTCACCCGGCACTCCAACGAGGCGAGCACGATCCGGCAGGTGAATATTGGAGACGTCGTAGCGCCCGGAACGAATATAGAGTGGCCGGCCGGCTCTGGCGGCGCCATTGATCGCGGCCTGTAATTCGGCGCTACGATCTCCTGTTCGCCGGGCAACCGGCGGCATCTCGGGCGCCGTGAGGCTGCCGCGCAGCTCGGCGAGGCCAAGCGTGCCGGAACGGGCCACAGCCGGCATGGCAAGGCTCGTGATCGTCCCGAAGAGGAACGCGCGGCGGTTCATGGACGTCTCCGGCGGACAGACATGCCGTCCACCGAGCAAGCTTCGTTCCAGCCGTCGCGAAACGGACGCTACCGGCTGGGGCGCAACAGGCGCAGTGCGTTGGCGGTCACCAGCACGGTTGCCCCGGTATCGGCAAGAATGGCTGGCCAAAGACCGGTGATGCCGAGCACGGTCGTCACCAGGAAGACGGTTTTCAACCCGAGCGCGATGGTGATGTTCTGCCGGATGTTGGCCATTGTGCGAAGAGAGAGATCGATCAGCGACGCGACATCGCTAACCCGGCCGTAGAGCAAGGCTGCGTCGGCTGCTTCCAATGCGACGTCGGTGCCGCCGCCCATGGCGATGCCGATGTCGGCCGTGGCGAGCGCCGGCGCGTCGTTGATGCCGTCGCCGATCTTGGCGACAACCAGCCCTTTATCCTGCAGCGCCTTGATAGCGGTCTGCTTGTCAGCCGGCAGGAGACCTGCCCTCACGTCGTCAATGCCGAGTTCGCGGCCAACTGCAGCAGCGGCGCGTGGGTTATCGCCGGTCAGCATGACGGTGGCAATGCCTCGGCGTCGCAGATCGGCAACGGCGGCAATGGCATCCGGACGCGGCGCATCGCGAAGAGCGACAAGACCGAGAACTGCGCCGTCCGTCAGCAGAAGGCAAATCGTCTTGCCTTCGGCAGCGAAGCGCTTGACGGCGGCGAGCACCTCGGCCGGAGGCTGCGTGCGCTCGGCGGCCGCGTCGGCCGAACCAAAGAACAGTTCGCGCCCGTCGACGCGGCCAATGACACCCTTGCCCGGGACAGCCTTGCCATCTTCGACGGGAGAAAGGATTGCCCCATCGGCAGCCGCAAGAATGGCCTTGGCCAGCGGATGGCTGGACGACGCCTCGAGCGAAGCGGAAAGTCGCAGCACGGCGTCGCGATCGGCGCCAAAACTCTCGATGTTCGTCACCTTTGGCATGCCTTCGGTCAGGGTCCCGGTCTTGTCGAAGGCGACGGCCGTTATGTCGCGCAGACGCTCGAGCACCGATCCTCCCTTGATCAGCAGTCCGGTGCGTGCGCCGGAAGCCAACGAGGCGGCGATGGCGGCCGGCGTGGAGATGACCAAGGCGCAAGGACAGCCAATCAGCAGAATGGCGAGACCTTTGTAAATCCAGCCGCGCCAATCGCCATCAAGGAGCGGCGGCAGCACCGCGAAGGCGGCGGCAATAGCCACCACTGCCGGTGTGTAGTATCTGGCGAAGCGGTTGATGAAGCGCTCGACGGGCGCGCGGGTTTCCTGAGCCTCGGTGACCAGCCGAACAATACGCGCAATGGTGTTATCGGCAGCCGGCGCCGTGACACGCACGGTGAGCACGCCGTCGCCATTGATCGTGCCGGCATAGACGGAGGCGCCCTCGCCGCGCGTCACCGGCATGCTTTCACCGGTGACCATGGACTCGTCGACGGAACTCGTGCCGGCCACGACGACGCCATCGCAGGGAACGCGGTCGCCGGGGCGGACCAGTACCTCGTTGCCAACCACCAGTGCCGAGGCGGCAACCTCGCGCGTGACGCCGTCAGCGAGAAGCAGCGCCGCTTCCGGCACCAACCCCGAAAGTGCCTTGATCGATGACCGCGCGCGCCGTGCGGCGAGGCCCTCCAACAGTTCGCCGATCATGAAGAAGAACACGACGGCAGCAGCTTCTTCTCCTGCGTCGAGAAAGACGGCACCGACCGCGGCAACGGTCATCAAACTCTCTATGCTGAACGGCTCCCCGACTTGCACCAGGCGGAAGGCCCGCACGGCGATCGGAGCCAAGCCGAGCAGCATTACCGCAAGGAACAACCAACGCTCGGCGTCAGGGGCGAGGCTGCCAAGCGCGTAGGCAGCGACGATGCCCAGCCCGACACCGAGCGTCTGCATCCCGACCACCGTTCTCCACCAGCCCCCCTCCATCTCGGGATGGACGTGGCCGGCGTTATCGTCTTCGGCATAATCGTGGGCAGCATGTCCAGGCTCGGTGCGCTGGCTTTCATGGTGTGCGCCGTGATCATCATGATCGTGACCATGGGGTCCGGCATTGTCATGCCCGCAGCAGCCGCACGCGTGCGCCGCTTCGCCCTGCAGTTCGGCGTGGCGTTCGGGGTGCTTGGTCGTAATGCCATAACCAAGGCGGATGACCGCGTTCTCCAATGCGGCGAGGTCAGCGGTGTTGACGTGGTGTACCACCATCGAGCCTGTCATAACCGACACCGACACATCCTCAACGCCATCGATTCTGGCAGCGGCCCCTTCGACGCGTGCGGCACAGGCGGCGCAATCCATGCCCTCGACCTGGAAGCGGGTTTTTAGAACTGGGTCGGCCATCGCGAATCCTTGATTTCCGGTCTTCTTGCTTTTGCGGCGTCGAGGCTGCATCCTCCAGTCACTAGAGGAGCAAGTAGGTAAAATGACGGATATGGCGATCGGTGAAATCTCTCGACGAAGCCAAGTGAAGGTGCCGACCATTCGCTATTACGAACAGATCGGCCTGCTGCCGACGCCGCCGCGCAGCGAGGGAAACCGTCGCCTTTATGGCCGGCGCGATCTCAGGCGCCTCTCTTTCATCCGGCACGCTCGCGATCTGGGATTCGAAATCGACGCCATCCGAACGCTGCTGACATTGCAAGACAATCCTAGCCAGCCCTGCGCGGAAGCAGATAGCATCGCGCGTGACAAGCTGACGGAAGTCAATGCTCGTATCGAGAGCCTAATGGCACTCAAGGAAGAGTTGGAAGCGATGGTCGGCGGTTGCGGACATCGCTGTGTCGGCGAGTGCCGGGTGATCGAGGTGCTGGCCGATCATCACAAGTGCCTGCACGTCGAACACTGAACCGATAGCCTCTCCATTCCTGGCGGAGGGGCTTGCCGAAACGTCGCCATCCTGCGAAACCGCTAGACTAGAAACGCTTGAGACGTTTTTGGAGCCGACAATGACCTCGCCCATTATTACCGTTACGCTCAATCCGGCGATCGACCTCACCGTCACGCTTGATGACCTAACGCCCGGCAAGGTTCACCGCGCCCGCGCAGCGCAATCGAATGTCGGCGGCAAGGGTATCAACGTTGCCGGCTGCATCGCCGATTGGGGTATTCCAGTGGTGGCGACCGGCGTACTCGGTCGCGGCAACGATGCCACCTTTACCGACTTCTTCAAAGACAAGGGCATCCAGGATCGCTTCGTCCGTACGGCCGGCGATACCCGCACCAACATCAAGATCGCCGATGTCGTCACCGGCACCACGACGGACATCAACCTGCCCGGCCTCACCTTTGACGACGAGACCTACGACATGGTGCTCGACGTGCTGCGGCGCGAAGCGATTGAGGGGGCGTTGGTGGTACTTGCCGGCTCGCTGCCGCTCGGCCAGCCGGCCAGCGTCTGGGCAAGGCTTACCGCCGATCTCTGTCTCCTGCGCTGCCGCGTGGTTCTGGATACCTCCGGCGCGCCGCTCGCTGCCTCGCTGGCGGCACCCCGCGAAAGCCTGCCGTTTGCCGTCAAGCCCAACCGCGTGGAATTGGAGGCCTGGGTGGGCAGGCCGTTGAAGGAGGTCGCCGATATCGTCGCCGCCGCGCGGACCATACAGGCGCTTGGCATCGAGCTGGTCGTCGTATCGCGTGGCGAACAAGGTGCCATTTTCCTGCGCGGCACCACCGCGCTATCGGCCCGACTCCCGGTGGTCAACGCACTTTCGACGGTGGGTGCGGGCGACGCCATGGTGGCCGGCATCGCCTCCGCGGTCGCCGACAACCTCGGCCTCGAAGCGCTGGCCCGCCGGGCCGTGGCGTTCGCGACGGCCAAACTCGGTCGAATCGGACCGCACCTCCCCTCGCCCGACGACGTGCGGCAACTGGCTCGTCGGGTCGATGTGGCCGTGCTTGCCACGTGACCTTGGGGGCAGTAATTTGCCCATAGAGGAAAACACGAATTTTCAGCCGAACTATCAATTGCGTTCACGATTTTTTGGCGCAACCAACGGTCTCGACCGAACTCGCCTCTGGTAAATCGTGCTAAAGTCGTAGATATGAGCCAGTCTGTTTCGCCAGTCGCGTGCGATAGGCGGGAAGGGCTCGGGATCACATAAGAATTCGCGAAGGAGTTCCCCTATGGCGCTGGTTTCACTGCGGCAGTTGCTCGATCATGCCGCCGAACACGGCTACGGCATGCCGGCCTTCAACATCAACAACATGGAGCAGATGCTGTCCGTCATGGCTGCGGCCAAAGAGACCGACAGCCCGGTGATCATGCAGGCCAGCCGCGGTGCCCGCGCGTTCGCCAACGACATCGTGCTCAGCCACCTGATCAAGGCCGCCATCGA
>JAGSYV010000134.1 GCA_018262505.1 Pseudomonadota bacterium
CCGCTGACCGGCCACAAGTCGGCCGACATGAAGTTCGTCAAGATCTACGCCAACTCGCACTATGTGACGCCCAAGCCGACGCTGGCCCAGGCCATCAAGTCGATCAAGGCTGAGCTGCGCGCCCGCATCGAAGAGCTGAACGCCCACGGCCGCCTGCTGGAAGCGCAGCGGATCGAGCAGCGCTGCACCTTCGACATGGAGATGATCGAGGCCACCGGCTCCTGCGCCGGCATCGAGAATTACTCGCGCTACCTGACCGGCCGCGCGCCCGGCGAGCCGCCGCCGACCCTGTTCGAATACCTGCCCGACAACGCGCTGGTGTTCATCGACGAAAGCCACGTCACCGTGCCGCAGATCGGCGCCATGTATCGCGGTGACTTCCGCCGCAAGGCAACGCTGGCCGAATACGGCTTCCGCCTGCCGTCCTGCATGGACAACCGCCCACTGCGCTTTGAGGAATGGGACGCCATGCGGCCGCAGACCGTCTGCGTCTCGGCCACGCCTGGCGGCTGGGAGCTCGATCAGTCGGGCGGCGTGTTCGCCGAGCAGGTGATCCGCCCCACCGGCCTGATCGACCCGCCGGTGGAGATCCGCCCGGCCCGCACCCAGGTCGACGACCTCCTGGGCGAAGTGCGGCAGGTGACCGCCGCCGGCTACCGCACGCTGGTCACCGTGCTGACCAAGCGCATGGCCGAGGACCTCACCGAATACCTGCACGAGCAGGGCATCAAGGTCCGCTACATGCACTCCGACATCGACACGCTGGAGCGCATCGAGATCCTGCGCGATCTGCGCCTCGGCGCCTTCGACGTGCTGATCGGCATCAACCTGCTGCGCGAGGGCCTCGACATTCCCGAATGCGCGCTGGTCGCCATCCTCGACGCCGACAAGGAAGGCTTCCTGCGCTCGGAAACCTCGCTGGTTCAGACCATCGGCCGCGCCGCCCGTAACGTCGACGGCAAGGTCGTCCTCTACGCCGACCGGATGACTGGCTCGATGGAGCGGGCCATCGCCGAAACCAATCGCCGCCGCGAAAAGCAGGTGGCCTACAACACCGCCAACGGCATCACGCCGGAGAGCGTCAAGCGGTCGATCGGCGACGTGCTCAACTCGGTCTACGAGCAGGACCACGTGCGCGTCGACACCGGCCTCGCCGAGGAAGGCGAGATGATCGGCCACAACCTCAAGGCCCATATGGCCGACCTCGAACAGCGGATGCGCAAGGCGGCAGCCGATCTGGAATTCGAGGAGGCGGCCCGCCTGCGCGACGAACTGAAGCGACTGCAGGCGGCGGAACTGGCCATCGCCGACGACCCAATGGCCCGCCAGAGCGACGTCGACGCGGCCGGCGGCGGCTTCACCGGCGGCAAGAAATACGGCCGTGCCGGCAACACGCCGCCGTCCCGCATCCGCAAGAACAGCCTCGACGAAATGACCGTCGGCCGCACCGAGGTGCCGATGGGCAGCGAACCGCCAAAGCGCCCACCGCCCAGCACGGCGGCGGGGACGGTTGGCGGGAAGAAGCGCGGGCGGTGGGGGAAGTAGGCAGCCCCCTATCGCTTGGACCAAGCAATGCGAAAGAACGAACATGACGGCGGACAATCCTGACGCAACGTTCTTTCGCTCGCTCGAACAGAAGCTGCACCGCCCTGACATTCGCCGTTCACGTGACGCCGTGCGTGCGCTCCTGGCCGATGCGTTCGTCGAATTCGGCAGTTCGGGGACGGTCTATGACAAGGCATCGATCATCGAGGCCCTGGCCAGCGAGTCCACGGCGGAGGCCGTTCTCGTTCCGGACATACATGATTTCGCCGTTCTTTCACTCGCGTCGGACGCCGTCCTGGTGACCTACCGAAGCAGCCGCCATCGCCCAGACGGAACAGCGGAAAGAACAACATTGCGCAGCTCGATCTGGAAGCTGATCGATGACCGCTGGCAAATGCTGTTTCACCAGGGAACAGTCGTTCCTTCTCCCTGAAGGCGGAAAGCCCCCTCTGCCTCAGCACAATGCGCCGAAGATCAGCGTAATCCCCAGCCATTGCAGGGCCGACAGGGTCTCGTTCTTGAACAGCCAGCCGAGCGCGACGGCCGTCACCGGGCTGAGAAAGCCAAGTTGGGCGACGAGATCGGCCGAAGGGCATATTCAGGGATCTTGACGTGGTAATGAAAATTCCCTACCATCTCGACGAGGCAAAGGAGACGAGTTATGAACGCGCCCGCCGTCATCGAGAAAACCTGTGCGGTGACCAGGAAGGGACAAACCACGCTCCCGCTCGTCGTGCGACAACTCCTTGGCGTTGCCGAGGGCGGACACATCATCGTGCGCGCGGAAGGCCGGCGTATCACCATCGAGCAGGTCGAGGCCGAGCACAGCGATCCGGCGATTGAGGCTTTCCTGCGCCTGATTGCCAACGATCTTGCCACGGGTGTCAGCACGCTTCCCGACGATCTGCTTGAAAGCCTCCAGCACGCCCTCAAGGACGTCGAGGTCGATCTGAACGAGCCGATCGAAGGTGACGTGTGCCTCTGATCGTCAACGGCTGGACGCTGCTTTTCCATGACATGATGCTTGGCCAGATCAGGACGCTGGCCGATGCTTTCAACCGGGCACGCGCCGCCGACCCCATTGGCTTCCGTTCCAACGCCAACGTCCGCGTGTTCGCGTCCGTCGCCAAACTGACGTTGCAGGTCATTCCGCAAGACCCAGGGCATACGGATCACCGGATCGGCAATACCATGGGGCCAGATTACCGCCATTGGTCCCGAGCGAAATTCGGACAGCGATTCAGGCTGTTCTTCCGATACGACAGCGCGAGCCGGATCATTGTATTCACCTGGGTGAACGACGAGACCACCCTGAGGGCCAGGGGCAGCAAGTCGGATCCCTACGCCGTGTTCAAGGCCATGCTCAACCGAGGCAATCCACCGGATACCTGGAAGGCCTTGCTGGCGGCGGCTAATGAATTGCCGCCCGAACTGCAGGACGGACTCCAGGACGCAAATCCATAGGGAGCGTTCGCACCTCCGTGGACCTACCCGGCGTTCGCCTGCTGACGCTCACCTCCGGCAGTCATAGCCTGATAGTCGACATGCCCGGCCGGTACGGCTAGGATGATGAAGACGCCATCTTCGACGAAGCCGGCCAGACCATCTATCACCCACCGGGCGATGGCCGTCTTGAAGGCACGGGCCGGCGGGCCAACGTAATCCGCTCCTATCTCCCCCGCCGCAGCCCCCTCTGCCCCAAGACGATGCTGGCGAAGATCAGGGCGATGCCCAGCCATTGCAGGGCCGACAGGGTCTCGTTCTTGAACAGCCAGCCGAGCGCGACGGCCGTCACTGGGCTGAGGAAGCCGAGTTGGGCAACGAGGTTGGGATTGAGCCGGGCGATACCTCGAAACCAGAGAATATAGGTGAGGCCGGCACCGATCACGCTCAGATAGGCCATGCCGATCAGGTTGTGCGCCGTGAAGGCGGCCAGTGCCGGCAGGTTCATGAACAAGGCCGGCAGCAGCAGAATGCCGCCGGCCGTCAACTGCCAGGCGGTGAAGGTGAGCAGCGGCACCGGTGGTTGCCAGCGCCGCGTCAGCACGGTGCCCAGCGCCATGGACAAGGCTCCGGCCAGACCCGCCACAACACCGGTCGCATCGAGCGCGGCGCCGGGCTTCAGGATCAACAGGCCGACACCCAGGGCGCCGCCCACCGCCGCAAGGATCGACACGGCTCTGACCGGCGTCCCCACGAAAAACCGCGCCAGGAACACCACGACCAGCGGCTGGACCGCCCCCACCGTGGCGGCGACGCCGCCCGGCAGCCGATAGGCGGCGGTGAACAGCATCCACCAGAAGAAGGAGAAGTTGAGCGCGCCGAGCAGGAAGATGCGCGGCCACCAGATCCCCTTCGGAAGCTGGCGGGTAAACAGAAGGAGCAACAGTCCGGCCGGCATCGCCCGGAGGAAGGAAACCAGCAGCGGGTCGAGGCCCGGCAGGAAAGTTACCGTCACGATATAGGTGCTGCCCCAGATGAGGGGCGCCAGTGCCGTAAGCGCGATGTCGGAAAGCCGGTGCATGATCACTCCAATTATCTCGATATCAAGATAAATGGACAAATCTTGCCGTCAAGAGACAGGGCGATCACACCTCCGGCATGGGCCACCGACACGACAGCTGGGAGCCACGCTCCGAAGTTGAGCAACCACCCAAGCCACTTGGTGCCAAGGGCAGAGAAGACCGCATAAGAGTCGGGCCAAACACGGGAATCGGGTAGGCACGATACGCCGGACGTGCAAAGTTGGCGCGGCCTTCCTCACCATGAGTCCTTCCCATGAAATGCCTCGTCGTCATCGCCCATCCCTTGCCGGACAGCCTTTGCCGGTCGCTGGCCGGCTTTGCCGTTTCCCGGCTCGAAGCGGCCGGCCATGAAGTGACGGTCGAGGATCTCTACGGCGCCGGCTTTCAGGCGGCACTGACCGAGGCCGAGCGCCGGAGCTATTACGCCGCCGCCTTCGACGCCTCGGCTTTGGCAGGCGAAGCGGCCCGGCTCACCGAGGCCGAGGCGCTGGTGCTGGTGTTTCCCACCTGGTGGTACGGTTTCCCGGCCGTCCTGAAGGGCTGGTTCGACCGCGTCTGGTCGCCGGGCATCGCCTTCGACCACGCGGCGAATTTCGGGCCGATCAAGCCGCGCCTCAAGCTTGCCCGCGTGCTGGCGGTCACCACGCTCGGCTCGCCCTGGTGGATCGATACGCTGGTGCTGTGGCAGCCGGTGCGGCGCATCCTCCGCATCGCCATTCTTGGCGCCTGCGCCCGCGGCGTCCGCTTCAACATGCTGTCGCTGCATTCGGCCGAGAAGCCGACCCGGGAACGGGTGTCGCGCTTCGAGGGGCGGATCGCTGCCGTGCTCGACCGATGGCGACAGGCTGACGAATGGCCTCCTCTCAGGCTCTGACGGCGGTCTCGACCGGCTTGTCGCCGCGCACCAGAACCATGCAGACCACGCCAAAGACGAGCACCAGCGCCAGCACGTCGAGGCCGACGCGATAGTCGGCGGTCGCGCTCTTCAGCCAACCCATGATGTACGGCCCGAAAAAGCCGCCCATGTTGCCGATCGAGTTGATCAGCGCCACGCCGACGGCCGCCGCCAGACCGCCCATGCGGGCGGTGGTGAACGCCCAGAAGGGGCCGATCACCGACCAAAGCCCGATCAGCGCCAGCGACAACGCGACGAGGCTGCCGACGAGACCGCTGGCCGCGCCGGCGAGAACGCAGCCGACGGACGCCAGGACAAGCGCGCCGACCACATGCAGCTTTCGCTCCCCGAAGCGGTCGGAACTCCAGCCGATCGCCAGCATGCCGACGATCGCGGCGAGGAAGGGGATCGCGTTAAGCCATCCGAGCAGCGACAGATTCGTGCCGCCGAGGATTTCCTTCAGGATCTGCGGCATCCAGAAGGCCACGCCATACATGCCCAGCACCATGCAGAAATAGACCATCCCCAGAAGGCCAACCTTCCAGAACAGGTCGCGGCCGATCACATCGAACCGGTGACGTTCCAGATGCGCGGCCTCCTTGTTCAGCGCAGCCTGGAGAGCCGTTTTCTCCCCCTGGCTCAGCCATTTCGCCGCCATGGGCGTATTCGGCAGCGCCAAGAGAACCAGCACGCCCAGGATGACCGCCGGTATGCCCTCGAGGACGAACAACCATTGCCAGCCGCGCATTCCCCACGTGCCGTCCAGCCCGAGGAGCGCCATCGACAGCGGGCTGCCGACCAGCCCGGCCACGGCGGTCGATGACGCAAGCACCGACAGCGCCCGAGCGCGGTCTTTCGGAAGAAGCCACTGGTTCAGATAGAGGATGGCACCGGGCAGGAAGCCGGCTTCCGCAACGCCCAAGAGAAAGCGGCACAGGTAGAACGTCGCCTCGTTGTGGACGAAGGCCGTCAGGGCGGAAATGACGCCCCAGCTGATCATGATCCGGGAGATCCACAGCTTGGCGCCGACGCGCCGCAGGATGAGATTGCTCGGCACCTCGAACAGCACGTAACCGGCAAAGAACAGTCCGGCCCCCAGGCCATAGGCGGCCGGCGACAGACCGAGATCCTCGTTGAGCTGAAGCGCGGCGAAGCTGACGTTGATGCGATCGAGGTACGCCGCCACATAGCCGAGGCAAAGCAGCGGCAGAATTCTCACGGCGACTTTGCTTGAGCCGGCCTGCGTGACGTCTTGCATATTGGTCTCATTTTCCGGCGGGCGTCGATCGAACCGCCTTCGGAGGATGCCATTATCCCGCCTCATAGCGATCTTCGCGCCCCATGCCGAGAGCTTTCTCAGCCGGCAATGCTCTCCGCCCGGTCGGCTTCGAGCAAAGCTGCGTTGAACCGCTTGAGCAGACCGGCGAACCCTTCGCGCTCGTCCTCGCTCCAGCCGGTGAGAATGCAACCGAGCCGCTTCTGGCGCGCGTCGCGCATGGCGGCGATCGACGCCGCGCCCGCCGGCAGCAGATGGACCAGCACCGACCGCCGGTCTCGGGGGTTGGGCCGCCGCTCGGCAAAACCGAGGTCCTCCACCGCCGCCACCTGGCGCACCACCGTCGAGTGATCGAGACCGAGTTCCTCGGCAATCTCGCCGGTGCTCCTGTCGCCGTCCTCCAGCCGGCCGAGCAGCAGGTAGTGGGCGCGCTCCATGGGATAACCGCGCTTGCGATAGTTCATTTCCAGCCGCCGGACCAGGAACGCCAGCTCGGGTTCGAGGCGCGAGACCGCGTCCTCCGGCAGGTCAGCCATGACTCTTTTCCTCTATTTAAGTGTATCGTACACCAATATATGTGTATCATACACGAACACACCGCATGCCCGGTCGCCCTTCGGGCTGGAGTTTTTCATGTCCCACTCTACCGCGTCCGCCGCGCCGGCCCCAGGTTTCTTCGATCAGCCCAAAGCCGTATGGGCGACCATCTTCGCCTGCACCGTCGGCTTCATGTCGATCGGCCTCGTCGATCCCATCCTGACGTCGATCGCCAAGGGACTGAATGCCGGGCCGGCCGAGGTATCGCTGCTGTTCACCAGCTACTTCTTCGTCACCTCGGTGATGATGCTGATCACCGGCTTCGTGTCGAGCCGGCTCGGCAGCCGCTCGACCATGATGATCGGCGCGGCGCTGATCGTCGTCTTCGCCGCCCTGGCCGGCAACTCCACCTCGGTCACCGAACTGGTGCTATTCCGCGGCGGCTGGGGCCTCGGCAACGCCTTCTTCGTCGTCACCGCGCTGTCGGTGCTGGTGGCGGTGACGGCCGGCGGCACCGGCCGCGCCGTGCTGCTCTACGAGGCGGCGATGGGCCTCGGCCTGTCCGGCGGCCCGCTGCTCGGCGCCCTGCTCGGCAGCTACTCCTGGCGCTGGCCGTTCTTCGGCACGGCGAGCCTGATGGCCGTCGGCCTGATCGCCATCGCGCTGTTCCTGCCGCACCTGCCCCGCCCAACCGTCAAGACAAGTCTCACCGCGTCGCCGCCTGCGTCATATTGTCGGGCGCCGTGATGGGCATCTGCAACACGCTGTTCACCGAGCTGGCGCTGGAAATCTCCGACGCGCCTCGGCCGGTCGCCTCGGCCGGCTACAACTTCCTGCGCTGGTTCGCCGGCGTCATCGCTCCCTATGCAGTGCCGAAGATCGCCGAATTCTGTGGCGTCGAGGTCGCTTTCGCCGTCGCCGCCGCCGCCGCGCTGGCCGCGCCGCTCACCTTCTATCTGCGCCGCCACCACCTGGCGCGGCCGTCCGCCGAGGCGGCGCCCGCTCCCGTCTCGCCGCTGCTCGTCGCCGTCGACGGCGGCCCGAGCGATGCCGCCGTGGTCGATCGCGCCGCCGCCCTCGCCCGTGCCGGAGGGCGGCCGGTGCTGGTCGTCCATGTCCGCATGGCCGAGGTGATCGACGAGGAGGAAGCCGATCTGGAGGACACGACCACCGCCGCCGCCATCATCGGCCTCGCCGTCGAGCGGCTGACGACGGCCGGCATCGCGGCCAAAGGCCAGATCATCGACGCCACCGCCGGCGCGGCGGCACGCAAGGTGTCGGAACTGGCCGATGCCCTCGCCGCCAGCCGCATCGTCGTCGGCGCCCCTCACCGGCATGACCCCGAGGACATCCGGCACGGTAGCTTCAGCGCCGCCCTTCTGACCATGAGAGGCCCGGACGGCGTGGTGGTGGTTGGGGATCGGCGAGAAGTGTCAAGCAAGACCGGCCCGCTTTCGGCTCTGTCGCAGCACTCGGCTTGACGCCGACAACGAGTTGCCCCTTGCCGATTGTGGCCTATATTAGGCGAAACTCCGTAGCCATCCGGAAGGGGCCTTCATGCGTAGCGTTATCGCCGTCCATCCCGCCCACCGCGACGACATTGCCGACCTCGTGACACGCCGGCCGTTGCCGGGACCGGACGTCGAACAGATCGACCCCTTCCTGTTCCTCAATCACCATGGCCCGCAGGTCTACCCGCCCAATAACCAGGGCCTGCCCTTCGGCCCGCACCCGCACCGCGGTTTCGAGACGGTGACCTTCATCCTCCAGGGCAGCCTGTCCCACCTCGACAGCGGCGGCCACGAGAGCATTATCGAAGCCGGTGGCGTGCAGTGGATGACCGCCGGCTCCGGCCTCGTCCATGCCGAACTGTCACCGGACGAGTTCAAGCGGGACGGCGGGCCGCTGGAGATCCTGCAGCTCTGGGTGAACTTGCCGCCGGCTTTGAAAATGATCGAACCGCGCTACACCGGCGTGCAGAAGGCCGACATCCCCGCCCTGTCGATCGCCGCCGGCAATGGAGCACTGCACCTGATCTCCGGCGAGTTTGCCGGCGAGACCGGCCCAATCGAGTCGCTCACCGAGATCTTCATGTCGGTCATCGAGCTGAAGGGCGGCGCCAAGACGGCGCTTCAGGTGGAGAAGGGACGGCACGTCTTCCTCTACATCGTCTCCGGCCGGGTGGATGTGGCCGGCACGCCGGTCGACAAGTGGAACCTTGTCGAACTCACCGACAATGAAGACACGTTCATCGTCGGCGCCGCCGACGATTCGGTGCTGCTGTTCGGCCATGCCTTGCCGATCGGCGAGCCAATGGTAGCGCACGGTCCCTTCGTCATGAACACCATGGAAGAAATCAAACAGGCCTACGCCGACTACCGCGACGGCAGGTTCGGCGACCCGGCCAAGCTCATAAAGGCCGGAGATTGAGCCAGAGGGCGCCCCATATCGGCCGCTTGCTCTATCCTGCCTGAGGTCCTGCGCCTGCGCGCAGGATGACAGCTTGATAGGGAGCGAAAATCGACTAAGTATTTGCCTACAAATATAAATCTGTCATCCTCTGCGCAGGCAGAGGACCTCAGGACGAGACGTCACTGAGGGTCGTATAAGGCTCGCTTGCGTGCCTTGAGCGCGATATC
>JAGSYV010000234.1 GCA_018262505.1 Pseudomonadota bacterium
GTCCCGTCACCTTGATCGTCGAAGCGGAAGTCGGCGCGACTGACGCCACGGCATCCGAGCGCGCGGTGTGCTTCGAGGGCTAATGTTTGAATATTTTGGTAAATAAAGGGTGAAAGTTTGGCGGGAAGAACGTGCTTCGACCCACCGGAGCGATACTTGGCATCATAATCGTAGAAGGCGTCACCCTGCGGAAACACCTCAATGACATCGAGGGCGCAGTCCCCCATCACACCACAGGTAAGTTCCCGTCCCGGCACGTATTTTTCCACCATGACCAGGTCGCCGAAACGCCAGTCCGGGCGGGCCAATTCCTGCGGCGGATGGGCCGCATCGGCCGGAACAATAATAACGCCGAAGCTCGATCCCTCAGCCGGTGGTTTAACCACATAAGGCGGCTCGAGCATGTGCGCGTTAACCACTTCGAGCCTGTGGACCAGCTTGTGTTCGGCCACCGGGATGCCCGCCGCCTTCATCACATGCTTCGCCTTGGGCTTGTTCATGGCCAGCGCCGAGGCCAGAACACCCGAGTGGGTGTAGGGAATGCCCATCACTTCGAGGATGCCCTGAACGGTGCCGTCCTCGCCGTAGATGCCGTGCAGCGCGTTGAAGCAGACGTCGGGGCGCAGTTCGTCCAGCACGGCGGCGATCGTCCGGTCGACGTCGACACGGGTGACGCGATAACCGCGCGTCTCAAGCGCATCGGCGCAGGCCTTGCCCGAATTGAGGCTGACCGGCCGCTCCGACGACCAACCGCCCATCAGGACCGCCACGTGCTTGGCCATAAGTTCGGTCCTCTTGCTGGCGCTACCGCCCGGACTCGACGGCGCAAATCACTTGCCGAGAAACGGTTCGACCTCGGCGCCGGGCGCAAAGGTGCCAAGCCGCTTGATCTCCCAGTCGAGGCGGATACCGCTCGTCTCCAGCACCCGCGCCCGCACCGTCTCGCCGAGCAGCTCGACGTCGTGCGCCGTCGCCTCATCCGTGTTGATCAGGAAATTGCAGTGCATTTCGCTGACTTGCGCATCGCCGACCTTGAGGCCGCGGCAACCGGCCTCATCGATCAGCTTCCAGGCCGAATGACCCGGCGGGTTCTTGAAGGTCGAGCCACCGGTGCGCGACTTGATCGGCTGCGATGCTTCGCGATGTTCGGTGACCGCCTTCATCGCCTGGGAAATGGCCTCCCTGTCGGCAGGAACGCCTTCCAGCACCGCCGACGTGAAGATGAAGCCCGGTGGCGGCGCCGAATGGCGATAGGAATAGCCGAGCTCGCCAACCGGCAACGTGACCACGTCGCCCTCACGCGTGACGCCACGCACCTCGACCACCCGCTCGGCGGTCTCCGCGCCATGGGCGCCGGCGTTCATGGTCAGCGCGCCGCCGAGACCGCCCGGAATTCCGTGGTAAAAGGCAAAGCCCGAGAGGCCGAGCTCCAGCGCCTTGGCGGCGAGGAACTTGTCGGGAATGGCCGCGCCCGCCCGGATGCGGGTCGGCGACAGCGCCTCGGTGCCGCCGAAGCCGCGCACCGACAGGCGGATCACCACGCCCTCAATGCCGCCGTCGCGGATCAGCAGGTTGGAGCCGAGCCCGATGACGGTGACCGGCACATCCTGAGGCAGGAGTTTCAGGAACGCTTGAAGGTCGGCCTCGTCGGCCGGCTGGAACAGGATTTCCGCCGGGCCGCCGACGCGGAACCACACGAGATCCTTCAGCGACCGGTTCTCTTCGATCGGGCCGCGAATATGCGAGGTATCGCCGAGGCGGGCGCGGAGAGCCATCACTGCCCCTCCGCCAGCGCCTTGAGCTGCCCCGGCAGCGCATAGGCCCACTGGGTGATGTTGCCGGCGCCGAGGCAGACCACCATGTCGCCGGGCCGGGCGATCGAGGCAATGGCGCCCGCCAGGCTGGCGGGGCTCGCAAGGGCGCGGGCGTCGCGATGGCCGGCCGCCTTGATGCCGGAGACGAGGTGTTCCTTGTCAGCGCCCTCGATCGGCTGCTCGCCAGCCGGATAGACGTCGGCGATCAGCACCGTATCGGCGTCGTTGAACGCCTTGCAGAAATCGGGGAACAGCGAGTGCAGGCGGCTGTAGCGGTGCGGCTGCATCACCGCGACCACCTTGCCGGCCGCTCCCTCGCGCGCTGCCCTGAGCACCGCCATGATTTCCACCGGGTGGTGGCCGTAATCGTCGTAGATGGTGACACCGTTGAAATCACCGGTGCGGGTGAAGCGGCGCTTGACGCCGCCGAAGCCGACGAGCCCCTTGCGGATCGCCTCGGCCGGAATGCCCAGCCGGTGAGCGACGGCCACAGCCGCCGTGGCGTTGGAAACGTTGTGGCGGCCGGGCATCGGCAGCTCCAGCGCCGGAATGATCGTCTCCTCGCCGGTCACCCGGTCGCGGATCTCCACCGAGAAGCGGGAATGGCCGCCCTCGATGCGGAGATCGGTGAAGCGGGCGTCGGCCTGCGGGTTCTGCCCGTAGGTGATGATGCGCCGGTCCTCGATCTTGGACACCAGCGCCTGCACCTCTGGATGGTCGAGGCACATCACCGCGAAGCCGTAGAAGGGCACGTTCTCGATGAACTGGCGGAAGGCGGCGCGGGCGGCGTCGAAGGTGCCGTAATGATCGAGGTGCTCGGGGTCGATGTTGGTGACGATGGCGATGTCGGCCGGCAATTTCACGAAGGTGCCGTCGCTCTCGTCGGCCTCCACCACCATCCAGTCGCCGGCGCCCATGCGGGCATTGGTGCCGTAGGCGTTGATGATGCCGCCGTTGATCACCGTCGGATCGAAGCCGCCGGCGTCGAGCAGCGCCGCCACCAGCGAGGTGGTCGTCGTCTTGCCATGGGTGCCGCCGATGGCGATCGCCTGCTTGAAGCGCATCAGCTCGGCCAGCATCTCGGCGCGGCGAACGATCGGCAGGTGCCGCTCGCGGGCGGCCACCAGTTCCGGATTGTCGCGCTTGATGGCCGAGGAGACGACCAGCACCTCGGCGGCGCCGAGGTTCTCCGCCTTGTGACCGATCATCACCGGGATGCCGGAGGCGCGCAGGCGCTCGACGTTGCCGCTTTCGGCCTGATCGGATCCCTGCACGCGGTAGCCGAGATCCTGCAGCACCTCGGCGATGCCGCTCATGCCGATGCCGCCGATGCCGACGAAATGAACCGGCCCGATGTCGCGGGGCATTTTCATGGACGTATTTCCCTAGAAGCAAAATCGGCGGGCTTGCCGCCGGAGGCGATGAATTCAACGAGATCGGCGAGCCGCTCCACCGCGTCGGGGCGGCCTTCGCCCTTGGCAGCAGTGGCCATGGCGGTGAGACGCTCGGGCGCCCGCACCAGACCGGCAATGAGGTCGGCCAGCTTTTCCGGCGTCAATGACGCCTGCTCGGCCATGATGGCGCCGCCGGCCTTCTCAAGACCGATGGCATTGGTCTTCTGGTCGTTGTCGAGGGCGTGCGGCAGCGGCACCAGGATCGACGGCCGGCCGATGACGGTGAGTTCGGCCACCGACGAGGCGCCGGACCGGACGAGGTGGGCGTTGGCGATGCGGGCCGGCAGGTCGGTGAAGAAGGGTGCGATCTCGTGATCGATGCCGAGCCGGGCGTAAATGGCGCCGACCCGATCGAGATCCTCGGGCCGTACCTGCTGCACGAGACGCAGCCGGGCCGCCACGTCGGCCGGCAGCTTCTCCAGCGCCGGCGGCATGATCTCGCCGAACACCCGGGCGCCCTGGCTACCGCCGAACACCAGAAGATCGATCTTGCCGTCATCAGTCGGCTGGCGATAGGGCGTCACGGCGGCCAGCACCTTGGGCCGCACGGGATTGCCGGTGACCACGGCGCGCGACGCGCCGGTGCCCATCAGGCCGGTGTTCTTGAAGGTGGTGGCGATGGCCGTCACCCGCGAGGCGAGGAACCGGTTGGCCCGCCCCATCACCGCGTTGGATTCGTGGACGATGGTCGGGCGGTGGGTGAGCCAGGCGGCAACAAGTGGCGGCAGCGTCGGATAGCCACCGAAGCCGATGGTCACCGCCGGATCGAGCCGGCGCACGAGTGACAGCGACTGCAGTTCGCCACGCATGAGATTGGCCGCCGATTTCAGGAGACCGATCGGCGAGCGATCGCCGAAGGTCGCCGAGGCGATGATGTGGATTTCTTTCGCTGGGAATTCCGAGCCGTAATTGTTGGCGCGATGGTCGGTGGCGAGATGAACGTCGAAGCCGCGCGGGGCGAGCGCGTGAGCAAGGGATTCGGCAGGGAAGAGATGGCCGCCGGTTCCGCCGGCGGCGATCAGGATGGTACGCGTCATTGTAGTCAGCCTCGGCTGGGCAGCGGCGAAAATTCGATCGGCGCCACGAACCGGGTCTGGTCGGGCCGCTTGCGGGTCAGCGCCAACAGCATGCCCATCGACAGCGCCACCGCCACCAGCGACGAACCGCCGTAGGAAATGAAGGGCAGCGTCATGCCCTTGGCCGGCATCAGATGCAGGTTCACCGCCATGTTGATGCAGGACTGCAGGCCGAACTGCATGATGAGGCCTGTGGCGGCGAGACGGACGTAGCCGTCGTTCTCCTTGAGCGCGTGGCTCATGCCGCGCAGCACCACGAAGGCGAACACCAGCACCAAGCACATGCAGAGGACGAGACCGAACTCCTCGCCCAGCACGGCGAACACGAAGTCGGTGTGGCTGTCGGGCAGGATACGCTTGAAGGTGCCCTCACCCGGTCCCTGCCCCCACCAGCCACCGTTGACGAAGGCTTCCTGTGCCGTCTGCACCTGGAACGTGTCACCCACCTCGGGGTTCATGAAGCGCTCGATACGCGAACGAACGTGCGGCACCAGGGTATAAGCGCTGAGGATGCCGCCGGCACCGGCACCGGCGAACACCAGGATCCACATCCAGCTCATGCCGGAGATGAAGAACAGGCCGGCCCAGGTGAGACAGATCAGCATGGTCTGGCCGAAGTCAGGCTGGGCGACGAACAGCGCCGCCACGATGCCGAGCAGCAGCATGGAAAAGCTGCGTCCGGGCAGATCGGGCCGCTTCTGCCCCTCGGCGAGCAGGAAGCCCACCAGCACGGCAAACATCGGCTTCATGAACTCCGACGGCTGCACCGACACGCCGAGGATGGTGATCCAGCGACGCGAGCCCTTCACTTCCGGTCCGATCAGCAGCGTCAGGATCAGCAGGCCGACGCAGACGACGAAGCCGACCAGTGCCGCCCGCCGGATCTGCTTGGGCGACAGGAAGGAAACGCCGATCAGCGTGATCACGCCGGGGATGGCGAACATCGCCTGGCGTTTGACGAAATAATAGCTGTCGGCGATGCCGATGCGCTCGGCGACGGCGGGGCTCGCCGCCAGCGACAGCACGATGCCGCCAAAGATCAGCGCCAGAAAGGCGATGAGCAGGAGCTTATCGACGGTGAACCACCAGTCGGCAATCGGGTTTCGTTCGGCACGCGAGACCATCAGGCCTTCTCCTGGAACGGCTTGACGCGGGGATCGGTCAGCACGAGTTCGCGGAAATGATCACCGCGCACCTCGAAGTTCTTGAACTGGTCGTAGGACGCACCACTGCCTCGCCACCATTCTCGTCGGTGGCCGCCAAAGCGTCGGTCAAGGCCTCGGACACCGCGCGGTCGAGCGTCTCGACGATGGCATGCGGCGCCGCATCGCCAATGGTGGCGGCGAACTCTTCCGCCGCGACGCCGATGAGGTAGGCCTTGGCGATCTTCGGAAAGAAGCCGGCCAGCGGGGTGATGCCGCCGCTCTTCGGCTTGCCGCCAGCGATCCAATAGATGTTGTCATAGCTTGCCAACGCCTTGGCGGCCGCGTCGGCGTTGGTCGCCTTGCTGTCGTTGACCAGGATCACCGGGCCGGACCGGCCGATCGGCTCCATGCGGTGGGCAAGGCCGGGGAAGGTTTCGATGCCCTTGCGGACCTCGTCGAGGCCGAGGCCGAGCCGGCGCGTTGCCGCGACCGCCGCCGCTACGTTCTGGGCATTGTGGACACCCTTGAGGATCGGGTGACCGTGCAGATCGTAGATCACCGTCTGCGAAAGACCTCTCGGCTCGATGATGCGGCCCGACACCGCCCAGACGCCCTGCGCCACCGAGCCACGCGTCGAGATGCGCAGCGTCTCGAGGCCCTTGGATTCCCGGCGCGTCGCCATGGCGGCGCTGAGCGCGTCGTCGGTGCCGACGACGGCGACCTTGGCGCCCTCAACCAGCTTCTCCTTCACCGCTGCGTAGCCCTCGATCGAACCGTGGCGATCGATATGATCCTCGGTGAGGTTGAGCTGGATACCCACCGTAGGATCGATGCCGGGCGTGAGATCGATCTGGAAGGACGAGCACTCGATGACGTAGAAGCGGTCGGGCGCCAGATCCTTGAGACCAAGCACTGCCGGGCCGAAGTTGCCGCCGATCTCGACGTCCTTGCCGGCCGATTTCAGGATGTGATGGATCAGCGCCGTCGTCGTCGACTTGCCGTTGGTGCCGGTGATGGCGACGAAGGGCGCCGTCGGCGCGCGGAACTTGCGCTCACGGGCGAACAGGCAGATGTCGCCGATGATCTCGACGCCGGCCTCGCGGGCGATCTTCACCGACCAGTGCGGCTCGGGATGGGTGAGCGGCACGCCGGGCGCCAGCACCAACGCCGAATAGGCACCGAATTCGGTGCCTCGCCAGTCGGTGATAGGGATCTCGCGCGCCTCGGCGGCGGCGCGGGCGCTTTCGTTGTCGTCCCAGGCGATGACCTCGGCCCCGCCGGCCACCAGCGCTTCGGCGGTGATCAGGCCGGAGCCGCCGAGGCCGAACACCGCGACGCGCTTGCCTTTCATCGAGGTGATAGGGATCATCGCCAGGTCTCCGTCAGCGCAGCTTGAGGGATGACAGACCGATCAGCGCCAACACGACGGCGATGATCCAGAAGCGGATCACCACCTGCGATTCGGTCCAGCCGAGCTGTTCGAAATGATGGTGGATGGGCGCCATCTTGAAGACGCGCTTGCCGGTGAGCTTGTAGGAGCCGACCTGGATGATCACCGACACCGCCTCCAGCACGAACAGGCCGCCGACGATGGCCAGCACGATCTCGTGCTTGACCGCCACGGCCACCGTGCCGAGCAGGCCGCCGAGCGCCAGCGAACCGGTATCGCCCATGAAGATGGCGGCCGGCGGCGCGTTGAACCACAGGAAGCCGATGCCGGCCCCGATCACCGCGCCGCAGATGATGGCGAGCTCGCCGGTACCCGGCACAAAGTGGATCTGCAGGTAGTTGGCGAAGACATAGTTGCCGGCGAGGTAGGAGATCAGCGCGAAGCTCGCCGCCGCGATCATCACCGGCACGATGGCAAGGCCGTCGAGACCGTCGGTGAGGTTCACCGCGTTGCCGGCCGACACGATGACGAAGGCACCGAACGGCACATAGAAATACCAGAGGTTGACCATCAGCGTCTTGACGAAGGGGAACGTCAGCGACGTGGCAAGATGTTCCTCGCTGGGCACCGATGTGGCCTGAGCGGCCGACATGATGACGAGGCAGGCCAGCATGGCGATCACCGCCTCCAGCATCAGCCGGGCGCGGCCG
>JAGSYV010000235.1 GCA_018262505.1 Pseudomonadota bacterium
TTTCTTGGCAAACGAACCACAAAGGGGTCGTTGCGCGCTTGGATTGTTGTCTTCGAACGAGAAGTTGTCAACTCCTGGTTCTACGTTTTCTCTTTCCAAGGAGCGCCAACAGGATGAAGAAGACATTGAAAGCCAAGAGAAAAGTTGGCTCGACCTGTTGAAAGAGAGTCATCGGGCGTTCAGACGGCACAAAACCGTCGAGCACGCCGTCTTCGCCGAGCGGTAAACTTGCAACTGTCCTGCCGTAGGCGTCGATGATTGCAGATATGCCCGTATTGGCAGATCTCACCACGGGCAGGCCTTCCTCGATTGCCCGCATGCGAGCAGCATCGAGATGCTGGTAAGGACCTGTGCTGCGGCCGAACCAGCCGTCATTGGTGATGTTGACGAGATAGTCGGGCCGTCCGCCGTCCGGCAAGACTTCGCCGGAGAAGATGGCCTCGTAGCAGATCAGCACGGAGAAGGAAGGGTGGCCGGCGAGGGCGATCAAATTGCGGCGCGGACCGGCTGAGAAGCCGCCGATGCCGCGGAACAGCTCGCCAATACCGAACTGGCGCAACAGCGATTCAAACGGCATGTATTCGCCAAAGGGAACAAGGTGCACCTTGTCGTAGGCCGCGCGGATGGCGCCGGTATCGTCGATGGCGAACAGCGAGTTGTAATAGCGACGTCCCCCATCGCCTGAATCGTCGGCCGGTTCGACGCGCGGCGCGCCGGTGAGAAGGATCGTTCCTGGCGACAACAGATCGGCAATGCGGGCCAGCGCTTCCGGCTCTTCCGTCAGGAAGAAGGGCAACGCGGTTTCCGGCCAGATGATCTCGGAGAAGGAGATGGCCCCCAACGTTTGAGGGTCCGTCCGGCTGTCGGAGAGGGTTGCCAGTCTATCGAGCGCTTCCTGCTTTTTCTCGGGCGACCATTTGGCGGCCTGATCAATGTTGGGTTGGACGATGCGTATGCGGGCATCGGAGAGCACCGCCTTGCCGACCGGGGCTGCACCGGAAAGCCGGTGGAGGCCCCAACCAAGATCGGCGACAATCAAAGCCAGGACCAGCACGACGGTCAGCCGCCGCAACCACAGATAGTGTCCCCGCTCGTCGACGAGCAGTACCGGGGCTGCGAACACGGCGATGCCGGCGAACGTCAGGCCGTAGATGCCGACAACGCTTGCCGCCTGGGCGGAGGTGTCCGTGAAGGCGACGGCCTGCCCCAACAGGTTCCATGGAAACCCGGTCAGCACATGGCCGCGCAGCCACTCGGACATGCCGAGCCCCACGGCCAGGGCGAAGATCCGCGTAGGGCTATCGCTCCAGAGCAGGCGGGCAACGAGGGTACCGAGGGCGGTGAACAGGGCTAGGCCGGCGGCCAGACCGGCGACCGCGAAAGGCATCAGCGGCACAAGCGCCGAACGGCCCTCGGCGAGGAAGGCTATTCCCACCCAATGGAGGCCGGCGAGGAAATAGCCGAAACCGAACCACCAGCCGGTGGCTGCCGCCGGCCTCAACCGCCGGATACCGCGCGGTCCCGCGACCACGGCCCCATCGATCAGCAGCACCAGGGCCGGCAGTGTCAGGAACAGGATCGGCCCGGCGTGTATCGGCGCCAATGCCAGCGCGGAAAGAGCCCCGGCGGCAAGGGCTACGAGGCGGCGTGGCCATCCCCAGAGCAGCAGCAGCCGATGGGCATAGGTTTCGAACATGGCGCCTTTCCCCTGGGCGGCGAATCGGTCAGTGCGTTCGAAGCAATAGCCGGTCGCCGCTGGGGAGGAAATGGTCCGGACGCCTCAGACTCCGACTTCGGAGGACTCGATCGACTCAGAGGACTCGGTTGCGCGGGCGACGAGCCGTACCGTCTTGATGCGGCGCGGATCGGCGTCGAGCACTTCAACCTCCCAGCCTGGAAGATCGTCGGAAACGATCACCTCGCCACGCACCGGGATACGGCCAAGAGCGGCGAACAGCAGGCCACCCAGCGTGTCGACGTCCTCGTCGTAGTCGGCGAACGAGAAGCTCGGCCCGATGGCGGCTCGCACCTCATCGAGATCGGCGCGAGCATCGGCGAGATAAATGCCATCCTGCACCGTCTTGACCAGTGGACCATCCTCATCGTCATGCTCATCGTCGATCTCGCCGACGATGGTCTCGACAATGTCTTCGATGGAAACGATGCCGTCGGTGCCGCCATACTCGTCGATGACCAGCGCCATCTGGATATGCGTCGCCTGCATCTTCTGCAGCAGATCGGTGGCCGGCATGGATGGCGGTACGAACAGCACGGCACGCACAAGCTTGGCCGCGTCGAGCGTTATGTCGAGGTCGACCTTGCCGACGTTGAGCCGGACTTCGTCCTCTTCGGCCGCGGCATCGATGCGTGCCTTACCGGTGATATGGGTGATCAGGTCCTTGATGTGGACCATGCCGATGGCGTCGTCCAGCGTCTCGCGGTAGACCGGCATGCGCGAGTGACCGGAGGCTTCGAACAGGCCTAGCAGTTCGGCGAGTGTCGTGTCGGCGTCGACGGCGGCGATATCGGCGCGCGGCACCATCACGTCGGCGACGCGCGTTTCCCTGAGGCGAAGGATATTGCGGATCAGCGTCCGCTCCTCGGGCGAAAAGGCGGCATCGAGTGCGTCTTCCTGGCTGAGCGCTTCCTCGAGGTTCTGCCTGAGCGTCGCAGAGGTCTTGAAACCGAAGGCCTCGCGCAAACGCGCGAGCCAGCTCATTCCGGAGCCTGTTCCACCCTCGGCCGAGACACCCTGCGGGGCCGCCACGGCCGTATTCTGACTGCCCGTACTATGACTGTCGCTGTCGCTCATCGTCCTTCTTCCGCGCCGCCAGCCAGCCCTCCCGGCTCGTGGCGGACGCCCCGATAGTGCCTCCCTCAGTGGCCGGCGCCGCCCATCGGCGCGTCGGCATAGGGGTTGGCGATGCCGAGCCGGGCGAGAATGTCTGTCTCCAGACCTTCCATCTCCTCGGCTTCGTCGTCGTTCATGTGATCATACCCGACGAGATGCAGGAATCCATGCACGATCATGTGCAGGAAATGGTCATGAAAGGAAATACCTTCCTCGACGGCCTCTCGTGCCACCGTCTCGTGGGCCACCACGATATCGCCCAGGAGAGGGCCGTAAGCGTCGGCCTCCGGATCGTCCTGCGGGAACGACAGAACGTTGGTCGGCTTGTCGAGGCCGCGGTGATCGCGGTTGAGCAAGCGGATTGCCGCGTCGTCGGTGAGCAGCAGCGACAGTTCCGCTTCGTCGGCGATCTCGGCATCGGCTGCCGATGCTGCCATGGCAACGGCCGCCTCGACATCATCGCGCCATTCCTCCGCCTCGCCCCAGAGGGAACTTTCCGCGAGGATATCGACGACGATCACGCTCATGCCTTCCCCCCACGGGCGGCGGCGAGCCGCTCCCGGCTGTCGTCGTCATAGGCCTTGACGATGCGGGCCACCAGTTCGTGGCGAACAACGTCCTCGTGGGTAAAGCGGACCTGCACATCGGCGAGAATACGGCTTGCTTCGACCAGGCCGGACACCTGACCGGCCGGCAGGTCGACCTGGCTGGGGTCGCCGGTGACGATCATCTTCGAGCCGTCGCCGAGGCGGGTGAGAAACATCTTCATCTGCATCGACGTGGTGTTCTGCGCCTCGTCGAGGATGACAGCGGCATTGGCCAGCGTCCGACCGCGCATGAAGGCCAGCGGCGCAATCTCGATGGCGCCGGAGGTCAGTGCCCGCTCTACCCGCTCGGGCGGCATCATGTCGTAGAGCGCATCGTAAAGGGGGCGAAGATAGGGATCGATCTTCTCGCGCATGTCGCCCGGCAGGAAGCCGAGCCGTTCACCGGCTTCGACGGCCGGTCGCGACAGCACGAGGCGGGCCACTTCGCCGCGCTCAAGCAGCGCCGCGGCGTAAGCCACGGCAAGATAGGTCTTGCCCGTGCCGGCCGGTCCGAGACCGAACACCAATGTCGAGCGTTCCATGGCGCGGATATAGGCATCCTGCGCCGGGTTACGGGCCACGACGGTTTTGCGGCGGGTGGCGATGGCAGCAAGCTGCAGCCGAGAGGCGGCGTCAATGGCCGGCAGCGGCAACTGATCGCCAACCGCCAGCGCCATGCGGATCGCTCCCTCGACGTCGGCCGAGGTCAGCGTCTGGCCGGCCTGCAGGCGACCGTAGAGCGCTTCCAGCACGTCGCGGGCGCGAGCGGCCGCGTCGTGCGACCCGCGAATGGTCACCTGGTTGCCGCGCGCCGTGGCGTCGACGCCGAGCTTCTGCTCGATCAGCGCCAGATGCTGGTCGAACTGACCGTAGAGCGGGCCGATCAACCGATTATCCTCGAAGACCAGCACCAGATGGGTGAGGTCGGACGCATAGGTCATGGCGTTCCCCGGTTAGGTCGCATGCGCGACGGCTTGGTCGGTGCGTATCGTGACGGCCTCATGCCGACCGTCGGGCCGGTACGGGCTCACCCTTGAGCCTGCCGATCAGACTGTGGCCGCCGGTCGCCTCGATGGTGACCTCGGCAATTTCACCGATCAGCGACGACGGTGCCATGACGGCCACCGGCTGCAGATAGGGCGAACGTCCGACGATCTGACCGGGGAGGCGGCCCTGCTTGTCGAAAAGCACGGGCAGGGTGCAGCCAATGAGCCGTTCGGCGAAAGTCTTCTGCTGGGCTTCGAGCAGCGTCTGCAGGCGCTGCAATCGCTCGCTCTTCACCGCTTCCGGTACCTGGTCGGCGAGAGCCGCCGCTGGCGTGCCGGGACGCGGCGAATATTTGAACGAGAAGCAGGCCGCGTAGTCGATGGTGCGCACGAGGTCCATGGTGGCCTCGAAGTCTTCCTCGGTTTCGCCGGGGAAGCCGACGATAAAATCGCCGGAGATCGCCATATCCTGCCGCGCCGCCCGCATGCGGCCGACCAAAGCAACGTATTCGGCGGCGGTATGGCGACGGTTCATGGCCGCGAGGATGCGGTCCGAGCCGGACTGCACGGGAAGGTGCAGGTAGGGCATCAGCTTGGGATTGCCGGCGTGGGCGGCAATCAGCGCGTCGTCAAGATCGCGCGGATGGCTGGTGGTATAGCGGATGCGGGCAAGACGCGGCAGTTCGGAAAGGCGGGCCAGGAGGCCGGCAAGGCCGACCGTCCGGCCCTCCCGGTCGGCGCCGTGATAAGCGTTGACATTCTGGCCGAGCAGCGTGATCTCGCGCACGCCGGCCGCCACCAAAGTTTCCGCTTCCTCGACAATCTTCTCGACCGGTCGCGAGGCTTCCGAGCCGCGCGTGTAGGGCACGACGCAGAAGGTGCAGAACTTGTCGCAGCCTTCCTGCGCCGTCTCGGAGGGGGCGATGAGATGGTCGAACTTGTCTTCGGCCGGGAACTCGGTCTCCACCACCTTCTGCCGAGCCGGCGCCTTGCCTTGGGTGGCGGTCGGCCTCTCGCCCAGGCGTACCCGCTCGATCAGTTCGGGCAGGCGGTGATAGGTCTGCGGTCCGAACACCATGTCGACGACCGGCGCGCGGGCGATGATTTCCTCGCCCTCCGCCTGGGCGACGCAGCCGGCGACGGCGACCAGTGTTTCCCGACCCTCGGCGGCGCGCTCCGCCTTCAGGACGCGCAGGCGTCCAAGTTCGGAATAGACCTTCTCGGCGGCCTTCTCGCGAATATGGCAAGTGTTCAGGATGACGAGATCGGCTTTCTCGGGACTGTCGACGGCGGCATATCCGAGCGGCGTCAGCGTGTCCGACATGCGGTCGCTGTCATAGACGTTCATCTGACAGCCGTAGGTCTTGATGAAGACAGACTTCTTATCCGTCACCGTTGCTCGCTTTCCCTCGTGGGGGCGGCCAATCTGAACCGTC
>JAGSYV010000135.1 GCA_018262505.1 Pseudomonadota bacterium
CGATTGTCTTGGTCTGCATTCCCTGTCACTCCCCGAGAGGCAATGTCATCTTACTCAAGCTCTTACCTCGACGAAAGCGAGGAAGGTGCGCCCCGGCACTTCGACCGCTTGCCAGGCGCGACGCGGCGTGGCGGCCGCCGGGCGGCCGGTCGGCATGTCCGAACTCAGGACCGGCTTCCAACTGTGCTCGTCGCGCGTCGGTGGCAAGTGGAAACGCCGGTTGGCACGGTGGGCATTCATCACGAGATAGACGGCGTCGCCATCGGTCTCGGCATGCGGCAGCGCCGAATCGCGCAGCACAACGCCGAAAGCCTTGCACTCGTGACTGTTCCAGTCGCTGCCGGTCATCGGCCGGCCGGACACGGCGATCCACTCCACGTCGATCCGTCCGTCCTCGGGCCGCGGCGTTCCATGCAGAAAGCGCGTCTGGCGAAAGACCGAATAGGACTGCCTCAATCGCACGACGTTGGCGACGAAATCGGCGAGTTCGGCATCATCAGCCTCGTTCCATGCCACCCAGCCCACCGAATTGTCCTGACAGTAGGCGTTGTTGTTGCCGAGTTGGCTATTGGCGAGTTCGTCGCCGGCCAGCAACATGGGCGTCCCCTGTGACAGAAGCAGTGTTGCCAGCATATTGCGCATTTGTCGTTTGCGCGTGCCGACAATGACCGGGTCCGCCGACGGTCCCTCGGTGCCGTAGTTGGCCGAGTGATTGTCGGAATGGCCGTCGCGGTTGTCCTCGAGATTCGCCTCGTTGTGCTTTGCCGCGTAGGAAACGAGATCTTTCAGCGTGAAGCCGTCGTGAGCGGTGATGAAGTTGATCGACGCCGACGGCCGCCGGTTTGACCGGTCGAACCGATCGGGCGAACCGAGCAGCCGGGCGAAAGTTGCCGAGCTGATAGCCGCCGGGGCCGATGTCCCAAGGCTCGGCGATCAGCTTCACGGTTGACAGAAGTGGATCCTGCCTGAGCGCTGTCAGGAAGCGTCCCTCCGGATCGAAGCCGTGCGGCTCGCGCCCCACCGAGGTCGCGAGATCAAAACGGAAGCCGTCGACGCCAATTGCCTCCACCCAGTAGCGCAGCGAATCGAGAATCATCTGCGTCACGCGCGGGTGGCCGGAATTAAGCGTGTTTCCGGTCCCGGTGTCGTTGATGTACCAGCGCGGACGATCGGGGTTGAGGCGGTAGTAGCTGGCGTTGTCGATGCCGCGAAAACTGAGGGTCGGCCCAAACTGATCGACTTCGCCGGTGTGATTGTAGACAACGTCGAGCAGCACCTCGATGCCCGCCTCATGCAGCGCGCACACCATGTCGCGCACCCGGTCTATGATGGAAACGCCGCGTGCGCCGTGGTCGTAGCGGGGCTCCGGTGCGAAATAGCAGAGCGGCGAGTAGCCCCAATAATTGACGAGTCCTTTGCGCGTGAGGAAGCCATCATCCATGAAGGCCTGGATGGGCATCAGTTCGATCGCCGTGATGCCGAGCTTCGTCAGATGTTCGATGGTTTCCGGCGCACCGAGCCCCTCGTAAGTGCCGGCTTTGCCCCGCGGCAGCCGCGGCATCTGCATGGTCAACCCACGAACGTGAGCCTCGTAGATGACAGTATCCCGCCAGGGCCGCTCCGGTCGAAAACTCACGCAAGGCGGAACCTTGGAATCGATCACCAGCGCCTTCGGGACGACGCGGGCACTGTCGCGGGTATCGAAGCTCGCGTCATCGAGGGTCACGGGCTGGTAGCCGGCCATCAGGTCGCTGGCCCGCAGACGCCCCGTCAACACCTTGGCATAGGGATCGACGACCAGCTTGTGCGGGTTGAAACGGTGACCATGCTCCGGATCGTAGGGACCATGGACGCGGAATCCATAAGCGGTGCCGATACCAATGCCCGAGACATAACCGTGAAAGACCTCGTCGGTGCATTCCGGCAGCGTCAGGCGTGCGTGTTCGAAGCCGGTCAGCGGCTCGAACAGACAGACGTCGACGCGTGTCGCATTCGCAGAGAAAAGAGCGAAATTAACGCCCTCCCCGTCGAACTGCGCACCCAGGGGATACGGCCGGCCGGACCGGATCGACAAGGTCATCGAGCTCAGACGCCCTCGACCGTCAGGTCGCGGTAGAGCGCGACGTAATCGGGCGCCGAATCCGCCCACCCCACCGGATGGACCATCGCCCGTGCTTGCAACGCCCGCCATACCTTCTTGTTATGGAAAAGATCGAACAGGCGCTCGAGGGCGAAGCCGAGGCCTCCCGCAGAGACCGGCGCGAACTGCAGGCCCGTCGCCGATCCGGCCCGAATCGAGGCGTCATTGGCATCGATCACCGTGTCGGCAAGGCCGCCCGTGCGGGCCACCACCGGAATGGTGCCATAGCGCAGACCGTAGAGCTGCGTCAGGCCGCAGGGCTCGAAGCGCGAGGGGATGAGGATGGCGTCGGCACCGGCCTGCATCGCATGGCTGAGCGGCTCGCTATAGCCGATATGAACAGCAACGGCGCCAGGATTGGCGGCGGCGGCGTCGACGAAGGCACGCTCCATGCCATGCTCGCCGGCCCCAAGGATGGCAAGCTGCCCGCCCCGCTGCAGGATGCCGTCCAGATTGGGCAACAGCATATCGAGGCCCTTCTGGCCCGTGAGGCGGCTCACCACGATCATCAACGGCGCATCGGGGTCGATCCTGAGGCCCATGCGTCTCTGCAGTTCGGTCTTGCAGGTCGCCTTGCCGGCCATCTTGCGTTCGCTGTAGTTGGCAGCGATCAGCGGATCGGTGGCCGGGTCCCAGACCTTGGTATCGATGCCGTTGACGATGCCGCTCAACACGTTGGCGCGCTCGTTGAGCACGCCCTCCATGCCGAAGCCGAATTCCGGAGTACGCAGCTCGCGCGCGTAGGTGGGGCTGACCGTTGTGAGCCGATCGGAGAAGACCAGCCCCCCCTTCAGAAAGGAACAGTAGCCGTAATATTCGAGCCCTGCCGGCGTGTAGAAGCTCGACGGCAGGCCGAAAGTGTCGAAGTCGGCGCGGCCGCAGATACCCTGGAAGGCCACGTTGTGAATGGTGAAGACCGTCTTCGGCCGCCCCTCGGCTGGGCCAGCCAACAGATAGGGTGCGACGAGCCCGGTTTGCCAATCATGGCAATGGACAATCTCAGGCTTCCAATCGCCAACCCCGGAGCGGCCAACGGCGGCGCCGATCGCCGATAGCGCCGCGAAGCGGCGGGTATTGTCCCACCAGTCCTTGCCGTCCGGCCCAAGATAGGGGTTGCCTGGCCGTTCGTAGAGATGGCTGGCTTCGAGCGCCAATACCTTCAGGCCATCTGCCGTCTCGCCGGCCAGCAAGCGGCCGGGCCCGCCGAACACGTCGGGATAGGTGGCCACTTCCTGGATGGCTTGAAGATGGCTGAATACGCCGGGATAGGCCGGCATCAGCACCCGAACATCACAGTCGAGGTTGGCGAGCGCCAATGGCAATGCCCCTGCGACATCGGCAAGACCACCCGTCTTGATCAGCGGGTAGCATTCGGAGGCAACGAATAGGACGCGCACTTGATCACCCCGACTGGTTAAATCCAACAGGCGAGAATGCTGACGCATCCGCTCGTTGAAGTCATCACGATTTTCTCATATCAGCCAAAGGCATGAGAAAACCGTAACTGAAATATCAGGCGTCATTTTCAACCACGCCAGGGATTGTCCGCAAGGCAGCGGATCGGCTTCGCCCGATCCTCTCACATGGCGGCGCCGCCTTCGGCGGCATGCCGGCAGCGGCGCGAGTTCCGGACCGGATCGGGGCGCGGGTTTTGCCACGCCCCGAGGTTTCTCTCAACGCCGCCGTCAGAGCTGCAGCCGATCGATCATATCCTGAGTGATCAGGCAGACACCGCCTTCGCTCCGACGGAAGCGACTGGCATCGAGTTCCGGATCTTCACCAACCACAAGGCCGGCCGGAATGATCACTCCCTTGTCGATGACGCACTTGGTGACCCGGGCACCTCGGTTGACGTTGACGTAGGGCAGCACGACGCAGTGCTCGACCTCCGAATAGGAGTGGGCATGCACGCCGGTGAACAGCAAGGACTTGTCGACACGAGAACCGGAGATGATACAGCCGCCCGATACCAGCGAACTGGTGGCAGCGCCGCGCCGGCCGTCCTCATCATGGATGAACTTGGCCGGCGGCGTCAGTTCCGTGTACGTCCAGATCGGCCACTTTTGATCGTAGAGATCCAGCGCCGGGATGAAGTCGGTCAGGTCGATATTGGCTTCCCAGAAGGCATCGATGGTGCCGACGTCGCGCCAATAGGGTTCGGCTTCGGAGGAGGAACGCACACAGCTGTCGGAGAACTTGTGAGCGATCGCCTTGCCACCCTTGACGATGGCAGGAATGATGTCCTTGCCGAAATCGTGGCTGGAGTTCGGATCGTCCTGGTCCTGGCGCAGCAGATCGATCAGGAAGCTGGTCTTGAAGACGTAGATGCCCATCGAAGCCAGAGCCAGATCCGGGCGGCCGGGCATGGCCGGCGGGTCGGCCGGCTTTTCCACGAAGTCGATGATGCGGGAATTCTCATCGACCGCCATCACGCCGAAACCGGTGGCTTCCATGCGCGGCACTTCGATGCAACCGACCGTCACGTCCGCGCCGGACGAGACATGCTGATCGAGCATGATCTCATAGTCCTGCTTGTAGATGTGATCGCCAGCCAGAATGATGATGTATTCGATATGGTGCGCTTCGATAATATCGATGTTCTGCGTCACCGCGTCAGCGGTTCCGACATACCATTTGTCCTCGGCGACGCGCTGCGAGGCGGGAAGAATATCGAAGCTCTCATTGCGCTCCTGACGGAAGAAATTCCAACCATATTGCAGGTGGCGAATAAGGCTGTGCGCCTTGTATTGGGTCGCCACGGATATGCGGCGAATGCCCGAATTGAGCGCATTGGAAAGAGCAAAATCGATGATGCGACTTTTGCCGCCGAAGTAGACCGCCGGCTTGGCCCTGCGGTCGGTAAGCTCTTTAAGGCGGCTGCCCCGCCCACCGGCCAGCACGAACGCCATCGCTTCGCGCGCCAACCGTCGATTATTGTAGGAATTGTCAATCATACTGTCCTCCCGACTTCTCCCGCTGTCGGCCCGGTTCCGTCGATGGCGCAGCCGGCACTGCCGGCCCGGAACGGAACCAGAGGCGAACCGACCGGCGCTTCTTCCCCGCCGTCCTTCGCCATGGTGCTCGACGTGAGGCACTATGGCGCGGCAGGGCTAATTTGTCTTCCCCCTATTTTGGCTGCGAAGGAATTCAAACTCTTGACGAAAACCGAGTCGGCGGGTGAGGCGAAAGGAGGCCGCCCCGCGCTTGTGGCGGGGCGACGAAGGCATCAAACGACAGGAGACGTCGGGCGTTCCAGGACCTTGACGACGGTACCAACCGGCACTCGCTCGAAGAGATCAATGACATCCTGATTGATCAGACGGATGCAGCCCGAGGAAACATTGCTGCCGATCGTCCAGGGTTCCACCGTGCCGTGAATGCGGAAGAGGGTGTCGATGTTGCCCTGGAAGAGGTAATGCGCCCGAGCACCGAGCGGATTGTCCGGACCGCCAGGCATGCCGTTTGCCCATTTGCGAGCTTTTGGATCACGCGCCTGCATTTCCACCGGCGGGTGCCAGGACGGCCACTTTGCCTTACGGCGAACGACGGCGGTGCCGGCCCAGGCAAAGCCTTCTCGGCCGACGCCAATGCCGTAGCGCATCGCCCGGCCATCGCCCAGCACCAGATAAAGGTAGCGGGCCGGCGTGTCGATGATGATGGTGCCCGCTGGCTCGTCGGTCGCATAATCGACTTCCCGGCGCAAGAAGGCCGGATTGACCAGCGTCAGATCGACAGCGGGAACGGTGAACGCGCCATCCTGCATCTCGCCATACATCGCTACATACTCAGCGGACGGCCGAGGGTAGCGCCTCGGTTTGGTCGGATCGATGAGCGGTGGCATCGTCGGCGCGCCGGGAACGGAAACGCAGGCGGCTAGGGCAAGGGGCAGCGCGGCGAGAAAGGCTCGCCTGGACGGTAGGTTCATCGTCTCCACTTTCTGTTGATTCGGCGGTGGCATTCAGTCAACCTGATGAACGCACGATACGCCAGTCAGGTTGCTAAACTTGTCCTGCGGATATCAGTTTTCCGCGAGGGGATGCTGGATGCGTTCGCCATAGCGCTGGTGGAAGGCGGTCATCGACTTATCGGCGATGCGCACCGTGAGGCGCAGCGTGCCGTCGTCGTCTTCATGCCGTTCCAGAACCTCGCCATGATCGTAGAGCCATGCAAGCCCGGCACCATCGGAAGGGTCGAGTGCAAGTTCGTGCACTGGTTTGGCACCAACCAACCTCGCTTCGATCGCCGCCAGCAGCTCGGCTAGTCCCTCACCGGTGACGGCGGAGACGACGTGCCGCTCCTGCCCGCCGGGCGAGTCGGTGGCGGCTTGCGCCAGCAGAACGTCGCGTCGCGCCTCATCGACAAGGTCGATCTTGTTCCACACTTCGATGATGCGATCGCGATCTTCGGGGTTGAGGCCGAGCTGCTTCAGCACATCGGCGACATCGCTCGCCTGCGCCTCGGTGTCCTTGTGCGAAATATCCCGCACATGCAGGATGATCGACGCCTCGATCACTTCCTCGAGTGTTGCTCGGAAGGCTGCGACGAGGTGGGTCGGCAGGTTGGAAATGAAGCCCACGGTGTCCGACAGAATGGCGTCCGTACCATGCGGCAGCTTGATGCGCCGGAGCGTGGGATCGAGCGTTGCAAACAATAGATCCTTGGCGAACACATCCGCCTCGGTCAGGTGATTGAACAGCGTCGACTTGCCGGCGTTGGTGTAACCGACCAGAGCGACCACCGGGTGCGGTGCCTTGCGCCGCTGCCGCCGGTGCAAATCGCGCGTTCGCTTGACCTGTTCGAGATCGGCCTCGATGCGGGTGATCTTTTCCTGCAGCTGACGCCGGTCGGCTTCGATCTGCGTCTCACCGGGACCGCCGAGAAAGCCGAAGCCGCCGCGCTGACGCTCAAGGTGAGTCCACGACCGGACAAGGCGCGATTTCTGGTACTTGAGATGGGCGAGTTCTACCTGCAATCGACCTTCACGCGTGCGTGCGCGCTCGCCGAAGATTTCAAGGATCAGCCCCGTACGGTCGATGACCTTGGTCTTCCAGGCCTTTTCCAGATTGCGCTGCTGAATGGGCGTCAGGGCATGATCGACAATGACAAGGTCGATCTCCTCAGCCTTTACCGTCTCGCCGATCTCCTCCACCTTGCCTGTGCCGAACAACGTCGCCGGTTTCGGCTGGCTGATCGATATGGGGGTGGTCGCGCGCACATCGAGGTCAATGGCGTTAGCCAGACCGAGAGCCTCCTCGAGGCGCGCCTCAAGATCGCGCTGGGTGGTCGCGGTAGATTCGTCCCTGCCCCCGCGCTGGCGCAAGTCAGGCACAAGAACCAATGCCCTCGCGGGCTCCTCGATGCGATCGACACTCTTCTTGCGAGGACGGCCGCCCTCTTCAAGATCCTGTTCGTCGGCCACTTGACCTCCCGAAAACCACGCCACGCGCGGCCATATTACGTTTTCCGTGATAGCCCGCCCATGGCGCAATCCATGGGCGGACAACTACGGAACAAATGGAACTCAGTTCGGTTCCTCGGCGCCTTCGAAAAGAGCCAAAGGTTGAGCCGGCATAATGGTGGAAATGGCGTGTTTATAGACGAGCTGGGAATGCCCATCGCGCCGCAGCAGGACGCAGAAGTTATCGAACCAAGTGACCACACCCTGTAGCTTCACGCCGTTGATCAGAAAAATCGTCAGCGAAATCTTGTTCTTACGGACGTGGTTGAGGAAGGTGTCCTGAAGATTCTGGGCTTTGTCCGCCATTTTATTCGGCCTTTTCGACTTCGTTTTTTTGTGAAGGGCAAACGCCAAACCGACGCCACGCGTCGCCCGGACTTATGGTTACGCCGGGCGCGTCGGAAATTACCAGTCCATTTCGAATGCGTGTCACGGTCGGCGGGCTCGTGCTATCCGTGTTTCGGAGAGCATGTGACAATTTTGCCCAACATGACCTCCGCGGTCAAATCGGCGTGCGCTCGGCGATATCATGGAAGCGCCGCCTCAGACCGGCGGCGACACTACCAGGAGTGCCGTTGGCTACCGTCTCGCCATCGATGCTCACCACGGGGCAGAGGATTGCCCCGGCAGAGGTGAGGAACACTTCGCGCGCCGCCTTCATCTCGGCCACGGTGAAGCGCCTCTCGACGACCGGCACGCCCTCGGCCGCCGCCACCTCCATCAGCACCGACCGGGTAATGCCGCGGAGAATGCCTCGCTCGGCTGGGCGGGTGACGATCCTGCCCTCCCCGTCGACCAGCCAGACATTGGCAGAGGACCCTTCGGTCACGAATCCCTCGGCGTCGACGAACACCGCTTCGAAGGCACCGGCCTCGCGCGCCGCCTGCTTGGCGAGCGCATTGGGCAGCAACCCGACCGTCTTGATGTCCACACGGTCCCAGCGGTTGTCGGGAAGAGTAATGACGGACACGCCCTTCTCATAGCGAAGGGCAGCGGCGGCAACGTCCAGCGACTTGGCCGTCGCGGTAAACGTCGGCGCCACGCCGACGGGAAAGGCATGATCGCGCGGCGCGGCGCCACGGGAGATCTGCCAGTAGACGTAGCCATTCTCGACTCGATTGCGACGGACGACTTCCCGCAGCACGTGGGTCATTGCCGCCCGACTCATCGGCGCAGCGATCCTCAATTCGGCCAGCGAGCGGTCGAGCCGATCGAGATGACGGCGAAGATCGATGATGGCGCCATCCTTGATTTGACAGGCCTCGTAGACCGCGTCCGCGAACTGGTTGCCGCGATCCTCGACGCTGACGACCGCCTCCCGCGAGGGAACGTAGCGTCCGTTAACATAGGTGATGCGGGACATAGCCGGCTCTCCAGAACTATACGGCAAGCGATTATGAGGTCACTCGAGTTCGACGATCCGCCCTTCGTCGAGGGTGATGCGCCGATCCATTCGTTCGGCCAGCGACATGTTGTGGGTGGCGATGATGGCGGCAAGGCCGGTGGCCCTGACCAGCGCGGCTAGCGCGTCGAACACATAATGCGACGTTTTCGGGTCGAGGTTGCCAGTCGGCTCGTCGGCGAGCAGCACCTTGGGGGCATTGGCAACGGCGCGGGCGATGGCCACGCGTTGCCGCTCACCGCCCGAAAGCTGCGAAGGGAGATGCGTGCCGCGCTTTTCGAGCCGCATATAGGCAAGAAGATCCTTGCCGCGCTTGGCGGCTTCCTTCTTGTCGAGACCGGCAATCATCTGCGGGATCATCAGGTTCTCAAGCGCCGAGAATTCCGGCAGGAGATGATGGAACTGGTAGACAAAGCCGATCTCGGTGCGGCGAAGACGGGTGCGGGTCGCATCGTCGAGCGTACCGCAGGCTTTGCCGCCGATGACGACCTCACCAGCGTCTGGCTTCTCCAGGAGACCGGTAATGTGCAGGAGCGTCGATTTGCCGGCTCCGGACGGAGCGACCAGCGCCGTCAATTCGCCGGCGAACAGGTTGAAGTCGCAGCCACGAAGGATCGGCAGCGTGCCGGTGCCCTCCTTGTAGGACTTCTCGATACCGACCAGTTTCAGGACCGGATCTTCGACCCCGGTGATGAGGGTTTCCATGGCCGGCATCACTCGTACCTCAGCGCGTCGACGGGATCGAGGCGGGCCGCCTTCCAGGCGGGGTAGATGGTCGCCACGAAGGACAGCACCAGCGCCATGACAAGAACGCTGATGGTCTCGTGCATCTGCATGTCGGCGGGAAGCTGGCTGAGATAGTAGAGTTCGGGCGAGAACAGTTCCGTCGAGGTCAGCCAGGACACGAACTGCCGGATCTTCTCGACTGGAACCACGGCTCGCCCCCATGGTGCGTAAAATGGCGATGTCGTGGCTCTTGTCCTTGACCAGCATGGTCATGCCCGAGACGATGTTGAGCGCCGCCACCAGCACGATCAGCGTCAGGATCATGAACATCACGTTGCGCTCGACCTCGAGGGCCGAGAAGAAGGTGACGTTGCGCTGCCGCCAGTCGGTAATCAGCACCGGCCGTCCGGCATCGACGGTCAACTTGTCCTTGATCGTGCCGACGTCGTCGGGATTGTTGAGGAAGACGTCGATGGCGGTGACCTTGTCCTCCATCATGAAGAATTTCTGCGCTTCGGCGATCGGCATGAACACGAAGGTGCCGTCATACTCGCTCATGCCGATCTTGAAGATGGCGGAGACCGGATAGGCCTTGACGCGTGGCGTCGTGCCGAGAGCCGTCACATTGCCCTTGGGGCTGACCAGCGTCACCTTGTCGCCGACCGTCACGCCAAGGCTCTCGGCGAGCCGCTGGCCGATGGCAATGCCGGTGCCCTCGTCGAACTTGTCGAAGGAGCCGATCTGCACGGTATTGTAGACGAGCGGCAGTTTCTGAAGGTCGGCGCTGCGCACGCCGCGCACCAACACGCCAAAGGCGCCTGATGGTCCCGAGGCCAGCACCTGCCCTTCGACGAAGGGCATGGCAATCTTGACGCCTTCAACGCCTGAGAGGCGATCGGCGACCGAGACATAATCGGTGAGCGGGCTATCGATCGGCTGGACCACGGCATGGCCATTGATGCCGAGGATCTTGTCCATCAGCTGACCGCGAAAGCCATTCATCACCGCCATGACGATGATCAGCGTGGCAACGCCCAGCATAATGCCGACGAAAGAAAAGCCGGCAATCACCGAGATGAAGGCTTCCTTGCGACGAGACCTCAGATAACGACCGGCCAGTTTCCACTCGAAGGGAGCGAAGGGACGCCCCGCTTTCGCCTCGCTCATCCAAAGACCTCCAAACGCCGGCCCAACATAGGAATTCCGCGCCGCGGCCGCGAAGACCGACGGCCGACTCGCGGACGCCACCAAGCGGCGACGCGTGAGACTAGCAAATTCCGTCCGCTGGCATGCTGCTGTTTCCACGTTTTCCAAACGGAATCGAGCAGCCACAAGGGGCGGCACATTACCGCCCCTCTTCAGCGACAATCAGGCCTTTTCTGTGACGCGGGCGATGGCCGACTCCAGAGATACCAGTTCCTTGTCGCCGGTAGCGCGACGCTTCAGCTCGACCACGCCATCGGCAAGCCCCTTGGGGCCGATGATGATCTGCCAAGGCAGACCGATCAGATCCATCGAGGCGAACTTGGCGCCCGGACGAGCGGCGGTGTCGTCATAGAGCGGATCCTTGCCGGCCGCCACGAGCTTGGCATAGGCATCCTCGCAGGCAGCACTGACGACCGCGTCGTCGGGTCGCAGGCTGACGATGCCGGCGCCGAAGGGCGTGACGCTCTCGGGCCAGATGATGCCGGCATCATCATGGCTCGCCTCGATGATGGCGCCGATGAGGCGCGACACACCGATGCCGTAGGAGCCCATGATCACCGGCTGCTCGCTGCCGTCGGGCATGGCCACTTTCGCACCCATCGGCTCCGAATATTTGGTGCCGAAGGAGAAGATGTGACCGACCTCGATGCCACGCGCCGACACGCGTCGCTCCTCTGGCAGCGCAGCGAAGGCGGCCTCGTCGTGCATCTCGTCGGTGGCGGCATAGCGGTCGGTGAACATGTCGACGATCGACGAGAGGTCGCCGTTGAAATCGACGTCTTCTCCCGGCACCGGCAGATTCAAGAGGTCCTTGTCGCAGAACACGGCGCTTTCACCGGTCGAAGCCAGGATGATGAACTCATGGCTGAGCTTGCCACCGATCGGCCCGGTATCGGCGCGCATCGGGATGGCGGTGAGCCCCAGCCGCTTGTAGGTCCGGAGATAGGCGACAAACATCTTGTGATAGGCGCGCAGCGCGCCGGCCTGATCGACGTCGAAGGAATAGGCGTCCTTCATCAGGAACTCGCGGCCGCGCATCACGCCGAAGCGCGGGCGCACTTCATCGCGGAACTTCCACTGGATATTGTAGAGATTGAGTGGCAGGTCGCGGTAGGAGCGCACGTAGGTGCGGAAGATGTCGGTGACGACCTCCTCGGCCGTCGGACCGTAGAGCATCTCGCGCTCGTGGCGGTCGACGATGCGCAGCATCTCCTTGCCATAGGCGTCGTAGCGGCCGCTTTCGCGCCAGAGATCAGCCGGCTGAATGGACGGCATCAGAATCTCGACGGCGCCGGATCGATCCTGCTCTTCACGGACGATCGCCTCGATCTTCTTGAGCACTTTGAGGCCGAGCGGCAGCCAGGAATAGATGCCAGCGTTCTGCTGGCGCATCATACCGGCGCGCAGCATCAGGCGATGCGAGACGATCTCCGCCTCCTTGGGCGCCTCTTTGAGAATGGGCAGGAAATACCGGCTGAGACGCATGGAATCCTCTCGCGCGTTGGGATGAGCGCGCTACTCAAAGCGCATCGACCCTGAAAAAACAAGGCCGATCGGTTACCGACAGGGCGAAAGCAACGCCATGTTCGGCCAACGGCTATGACTTTAGTCTATGAGACAAATCCCAGATGTCACACCAATTCGGAATTGCTCCTGAAGCCGTCGGCAACCCATTGATATGGCGATATTTCCCGATCCCAATCGTAAAAAGTCCGAACCAAAACGCCCATGCTGAACAAGCATGCAGCCTATGCACAAACGGATGACAAACCAAAAATCGCAGTGTATGGTACCCGCCATAAATAAGGACGGCACAGCCAAAAAGACGAAATGCCTCAGTAAATGGGGCCGTCAAAATAGGCAGAAGCAGAATGCCTTCCAGTTATCGCGGTCTGAGTCTTGGGAGGGAAAACCCATATAGGCGCGGAAAACGCTGCCGCCAGCGGATGGATTGGGAGGTCTTTCTATCTGTAGGCTTTATGGGCTGACACGCGGAACTAAAAAGCAGGGCTTCGGCCCTGCTTTTTTTATTAATACTATAAAGCAGCCGTCTCTATTTTCCGGATCCGTTTGCCTGCGGGCATAAAAACACCGTTCAACAAACGGCAGCTACCGCTCATCCGAAGAACCACCTATCCTGCCCAGCAACAGGAAAGGACTGGCCATGAGCATTCCGGGCAAGGGCGGCAATGACCGCATTGAGGAGATCATTCTTCCGAACGTTCGCGATCTGGGCGGCTTCAAGGTCCGTCGTGCATTGCCGTCGACTCAGCGTCGCATGGTCGGGCCGTTCATCTTCTTCGACCAGATGGGACCGGTGATGTTCGGCGCCGGTGAAGCGGAGGACGTGCGGCCGCATCCGCACATTGGACTGTCGACGCTCACCTACCTGTTCGATGGTGAGATGATCCATCGCGACAGCGCCGGTCACAAGGAGACGATCCGCGCCGGTGAGGTCAACTGGATGACGGCCGGCCATGGCATCGTCCACTCCGAGCGCTTTCCCGCCGCGGTGCACTCGGCAGGCGGCAGCCTGTTCGGCACGCAGATCTGGGTAGCGTTGCCGAAGGCGAGCGAGGAAATCGCGCCCCTCTTCAGCCACCATGATAAGGTTGCTCTCCCTACCCTCTCCGACAGAGACGTACGGATGACCCTGGTGGCCGGTGACGGCTTTGGCGTCCGGTCGCCCGTGCCGGTCTATTCCGACCTTATGTACGTCGATGTCCATCTCGAAGCCGGCGCGCGCTTCAAGGTGCCCGCCGACCATGTCGAGCGTGCAGCCTATGTCATCAATGGCAGCGTGGGGATTGAGGGGCAGGACGGCGTCTTTCCACCGAACCAGCTCGTCGTGTTCCAGCCAGGCGCCGAGGTGATCCTGATGGCATCGGAACCGACGCGTCTCGTGCTGATCGGCGGCGAACCTTTTCCCGAGAAGCGACACATCTACTGGAACTTCGTCCGCCCGCCGCTTCCCGGAAATCGCCGGCGAGACGGAATTCATCCCGCTGCCGCCGGACCCACCGGGACTGAAGATGAAAGACTGACGGCAGCAGCCTTCCAAGCTGAATACCAATGAGAAAAGGGCGGCGCCATCGGCACCGCCCTTTCCATATTTCGATCTGAAAGCGATTAGCGCTTCGAGAACTGGAAGCTCCGGCGAGCCTTGCGCTTGCCATACTTCTTGCGCTCGACGACGCGGCTGTCGCGGGTCAGGAAGCCAAGCTTCTTGAGCACGCCGCGCAGGCCCGGCTCGTAGTAGGTGAGAGCCTTGGAGATGCCGTGACGCAGCGCACCGGCCTGGCCGGAGAGACCGCCACCGGCGACGGTGGCGATCACGTCGAACTGGCCGTCACGCGCAGCGGCGTAGATCGGCTGCTGGACGATCATCTGAAGCACCGGACGACCGAAGTAAACGTTGAACTCCTTGTCGTTCACGATGATCTTGCCGGAACCCGGCTTGATCCAGACGCGCGCGATGGCGTTCTTGCGCTTGCCGGTGGCATAGGCGCGGCCGAACTTGTCGAGCTTCTGGACGTGCACCGGGGCCTCGGCCACCTGAGCGACGTCGGCAGTGCCGAGTTCAGCGAGGGAGGAGAGCTCAGCCATGGATCAAGGCCTCGTGTTCATCTTGTTCATCGACTTGACGTCGAGGACTTCCGAGGATCTGGCGCGCCTTGCGCTCCTTGATGCCGCCGATGTAGCCGGTGTGCCAGTAGTAGGTCTTGTCAGTGTACTTGCGGCCCGTCAGCACCACCTTGCCCGCGTTGATGACGATGACATTGTCGCCATCATCCATATGCGGGGTGTAGGTGGCCTTGTGCTTTCCGCGGAGGCGCATCGCGATCACAGTCGCGAGGCGGCCGACCACGAGGCCTTCGGCGTCGATCAAGACCCACTTCTTCTCGATGTTCGCCGGCTTCGCCGTATAGGTCGTCATGGGCGTTACCGTCTTCCGGTTGGGCCGCCCCCGAAAAGGCGGCCGGTTCGTCTCATCTTCCGCACCGTTGCCGATACGAAAGGGCGGCTCCCGTTGCCGGGCGCCGCCGTCGTACTTTCCAATATGGAAATGCCGCCCGTTTGTCAAGCAGAACGGGCGGCATCATAACCAATCAAATCAAACACTTGGGCCATGCGGTATTATAATACCACATGAATTTCTTCCTCACAGGAGGCCGAGCAATGCCTTGACGTCGGCAATGTCGGACGGCTTGCCGTAGTCGATCACGCCTTCGGCCGGCGCGATGCGGCGGATCAAGCCCGACAGCACCTTGCCGGCGCCAACTTCGACAAACTTGTCGACGCCGGCACCCGCCATGGCCGACACGCTCTCGCGCCAGCGAACGGTGCCGGTGATCTGGGCGACCAACTGCTTGCGGATGGCCTCGGGATCGGAGGTCGGCGCGGCGGTGACGTTGGCGAAGATAGGCACGATCGGCGCGGCGATGGTCGCCGCGGCGAGCGCCTCGGCCATCGCCTCGGCTGCCGGCTGCATCAGACGACAGTGGAAGGGAGCGGAGACGTTGAGCAGCATGGCGCGCTTGGCACCCTTGCCCTTGGCAATATCGACCGCGCGGATGACAGCCAACTTGGCGCCGGAAATCACGACCTGGCCGGGGGCATTGTCGTTACCCGCTTCGCAGACGTCGCCCTGGGCGGCTTCCTTGGCAACGGAGACCGCCGTCTCGAAGTCGAGGCCCAGCAGGGCGGCCATGGCGCCCTCGCCCACCGGCACGGCCCTTTGCATGGCGTTACCGCGCGTGCGCAACAGGCGGGCGGCGTCAGTCACGGTCAGCGCACCGGCAGCGGCCAGCGCCGAATACTCGCCGAGCGAATGACCGGCAACGAAGGCGGCATGCTGCTTGATGGTAATGCCTTCGGCCTCCAGCGCACGGAGCGCGGCGAGGCTGACGGCCATCAACGCCGGCTGGGTGTTGGCGGTCAGCGTCAGCTGATCCTCAGGGCCGTTGAAGATGACGTCGGACAGCTTCTCGCCGAGCGCGTCGTCCACTTCCTCAAACACCCCCCGCGCCACGAAGGCGTTGGTCATCTGTTGGCTTTCCTCAATAGTTTCGGGCCGGACACGACCATTTGGCCGCTCAAGAGTCAAGGCCGCACCGCTGGAATCCGGGGAAAGCGGGCCTCCGGAGATCTGCTTGACGGCTGAAGAATTCAATCCGGTTGGCGAATGCTCGGGGACCGAAGCGACAGCAGCGCGCCGACGGCAACGACGAGCCAACCGAGGATCAGCGCAACGCCACCCGAGGGAGCCGCCAGTGGGAACAGGCTCCTCGCGACTGCCGCCTTGAAGATCAGGTCACCGGAGAACATGAGGCACCCTGCGACGAACAGCAGCGCCGACAAGCTCCGCAACCGCTGTCCCTCGGCATTGGCGAGCGCCAGCAACGCGGCTGCGTGGAACAGCAAGATATTTCCTGCGACGTCGAGGTTGGCGCCAGTGAAGGCATGCGCACCAACGGCGAGCGTCGCCACGCCGACCGCTCCGGCAATTCCCGCGGACAATCCGATCAGTCGATGGGCGGACATTTCATTATCCTCTGGGCGTGATCTTCTGGCTTGCCCATCCTTCAGCTAATAACGGTGTCGTTCCCGTGTCCAGCCGCCAAACAGCGAAACGCCAAGCCATGCTCATTCCGATCGCCGATCCGGCCGACCCGCGCCTTTCGCCGTTCCTGAACGTCCGCGATCGCGACCTTCGGCAGACCCATGGCGATGCCTTTATCGCCGAGGGCGAGAGCGTGCTCGCTGTCTTTTTGTCGGAGGGCTCGCGCTTTCGACCTGACTCCCTGTTGATCGCCGCCAACCGTGTCGACACGGTGCTGGCCTGGTCGCCGCCGGACGACCTGCCGATCTTCGTCGTCGATCAGACGGTGATGGACGCGATCGTCGGCTTCCCCATCCATCGCGGCCTTCTGGGTTTGGGCCGGCGCGGCTCGCCCCCTGCGCTTGCGGATCTGCTCGCCGATCGACCGCGCGTCGTGGTCGGTCTCGTCGGCATCGCCAACCACGACAATATGGGCGGTATCTTTCGCAACGCCGCCGCCTTCGGGGCTGGGGCCATGGTGCTTGACGCCACCTCTTGCGATCCGCTCTATCGCAAGGCGATCCGAGTATCGGTCGGCGGTGCGCTGAAGGTGCCGTTCACGCGACTTGCGGCGGGAACGAGCGTCGCGGCCGCCCTTTCGGACTCAGGCTACCGCGTGTTGGCGCTTTCGCCGCGGGGAGCCTGGCGGCTTGAGGACGTGCCGACTGACCGACCGTTGGCATTGCTTTTGGGAGCCGAGGGACCGGGCCTGCCGGACCAGGAAATGAGGGAAGCCGAGACGGTGCGCATCGACATGAGCAGCGGGTTCGACAGCCTCAACGTCGCAACCACCAGCGGCATCGCTCTCTACGAGCTGACACGCCGAATGGCTCACGGCCGCTGAACGAGCACATCAAGGGACCGCTCCTCTCCGCCCTCCGCTAGGGCAGCCGGAGAGGAGCAAGGCTCTATCCGCCGGAAATCACCGTCGCCACGTCGCGCCAGGACCGCGCCGCGGTCGGCTCACCCAACGCCTTCTCGCGGGCAAACAGGGTAGCTTCGCGTTGTCCGATGTAGTCACGGGTGATCGGGACGACGTCGTTGCGGTGCGTGAGCTGGAATTGGTAGACCACCACATCAAGGAAGCGGAACGCCGCCTCGCACAGGGCGAGATAGCATTCCCACATGCGGCAAAACCGCTCGTCATAGAGAGCAAGCGCCTTGTCGCGCCGGGCCATGAAGCGAACGCGCCATTCGCGCAGCGTATCGGCATAATGATGACGCAGCACCTCGACGTCGGCCATCATCAGGCCGGACTTTTCGACGGCAGTCGCCACCTCCGACAGGGCCGGCAGGTGGCCGCCCGGGAAGATATATTTGGTAATCCAGCCGTTGGTGGGGCCGGGCGTCGACGTATGGCCTATGGTGTGCAGCATGAAGACGCCGTCGTCGGCGAGAAGATCGGCCGCCTTGCGGAAGAAGGTATCGTAATTCTCCGGGCCGACGTGTTCGAACATGCCGACGGAAATGATCCGATCGAAGGTACCGCGCGTGTTGCGGTAGTCCTGAAGCTCGAACTTCACGTGTTCGTAGCCCTTGTCGGCAGCGCGTTTTTTGGCAACGGCGAGCTGTTCGTCGGACAGGGTTACGCCCTTGACGCAACGGGCTTCGCCCACCTCGGCCAGATAGAGACCAAGCCCGCCCCAGCCGGAGCCGATGTCCAGAACACTCATGCCGGGATCAATCAAAAGCTTGGCGGCGAGATGCCGACACTTGGCACGCTGCGCCTCTTCGAGCGTCATATCCGGCGCGGCGTAATAGGCGCAGGAATATTGCCGGTCCGCGTCCAGGAAGAGTTCGTAGAAGGCGGCGTTCAGGTCATAATGGTGGACGACGTTGCGGCGCGACCGCAGCAGTGTGTTGCGCCCAAAGAGCAAGCGTCGGAACTTGCGGGCCATCAGCAACAATTTGCGCCCGGTGAAGTTGCGCATGCCGGTACCGTGCTGGAGCAGAAGCTCGACCAATTCATAGAGCGTGCCCTCGACGACATCGAGCCGGCCGTCCATATAAAGCTCGCCGAACCGCACTTCCGGATCCCTGATCAGCTCGGCCGCAACCCTCCGGTCGGCGAACCGGATGAGAATGCGCTTGCCACTGCCGTCGCCAAACGTCCAACGGGATCCGTTATAAAGCTCGATTTCGAGCGAACCGCGCGTCACCAGCTTATTCAGCAGGCCGCGGAGAATATTTTCCGCCCAGACCATCGCATGGTCCCCCACTTGCGCTATTGCGGCGGCACCGGTTCCACGGCCTCCAACAAGACCGAATTCATATACGCCCGATGGCACCAACTGAAATTGCAACCAAGGCCGTAAAGGATCGTGGCAACGAAAACGAAGTCCGGTCCGGAACCGGGTCCGCTCGGAGCGGACGGCGGCCCCTGTCGGCGGCCCGTTCATAAATATGTCTGAAATGCAAAAAGGTTCCAGAAGAAATCGTCGGCTACGGTGGGTGCAGGCGATCACGACTGCGCGACCCATCTAGATGGGAGATCAATAAACTCACCGGAGGTAGATTGGCCGAGCGCGTTGTGCGCCAGTCAAACTTGGCCAAATTATCCCTTTCCGACGTTCGATCTATCAAAGGCCAACTGATCCGGAACCGGTAGACCGCGATCGATAAACAACTGGATCACGCCGGCGGGCATGACGCGGCAGGCGCAGTTGGCCGTGTGCGCCATATGCCAAGCCATACGTTGCTCGGGCGTCGGATTCCTCGGCATGGGGTTAGCTTCGTGCCATTCCCGGTTGAGTTTGCTCAAGATGGGCCTCCCGAACACTTGGGACCAATTCCGTTGTTCGTTCTCGCGCCAGGTTCGGTGCCAGGCGCCCGCCTCAGAACCGGCGGCTGTCGATCGTCGGCAAGCCTGTCATTGTCGCCTCGCCGAAGCCTTCCTATGCAGAACGGCCCCCGTTTCCGGGGGCCGTCCTTCATATCGTCGGAGGATAGGTGTGGTTCAACACCAGACTATCAGTCCTTGATTTCCCACACGTCCGGCGAACGCTCGAGACGAGCTGCGAACAGCTGACGCTCAAGCTCCACTTCCTTGGGAAGATGAGAGCCGAACTGGGCGAAGTACTTGCCCTGGTCCTC
>JAGSYV010000136.1 GCA_018262505.1 Pseudomonadota bacterium
CTTCGCGGCGGCTCCCGGCGGCGTTCCGTCGATCGAGGCGTTCAGCCAGGACCGGCGATGGGATGAGCTTGACGTCGACCGCAAGAAGGGCGTGATCCGCTCGGTGGAGCACGCCTATTCCAAGGACGGCGGCCTCGCCGTGCTGTTCGGCAATATCGCCCTCGACGGCTGCATCGTCAAAACAGCCGGGGTCGATGAATCGAACCTCTTCTTCGAAGGCGAGGTGAAGATCTTCGAGAGCCAGGAAGCGGCGGTCAAGGGCATTCTTGGCGGCGACGTCAAAGCCGGCGACGTGGTGGTGATCCGCTACGAAGGTCCGAAGGGCGGCCCGGGCATGCAGGAGATGCTCTATCCGACCAGCTATCTGAAGTCGAAGGGCCTCGGCAAGGCCTGCGCGCTGTTGACCGACGGCCGCTTCTCGGGCGGCACATCAGGCCTTTCAATTGGCCACGTGTCGCCGGAAGCCGCCGAGGGCGGTGCCATCGGCCTCGTCGAGGCGGGTGATCGTATTCGCATCGATATTCCGAAGCGCAGCATCGAGCTCCTGGTCTCCGACGACGTTCTGGCGTCTCGCCGTGCCGCCATGGAAGCCAAGGGCAAGGCTGCTTGGAAGCCGGCAGCCCCGCGTCCGCGTAAGGTGTCGGCGGCGTTGCGCGCCTATGCCGCCATGGCCACGTCGGCCGCCAAGGGTGCCGTGCGCGACGTGAGCCAGATCGAACGCTGAGAACCAAGTCAGGGCGGCGCGTCCGCCCTGCTTTTGGGGCGATAGGCAAACCGGCCGGTATCGGCCGCGGTTTGCCTTGGCCGACTTTCGCTTTGGAACACTTCGGCCCTTTAACCGTTGTTCGCCAGCACCCACCTGCCGGCCGCACTTGAGGCGGGGTAAACTACTGCCAATTACCTATGTCGGAGATATTTCGTTATTTCGATTCACTCAAAGCGCTTTTATTATTTTGCCATCCGAAATATCTTTGTTGAAACAAGCAATTGCAGGTGTACCGGGTGACATCGACCGACTCTTGACAAGCCCTATTAAAAGCGCTTTGAATGCTTCGGAAGCAAGATGCCGCGTCTCGTCCCGATGCGTCCAGGAGGGCTGACGGACCGGACCTTGCCGCAGGATCGGCAGAGCATAAGCCGCGCCGGACCGCTCATTTCCGGGAGGATTTCCATGACCATACGCGCCACCGTGTTCGGCGAGAACGTTCATGAGCAGACCAGCCAAGTCGTTCGTGAGCTTTACCCCAACGGCATGCACAGCACCATCGCCGACGCCCTCAACGTCGACCCGGCCATCAAGGCAAGCTGGGTAACGCTTCAGATGGCGGAGCACGGCTTGACCGCTGAAAAGCTTGCCGCGACCGATGTGCTGATCTGGTGGGGGCATGCCGCCCATGGGGAGGTCAAGGACGAGATCGTCGAGCGCGTAGCCAAGCGCGTCTGGGAAGGCATGGGCCTCCTCGTTCTCCACTCCGGTCACTTCTCGAAGATCTTCAAGCGATTGATGGGAACGCCCTGCGCGCTCAAATGGCGCGAGGCGGGCGAGCGCGAACGTCTCTGGGTGATCAACCGTAACCATCCGATCGCCGCCGGCCTGCCGGAGAAGATCGAGCTCGACATGGAAGAAATGTATGGCGAGCCCTTCTCGGTCCCTGAGCCGGATGAAACCGTATTCATTTCCTGGTTCCAGGGGGGGGAAGTGTTCCGCTCCGGTCTCTGCTACAAGCGCGGCGCTGGCAAGATCTTCTACTTCCGGCCCGGTCATGAGGCTTACCCCACCTATCACGACGAGAATGTGCTGACCGTGCTGCGCAACGCCGTGAAATGGGCCTACAACCCCGGTCCGGCTTGGACGGCGGTGACCGATGCGCCCAACGTGCCGGTCGACAAGGCGCTGGAGCCGATCGAAGCGCGCGGCCTGACCATCCACGCCAAGGGTGCTCCCGGTCTTCGCTGAGCAGCCTCTCAAGCGGCCGGCTCGCCGCCGGCCGTAGCTCCACTTCCGTCCTCTTCCCCATGGACACTCCAACATGCGCCTTATCATCGTCGGCACCGGCAGCATGGCTCGCCATCATGCCAAGCATTTCGCTCAGATCCGCGGCGTCAAAATCGTCGGCTGCGTCGACATCTTCCCGGAACTTGCCACCGCCTTCGCCAAGGAATTCAATATTCCCCGCACCTTTGCCACGGTTGAGGACGCCATCGTCTGGGGCAAGTTCGACTCGGCGGCCAACGTCACCACCGATCTTGCGCACTATCCGACCACGATGGCGCTGCTCGCCGCCGGCAAGCACGTGCTTTGCGAAAAGCCGCTGGCCACCAACTACGCCCATGCGCTGGAGATGACCGAGGCCGCCGAAAAGGCCGGCTTGGTCGGCATGGTGAATCTCAGCTACCGCAACGTGCCCGAGATCCACAAGATGCACCAGATGGTCACCTCGGGTGTCATCGGCGACGTCAAGCATGTGGAGGCAAGCTACCTTCAGAGCTGGCTGACCAGCACCCACTGGGGTGACTGGCGCACCGAGAGCCGCTGGCTGTGGCGCCTGTCGGAAAATCACGGCTCCAAAGGTGTCATCGGCGACGTCGGCATTCACATTCTCGACTTCGCCTCCTTCGGCGCCGGTACCGACGTGACGCGGCTGTTTGGCCGTCTCAAAACCTTCCACAAGGCACCGGACGACAAGATCGGCGAATATGCGCTGGATGCCAACGACAGCTTCGCCGGCACGCTGGAGTTCGACAACGGGGCCATCGGCGTCATCCATGCGTCACGCTTTGCCACCGGTTACGCCAACACATTGCGGGTCCGCGTGTTCGGCGACAAGGGCGCCCTCGAAATCCAGAACGGCTCGGACGGCACCTGGTTGCGTGTCTGCAAGGGCACCAAGGACATCAACAGCCAGACCTGGCGTCCCGTCACGGCCAAGCCGGTGCCGATGAACTACAAGCGCTTCTTCGACGCGGTAAAGGCCGGCCAGACCATGGAGCCGAGCTTCCGCCGGGCTGCCGACCTGCAGCGCATCCTCGACGCCTCCTTCGAGACGGAGAGACTCCGGACCGAGTTGGCCGTCGCCGGCTGACTGAATCTCAGATCGGGATGCTTGAAGCCTCCGGGTGACTCCGGCGGCTTTTTGGCTTCCTATGACCGCCAGCCATGGACGAAGCGACCTACATTTATCCGGCTTATTATTGTCCATGGTGGGGACGAGTGACGGCGCCATCGAACCCTTACAGAAGATCGGCCCCACACTGCTGTAATAAAAAAACCGGCGACCTTCCGGCCGCCGGCTTCTCGTTCAATCCGCTCTTCGTCGCTTTACTCAGCGGCGACCGCCTGTACCGGCAGCTTGCTCTGTCCAACCTGAATGGCGGTCAAAGCGATGGTGTAGACGATGTCGTCGACCAGCGCGCCGCGCGACAGATCGTTTACCGGCTTGCGTAGGCCCTGCAGCATCGGGCCGACCGACACGACGTTGGCCGAGCGCTGTACCGCCTTGTAGGTGGTGTTGCCGGTGTTGAGGTCGGGGAAGACGAAGACGTTGGCATGGCCGGCCACGGGCGAGTCCGGCGCCTTCTGCTTGCCGACGCTCTCGACCGAGGCGGCGTCATACTGGATCGGACCGTCGACCAGAAGGTCGGGACGAAGCTCCATCACCTTCAGCGTGGCGGCCCGCACCTTGTCGACGTCGCTGCCCGTACCGGAGGTGCCGGTCGAGTAGGAGATCATGGCGACGCGCGGGTCGATGCCGAAGGAACGGGCGCTATCGGCCGACTGGCAGGCGATCTCTGCCAACTCGTCCGCCGACGGGTCGGGGTTGATGGCGCAGTCGCCGTAGACCAGCACCTGATCGGGCATCAGCATGAAGAACACGCTGGAGACGATGGAGTTGCCCGGAGCTGTCTTGATGAGCTGCAGCGCCGGGCGCACCGTCGAGGCCGTCGTGTGGACGGCGCCGGACACCAGGCCATCGACGTCGTTCATGGCCAGCATCATGGTCGCGAGCACCACGTTGTCCTCGAGCTGGGCTTCGGCTTGCGGCGGGGTCAGACCCTTCGACTTGCGAAGCTCGACCATCGGAGCGACATAACTGGCGCGCACCTTGGACGGATCGAGAATTTCCAGCTCCGGCGGCAGCTCGATGCCGTGCATGGTGGCGACGTCCTTGATCGCCTTGGGGTCGCCCACCAGCACGCAGCGGGCAATGCGCTTCTGCGTACAAATGACGGCGGCTTTGATGGTGCGCGGCTCGTCGCCTTCCGGCAACACGATGCGGCGGTTGGCGGCGCGTGCCTCCTGGATCATGCGGTGGCGGAACATCGGCGGCGTCATCAGGCCGTCGCTGGAGCGTGCCGTCGCCGGGGCAAGGGGAGCAAGGTCGATATGATCGGCCACGTGCTCCAGCAGCTTCTCCATCCGCTCGGAGTCCTCGTGCCGGACGCGGCGGTCCATCGAGTTGAGACGGACGGCAACGTCGTAGGTCTGAAGCTCGGTGGTCAGCACCGGCAGGTCACCGAAGCGCGGCGCCAGGAACTCCGAGATCGACGGGGCCATCGGCTCGTCGCAGGTGAGCAGCAGACCGGCAATCGGCATGCCCGAGGAACGCGCCAACGTGGTGGTGATGATGATGTCGGAACGGTCGCCGGGGGTAACCACCAGCGTACCAGGCTTCAGCGCCTTCACCACCTTGTCGGGGCTGCGCGCACCGATGACGATCTCGCCGACGCGCGCCTTCTTGATATCGCCCGGCCGCAGGACGCCGAAGCCGAGATCCGAGGCGACGTCGATCAGACGCGGTGCGTTGAGAGCGGGTTCGTCGGAGGTGACCGCAAGTACCGGCACGCCGATGTTCGCCGCTTCAAGCGCTTTGGCGAACTCTTCGGCCTTGATGTCGCCACCGCGAGCGCGGCCGACGATCAGGCCGGCAAAGGGACGGCCCTCGGCCAGGAAGCGATGCTGAGCGTCGGCGAGGTCACCGACGATCGACTTTACCGTGGCGTCGAGACCGGGAACCACCGGGATGATCTCGGCCGACAACGACCGGCCCATGGCAATGTCGAGATCGATGGTCAGCGGATGGGTGGTCGACGGCAGGAGGCCTTCGACGATCACCATGGAGCGGGTGCCACGCGCCTCTTCGACCAGCTCGACGATCTCTTCGAGCAGCGTGAAGAGGTTGCCAGTACGGATCATCTCCTCAGCACGCTCGGCGGGGATCGGATCGGGCGTGTTGAGGCCGAGCAGGCTGCGGGCGAAATGCACCGAGCGGTCGAGCCCATCCGGATAGGCCTCGGGGTCGGCCACCGGCTTGGCAAAGCCAACGTCGTAGCCTTCCCGCTGGAAGGCGCGGACGAGGCCGAGCGCCACCGAGGAAATGCCCTGCTGGCTGGAGGTCGGCGCCAGGAAGAACGTGCGGTATCCTCGTCGAGGTCGAGACCAAACGCCGACAGGCGCTTCAGCGTCTTCGCCCGGATATAGGCGGAGTTCTCGCCGATGCCGCCGGTGAAGGCAACGGCGTCGAGGCGCGGCAAGGCGGCGGTCAGAGCGCCGATGTAGCGGCAGAGCCGGAACACGAAGACATCGAGCGTTTCCTCGGCCTGATGGTTGCCAGCCTGGGCAGCCTCGGTCAGCGTGCGGCAGTCGTTGGAGAGTTCCGACAGTCCCAGCAGGCCGCTCTCGCGATTGGCCATCTTCTCGAGGCCGTCGACGTCGAGGCCGGTCTTCTTGGCGATGTAGGCGAGCGCGCCGTAGTCGACGTCACCGGTGCGGGTCCCCATGACGAGGCCTTCGAGCGGGGTGAGGCCCATCGAGGTATCGACGCACTTGCTATTCAGCACGGCAGTGGCCGACGAACCGTTGCCGAGGTGGCAGACGACGACGCCGCTGTCGTTGGGGTCGAGACCGAGCAGGCGGATGGTCTCGCCGGAAACGTAGCGGTGCGAGGTCCCGTGGGCGCCGTAACGCCGAACGCCGAGGTCGCGATAATACTTGCGCGGCAGAGCGTAGAGGAAGGCCTCGGGCTTCATCGTCTGGTGGAAGGCTGTGTCGAACACCGCCACCTGCTTCAGCGCCGGGAAGGCGTGGACGGCGGCCCGCATGCCGATCGCATGCGCCGGGTTATGCAGCGGCGCGAAAGGACAGGTGCCGATTTCCTCGATCATGGCATCGTCGGTGACGATGCAGCTCTCGGTGAAGCGCTCGCCGCCGTTAACGACGCGATGACCAACCGCCGCCACGCGCTCGAACCAGCCGCGCTCCTTGAGAAAGGCCATCAGCGCGTCGACAGCGCCCTCGTGATTGGTGGGGGTCAGTGCAGCCTTGTTCTTGCTGCCGTCGACGTCGATGCGAATCGAGGCATCGTTCTGGCCGAGGCGCTCGGCCAGACCTGAGGCCAGCGGCTGGCGTTCGCCAATCGGGTAGATGGCGAACTTCAGCGACGAAGAGCCGCTGTTGATGACCAGGATCAGGGGGGAGGATGTCGACATCAGCGATACTCTATCGATTCTCGTTGGATTGACCGAGGATACGGCGAGCGGCGGCGCCCCCGTCATACCAAATCTCGTGGATTTGCGGCGAATATCCGAGATCGGGTAGATTTGGTATGCGGCCCACCCCGTACCGAGATCTTGTTCGTGAACACAAAGGAAACGCCGTGGACCCCGACACAATCCAATTTATATTTTCTTTTCATGACTTTAACAAAAACTGTCACCCGCATTTACGGAATGGCTCGGGCGACAGCAATGCGTGAGACGCAGATGAGCCGCCCGGCAGCGGCATAAGTGCTCGCCGCCGAACAGCTTTTTCATCCCACATGTCCGTCGCTGGCCGCTCAGACGGCGGCGAAACGATCCTTCAGATAACGATAAAGGGCGCGGATCGCTTGCGCCTCGCCGCCTTCCGGCTGGCCAGGGCGCGCCGCCGGCACCCAGGCGTAGATATCACCGTGCATCCACGTCTTCGCCTTGTCGACGAAGCGGCCGAGGAACAGGGCCGCAGTGATCGAGCCGGCAAAACCACCGGACGCCACATTGTTGAGGTCGGCGATCTTGGACTTCAGTCCTTCTTCGTAAGGCGCCCACAGCGGCAAGCGCCAAAGCGGATCGCCTGCGGCAAGGCTGGCCGCCGACAGATCGGCAGCGAAGGCGTCGTCGCGGGTATAGAAAGGCGGAATATCCGGTCCGAGGGCAACGCGGGCGGCACCGGTCAGCGTGGCGAGGTCGACGAGAAGGTCCGGGGCTTCATCATCGGCGAAGGCGAGAGCATCGGCGAGGATCAGACGCCCCTCGGCGTCGGTGTCGCCAATCTGAACGGTGAGGCCCTTGCGCGAAGGAAACACATCGCCCGGCCGGAAGCTGGCTCCGGACACGGCATTCTCGACGATCGGCAGCACGACGCGCAGGCGCAGGTCGAGGCCCGCCTCCATGATCAGACGGGCAAGACCAAGCACATTGGCCGCGCCGCCCATGTCCTTCTTCATCAGCAGCATGTAGCTGCCGCCCTTGATGTCGAGACCGCCAGTATCGAAGACGACGCCCTTGCCGACCAGCGACACCTTGGGCGCATCTGCCCGGCCCCAGGTGAAGGTGATGAGACGCGCCTGCCGAGGGGAACCCCGGCCCACCGCCTCTATCAGCGGAAACTCGCGAGCAAGCAGGTCGTCGCCGAGATACTCTTCGAACACTGCGCCGTGGGCTGTCGCCAGTTCACGGGCGGCAGCGGCCAGTTCGACCGGGCCGAGATCATTAGCCGGCGTATTTACGAGATCGCGGACCATGTAGATGGCCGCGGCGATCCGTTCAGCCTCGGCGCTCTCCTCGCCCTCCGGCAGGACAAGACGGGGCGCGTTGGCCTTTGGCTTCAGGTAGCGCTCGAAGCGATAAGCGCCGAGCGCGAAGGCGAGCGCCGCCTCTCCAATGCCGCCCGGCCAGCCTTCGAGACGATAGATACCGGCCGGCAGCGCGGTGGCCAGTTTGCCGGCGAGGAGGGGCGGCCGTTTGCTTTCCTCCCGGCCCAGACCGAACAGCACAGCCGTTATCTCGCCTTCGGCGTTCGGCAACAGCAGGATTGTGCCTTCGTCGGCAGAGAAGGCATTGGCCTTCGCCCAGGAGGCGACGCCGAGTTCGGCGAGCTTTGCCTCAAGGCCCTCGGTCGTGACGGCATGGACGGGAATGGCGAATTGATCGGCGGTGGCAAAAGCGGGCAGCAAGACGGCAACTCCGGTTGGGGTTTTCCCGAATGTAGAGACGAGGACGGGTGGCGGCAAGGCAAGGATCGCGGACGGACGATGTGCGGTTAACCGGCCGTTAGGGTTAACAGATTACGAAAGAAGGCATCCGAGGCGGCCGTTCCGCCCTCTCATCACGGTGAGATTGATGTTGCTTTCCGTTCGACGTTCCGCGCTTCTCGCCTTGCTGCTGCCGCTCGCATTCGCCGCCGCCGGCTGTGCCAACGACCGACCGGTGCTCACCACCCACGGCGACGTCTCGGTGACCGGCTCGATCGACAAGATGACCGATGCGCAGATCGCCGGTGCCGCATCGGTCTGGGGACAGCGTTATGACGCAGATCCCAAAAACCGGGCCAACATCCTGAATTACGCGGCGGCCCTCCGCCTCGGCGGCCGCACCGACCAGGCGGTAGCCGTCCTCGAAAAAGGCATGGTCGCCTCCCAGAACGATCCCGAAATGAGCGCCGCCTACGGCAAGGCGCTGGCGGCCAACGGCAATTTCGACCAGGCACTCAGGGTCATCCGCCAGACCCAGCAGCCGGACCGCCCCGACTGGAAGCTCTATTCGGCCGAGGGTGCCATTCTCGACCAGCAGGGCAATCCGGCCGAGGCGCGGGCCGCCTATCAGAGGGCGTTGCAGGTCGCCCCCGGCGAAGCATCGATCTACAACAATCTGGCGCTGTCCTATCTCTTGGCCGGCGACCTACCCAATGCCGAGAAGACACTCCGCCAAGCCGCGGCGCTGCCCGGTGCCACCAGCCGCATTCGCCAGAACCTGGCGCTCGTGCTGGGTCTGCAGGGCAAGTTCAAGGAAGCCGACGCCATCGCCCGGCAGGAGCTCGATCCGGCACAGGCCGAGACCAACGTTGCCTATCTCAAGTCGATGCTGAGCCAGACCAATACCTGGAAAGAAGCCCGCAAGCAGGGCTAAAGGGGAAGGCCTTGCCGAAAATCGTCAATCTCGCAGACGTCAGCTTCGACCCGGTGGATGACCTCGATCGAGCGGCGCCGGAAGGCTACGGAGCACGGTTTGCCGCCATCGGCGAGCGGCTGGGTACCCGAATGCTCGGTTATTCGCTGGTCGAGACGGAGCCGGGATGCCGCGCCTCGCCGCTGCACAACCATCGCTGCAACGAGGAAATGTTCCTGATCCTCGACGGGGAAGGTATCCTCCGCATTGGGTCCGAGCGGCACCCCGTCCGGACTGGCGACATCATCGCCTGCCCACCCGGCGGCCCGGAAACCGCCCACCAGATCGAAAACACGTCCGACCGGCCGCTTCGCTATCTCGCCATTTCGACCATGGCGGAGCCCGATGTCATCGACTATCCGGACTCCGGCAAGTTCCTGGTGAAGGGCCATCTGCCGGCCGGCGACGGCACGCGGAACGAATCCTTCCGCTTTATTGGCCGGCGCGAGACGAGCCTCGGTTACTGGGACGGCGAGAGCTGAGGACGGACTTCACTCTCCGCGCGGCGGCGCATAGGCAGCTGGATCGACCGTTCCGGGACGGCCCGGCAGATCGAGCCGAGCAAGCCGTGGCGCCGTCTCCGATATCACCTTGCCGTTGCGAACCACAGCGAGGCGCGTCGGCTTCAGGCGGATCGCCTCCACCGTGTCGCGAGCCTGCAGCACGACAAAACTCGCCGCCTTGCCCACTTCGAGGCCATGGTCGGCAAGACCGATGGCCTTCGCCGCGCGGTCGGTGACACAGTGGAAGGCGGTGTCGATGGCATCGAGCGCCGTCATCTGACCGACGTGAACGGCCATCGATGCCACCTCCAGCATGTCGGCCGAACCCATGGAGTACCAGGGGTCCATCACACAGTCATGGCCGAAGGCGACGTTGACGCCGGCCTTGAGGAGTTCCGGCACCCGCGTCATGCCGCGCCGCTTGGGGTACGTGTCGTGCCGCCCCTGCAGCGTGATGTTGATCAGCGGATTGGCGACGGCGTGAACGCCAGCCTCCCGCATCAGCGGGATCAGCTTGGAGACGTAGTAGTTGTCCATGGAGTGCATGGACGTGAGGTGGCTGCCGACCACCCTGCCCTGCAGTCCGGTGCGGATCGTCTCGGCGGCCAACGTCTCGATGTGGCGGGACAGCGGATCGTCGCTCTCGTCGCAATGAAGATCGACCATCAGGCCACGTTCGGCAGCGATTTCACAGAGACGCCGCACCGAGGCGGCGCCATCGGCCATGGTTCGCTCGAAATGCGGGATGCCGCCGACCACGTCGACACCCATGTCGAGCGCCTTGAGAAGATTTCGCTCGGCAGTCGGCGACCGGTAGAAGCCGTCCTGCGGGAAGGCGACGAGTTGCAGGTCGATGTAGGCGGCGACACGTCTCTTCACCTCCAGAAGGGCCTCGACCGCCAGCAGGCGATCGTCGCAAACATCGACATGGCTGCGAATGGCAAGAAGGCCCTGGCTGACTGCGAGATCGCAATAGCGGAGCGCCCGCTCCACCACCGCCTCCTGGGTGAGAAGTGGTTTCAGCTCGCCCCACAGCGCAATGCCTTCGAGCAGCGTACCCGACCGGTTCATGCGCGGCAGGCCGAGCGACAGCGTCGCATCCATGTGGAAATGCGGGTCGACGAAGGGCGATGTTACCAGCCGTCCCGTTGCGTCAATGGTCGTCCGGGCGGGCTCGCCAATAGCCGGCCTGATATCGACAATACGCCCTTCGTTGACGGCGATATCGACGCCGATGCGGCCATCGGCGAGATTGGCATTTTCAATGAGCAGGTCGAGCATGGCAAACCTCGGTCGGACGGGGTTCTTTCGGACGTTCAGGCAGTCGGGGCCGCGTCGGTATGGTCCTTGAGATAGGTCCACAGCCGCTCGACGCGGGCGCGCACCTTGTCCATGTTGCGGTAGATGCGGATACGCATGTCGATCACCGCCTCGGGATCAACGACCAGGAGTTTGCCTGACTCGATTTCCGCGCGGATAGTGTTGGCCGGCAACCAAGCCATGCCTCGACCGGTGAGCGCCATGGTCTTGATCGCCTCGGCCATCGGGTTCTCATAGATCTTGGCGAGATTGAGCGCCTCGCCGCGCTCGGCGAGCAACACGGAGACCAACCGACCAAGAAAGGTCTCCGGTGCGTAGGCAAGATAGGGGACGGGCTTGTCGGAACTGCCCGGCAAGGCGAACAGAGGCGCGCCCGCCTCATCGGTTGCCGACACCGGCATCACCCTGTCACCACCGAGGTCGAGCGAGGGGAAGCGTTCGGGATCCAGCAGCACCGGCACGCGCGGATGCTCATAGGTCAGCAGGAAGTCGCAGTCGCCTTCGGCGAACATGCGAATGCTGTCGTGGAAATTTTCAGTGATCAGTCGGGCGTGGATCGGCCCGAAACCGGTTTCCACATCCTTCAGCCACCAGGGGAAGAAAGAGATCGACAGCGAATGCAGCGTCGAAAAGGTCAGGATGCCCTGACCCTGCGCCCGACCGGAGCGCAGTTCGGCGCGCTCGATCAGAATCAGGCGCAAAACCTCCTCGGCCGTTTCGCGAAAGCGGCGTCCTTCGGCCGTCAGCGTCGTCGGATAGGTGGAGCGGTCGACCAGCGGTACACCGAGCCATTGTTCAAGCTGCTGGATGCGTCGGCTGAAGGCGGATTGCGTGACGCGGCGTTCCACAGCCGAGCGCGAAAAGCTGCGCGTATTGGCGAGGCTCACGAAATCCTCGAGCCACTTGATTTCCACAGATCGGCACTCCCGTTCGAGGCGCACGGCCTCTCGCGCACGACGGCGCGCCCGAAAACGAAGTCATGACAATCGCTTGGAAGCAATTGTCATGCTTGTTCTTCTGCCTCACTCGCCGGCGGGCCTCCGCCCTTGGCTTTCGCGCCCTGCGTGGGCGCCGCTGGGCTCGGAAGTGGTTTTTTGCTCGCCTCAGCCGCCGGCGGCCTCCGGCCTTGGCTTTCGTGCTCCGCACGGGCGCCGCTTGGCGCCGGAAGCGGCTTCGGTCCCCTGTCCGTCAGGCCTGTTTGGCCAGGAAGCTCTCGATCGCTTCGACAGCCAGCGCATGGTCCTCGTGTTGGGGCAGCCCCGAGACGGTGACCGTGCCAACGAGACCGGTGCCGATCACCCGGATTGGAAAGGCTCCGCCATGGGCGGCATATTGGCGTGGATCGACCAACATCGCCTCGTGGAAGGGCACGTCCTTCAGCGCCGCCCGGCGCCCCATGTAGTAGGAGGAATGGCCGAAGCGCATGACGACGGCGTTCTTGCGAATCACCCATTCGTCGTTGTCGGGGCTGGTGCCGGGGAGTGATGCATGAAAGAGCTGCTGGCCAGCACGCGTCACGTCGACGGTGATCGGCAGACCGCGGGCGCGGCCGAGCCCCATGAGATGAAGCCCCAGCGCAATGGCGGTGTCATTGTCGAAGGCAGGGAACTGCAGGCGCTCTTCCTGCGCCAAGAGATCGTCGAGGAATTCCTGGGATATGAAGGTCATGGTCGCGTCCCCGCGAATTTTCCAGTGATGAGGCCGACCAGAGGCGGCATTTGCCTATAATAGACGGCCGCGAGCGCCATGACATAGGAAAGGCCGCCGATCGATACGGCACCCACAAGACCAAGGGCGGTATGCGGCCAGTTCACCGCATGGACCACAAGGCCCATGACAAGGGAAGCGATCGCGATCCGCGCGGTGTCGGCAACCGGGAAGCGGAAGCCGCAGAGCCGGATGGCGAAAGTGGCGGAGAGCGCCAGCGTCAAGCTGGAAGCCAGAAGCGCGCCGACGACGACACCGACCAAGTAATCCATGTAGAACCCGACCGTTGCCAAACCGGTTGTGACGACGATCTCAAACAAGCCGACCATGACGAGCAGACCGTAGCGACGATCGAGAATGAGCATCTGACCGGTAGCATGGGAATGATAGGCGCGAACCATGCCGCCGAAAGCGGCGATGCCGAGGATAGCCCGCGTTACGTCGCGGTAGGTTTCGGCGACCGCGAGGTCGACGTCTTGAGCTGCTCGAGCGCCGTCTCACGGTCGCCGGCGTTGATCAGGCGGGCGGCGATCGGAAAGGCCGCGACAGCCACCAGCATGGAAGCAACCGAGGCACAGCGCCGACCCAGCCCCCAACCGACAGCCATCAGACCAAAGGCAGCGGAACCGCCGATGTGGTCGATGACGTAGCGAATGCCGTTCTCGCCGAACCAGCCGATACCGTTGAATGCCAGCATGGGGCCGCCATTCAGGATGGCGTCCTTCAGGATGACGAGGTCGAGCCGGGCCGTCCGGAAGCTGGCACCGATCATCGGCAGGGCCACAGCGGTTCCCAGCGCCTGCATCGCCGCGTAGGCCAGCAGCAAGCCGTCGGCCGAGGCGCCAAAAATTCTGGTTACCAGAAGGCCGGCAACAAGGCCGCCCACCGGACCAGAGGTCAACAGCAGCGTATAGGCGAAAATCTTGTCCTGTGCCCGCGCCCGCTCGCCGAAATGATTGTTGAGGCCACGCGTCACATAATAGGCGGCAATGATCAGGAAAACGGTCAGCGGATTGCCGCGCCCGTCGAAAAAATGCATGGAAAGGCCAGCGGCGGCGAGTTCGGGGAGCGTCAGGATGACGATCAGCGTCGTCTCGGTTTCCAGGTATCGACGACGACCGTTGGCATCCTCGGCGGGCGGCAGAAAACGCAGCGTGTAAAAGGAAAACCAGGAGCGGCTCACCATGTAGGCGAGTTCCTGCGTCGAGGTGACAAGGACGAAAGTTGACATCTCCGTCGGCGACAGCCACCAGGTCCAGATCATCATCGACAGGAACTGCGCCACCGGCGACAGAAACTGCGCCGGCAGGTAGAGAACGGTCTGGCGGATCAGCATGGCGGCATCCCTTTGAAGGACGGCCGACGACAGGCAAAAGCCGTGATGATGAGAGTCGTCAGAAGAGCGAGCTCCAGCGATTTGGTTGAAAAGGAAGAGATCGCCGTCGACATCACGAAGTAGATGCCGAGCGGCATAAGGACCGGCGGACCGAAGCGTCGAACCAATTCGATAAAGAAGGCCGCAAGTCCCATCAGGAAGAAAACCGTGACGAAGCCGCCATAATACGCAACAAAGCCGACATAGGCACTCTCGATGGCAAGTGGTGTGCCGATCCTGGGCATCATTGCCTTGACGGCAGCAACATTCGGGCCAAACACTATTTCCTGCCAGGACATGTCGCGGAAAATGACCGATGATGCGATCGATCAGCCCTCCGTCAACGGCGAGAATGGCGCCGATTACCAGGATCGTGACCGCCAGGGTGGCGGCGGCCGCCATTGTCACCGGAAAGCGGCGTCCCAGAATCAGGCGAGCAGCCCCGAAAGCCGTGATGGCCACGAGCGCGGCGGCCGACAGCACGATGGCCGTGCGGCCGCCGAAGAAAAACAGTGCGCCAAAGTGGAACAGAACAAGCATGAGGCGCGGGGTTCGTCGAAAGGGTCCGGCACCGAGGGCAAGCGACACAAGACAGACCGCCGTGGCCATGGCGTTCATCAGCGGATGGCCGAGCAGCGCCGTCGCTCGCCAGTCCCAGGTGAGCACTTGTCCGTTGACGGTGAGCGGCGTCAGGCGGAACCCGCCGAGCACCTCGGCATAGCCGAGGAAGCTGTTGACGACGAGGATAGCCTGCACGACGAGCGCGAGGAGCTTTATTTCGCCAGGCGCGAGGCGGACCAGCGCGACGAACAGGCAGGCCGTCAGGACGAAATTGTCGGTTACCTGGGAAATCGGCGTCTTCTGTACGACGATCACCTGGAAGGTAAGGAAACCGATCGCGAGAAAAAGAACAAGCACGCCAGGACTTTCTCGCCAAACTCGGGCCAGGAAGGGACCGAAACCGCCATCGGCGACGATCCAGACCGCGAGCGCCAGCATCGATAGATAGCTCGCCGGGTGGATCTTGATGAGCGGGTTTCCGCCAATCGCGTCATAGGGAACCCCTATGAGATTCAGTGTCTGACCGGACAGCAGGAAGAGAGCCACGACGGTGAGAAACGTCAGACCGACGGCGAGCGGCCGGACGTCAATGACGACACCGGGACCAACGGAGCGGTAGGAAACAGGAAGCTGAAACGCCCGCACGGCCATGCCGATGTCGACCCCAATGGAAATCCAATAAAAGCTGAAAGGATCGTCATGTTCGCATGGTTAACCGGCAGTCTTTGCAGGGCGGCAAGCTCTTCTATTTTGGCCGACAGCGTTCACGTTTCCTTAAGCGCGCCAGCTTATGGTTAACAAGCTGAAAACGCGGGCGGAAAACAAGTTGAACAGTCTCCTCGAACACCACGATAGGGATATCGCGAGACCGGTCGCCGACGAACCGCGTCGTCCGGGCGAGGTCGACATCGGTCAGCTTTTGTCCATTCTCTTTCGTCAATGGCTGCTGATTTCGGTCATCACCCTGCTGTTTGTCGGTGCAGGGCTTACTTATGCGACGTTCGCACCGCGGGTGTGGGAATCGACGGCGCGGGTATTGCTCGATCCGCGTGACAAGCAGGTGGCCGGTCCCAACCTGTCCCAGCCCATGCAGGGGGTAGACGTCGTCTGGATCGACACACAGGCCAACATTGTCACCTCCGCCGCGACTTTGTCGACGGTCATTGATAAGCTCGGCCTCGAACGCGACCCGGAATTCGGCGGGACCCGGGACGAAACGCTCAGAGCACTCGTCAAGGCGATTTCGGTGGCGCGTGCCGACCAGACCTATGTGCTTGATATTTCGGTACGTAGCGGTTCTGCCGACCGTTCGGCCCGTATCGCCCAGGAACTGGCCGAGGCATTCGTTGCCAATCAGGTCGAGGTGAAAGAGGCCGCGGTCCGCGAAGGAAGCAATCTCATCAACCGCCAGCTCGACGACCTTCGGTCCAAGGCGCGCGCGGCCCAGGAGAAGCTCGAGACCTATCGGCGCGAGCACGGCATTCTCACGGCCAACGGCCGCTCGGTGGACGAGGACACGCTGCGACAGCTCAACGACGCCTACGTCGCCGCTCGCGTGCGCACGCAAGATGCCAAGGCGCGTCGCGACAAGATCGCCGCTGCCCGCGCGAGCGGTTCGGACACAGCGCTCAGCGGCATCGACTCCACTGTTCTGAGCCGCCTCAAGATAGAACGAGCGCTCGCAGCGCGCACGGTCGGCGACCTTTCCCAGGATCTCGGTCCCAGCCACCCGCGCATGGTGGCGGCACGAAGCGATCTTGCCCGCGCCGAAGCCCAGATCGAGGTCGAGCTGAAGACCTTGTCGGCCAGTACCGACGCCGAGTATCAGGTGGCAGCCGCCACCGAAGCGTCGGCACGCAAGGCTCTTGACGACGCCAGCGCCGTGGTCACCGACACCAGCGAGCGCACCATCGAACTGCGTGAGCTTGAAAACGAAGCGTCGCTTCGCGCCGACATGTACAAGAACTATGTCGCGCGCACCGAGGAAATTACGCTGCAGGCCAACACCCAAATGTCGGATGCCCGCGTCATTGCCCCCGCCAGCGTGCCACTTTTCCCCTATGCCCCGCGTCGAACCATCATTCTGGCACTTGCCGGCATCGCCGGTCTTGGTTTTGCGCTGACCATCGCCGTCTATCGCGGCCGCCGGTATCTGCCGGAATACCAATGGATTGAAGAGACGACCTCAGACAATTCCGGCGATGAAGATATTCCGGCCATCGTCGCGGAGGCATCGCAGGAACCGATCGTCAACTTCACAGCCCCGGCAGTCGAGGACGAAAACTCCGCCGAACCGCGGCCGTCGGTCGCGACGGAGGACGAGGCAGATCAGATCGAAGCTGCAACCGTTATCGATGCTCCGGCCGCGCCGTCGGTTCTCGCCGAGCTATCGATTGCCAGCCATGCCATCGCCCGCGACCGGCGGGGACGACCAGCCGTCCGGACAGCGCGCACGGTCCTCACCAGTGCGATCGCCGATGATGAGGGAGTCCCCCTGCCAACCGCCGCCAAAGCTTTCGAGGACCTGATCCGCAAGGTCACGGCGGGCGCCGGCGCATCGCGACTGATCCTGGTCCTTGGTGCCAACGACGGTGCCGCGGCGGCAACCGTCGCCTTCGGCCTCGCGCATGTCCCGACCAAGGAGGGCGTTCTCCTCGTCGACGCTTCCTGGGATGACCTGCCGCTCTATCGCGCCTATGTCGACGAGACGATACCGGGCGTGATCGACGTCATCACCGGCATGGCCGACGCAGCTAGCGTTGCCATCTGCGAAAGCGGTGCCGACGTCACGCTCATCGGCGTCGGCGGACCTGACGCAGCAGCCGACATTACCGCCAACGTCGGTCGCGTCACCGATTTTGTCGGCAAGCTTTCGCACGACTTCGGCCGCATTATCCTGCATTGCGGGCATCGCCACTCCCCGGATCTCTTAAAAGCTCTCCTCGGCCAGGTCGATGCCGTGCTGATCGTCGCCGATGCCGTCGTCGAGGACGACGAAGAGGCCGCCGAAATGGTGCGTGATCTCCTGGGCGCCCTGCCCGCCTTCACCGGCTTGGTGCTGGTGAAGGAGCGTCCCGAGCATCTCGTCATCGCTGAACGGGCCTGAGCGAGACGAACCCGCCGCAGGATTGCGGCGTGACGATCACGCGCGCCATCAAAGGCCGATGAGAAGCATCTCGTCGCCAACACCATCCTGCGTAGCGCCTGACAGGCGCCACCACCCAAGCCGGATGGACACAGTTCGCCGGACCAACAATCCGATCGGCGGGTCGCAACGGTTCGGGCCCGGTTGAAGGGAGCAGAGCCAATCGCCTCCTTCCGCGCAAAAACAAATCGGCATTTCGTTACAATTTGAAGGATCGGATAAATCCGGGCTGAACGGCGGCTGACCTAAGTTGACAGCGAAGGGGAGGATCCATGCGAAAGCGCGGCTCCTTCCGGATATTAAATTCGCTGGGAGGCGAGGATGGGATCTCTATGGTCCGTCGCGCGTCTCCGGCGTCGGGATGGCGTTCAAGACGCCGGAGAGTCGCCAATGTCAGGTCTGTTCTTCGATCGCTCGATTACCGCCCAAGCTACCAAACCCGCCGAAATCAGTCACACTCCCGAACCGATCGCGGTGATCGATGCGGCGCGCGTCAACATTGGAAAACAGGCGGACCTCGTCCACCTTGTCACCTTCGACGCGCTGACGGGCCGCGGCGGTACCGTTTTCACGCTGAACCTCGACCATCTCGTCAAGTTGGAACATGATCAGGCCTTCCGGGCGGCCTATGATCAAGCGACCTATGTGTCGGCGGATGGGGCACCGGTGGTGGCCATGGCGCGGCGCCAGGGTGCCAATCTCGTTCGCGTCACCGGCGCCGATCTGGTGCGACCACTCTGCGGGGCAGCCGCGCTCGCCCGCATTCCCGTGCACTTCTTCGGCACGACCCCCGAGACTCTCGCCACGACCGAGACCGTATTGCGCTGCGAGTATCCACGCCTGATCGTGGCCGGCCTCGAAAGTCCGCCCTTTGGCTTCAGTCCGTTCGGCATCGAAGCTCGCGCCGCGGCCGAGCGCATCGCCTCAAGTGGCGCCCGCATCTGTTTCGTCGCGCTCGGCGCGCCCAAGCAGGAGGTCTTCGCAGAATTTGCCAGGCGCTGGGCACCCGGCGTGACGTTCGTGTGTATTGGCGCGGCGCTCGATTTCATTGGCGGCAGCCAGAAACGCGCACCGGCGCCGATCCGGGAAGCCGGCCTCGAGTGGCTGTGGCGTCTCATCCACGATCCACGTCGCCTTGCCAGACGCTACGCGCTGTCGGCGATGTATCTCATGCGCTACAACACCCGCGAGCTGGCCGGACGGCTGTCCCGGCGGCGCCCATTGACCACTTCCGACAATGCGACCCGCCAGGAGTGATCAGACAATGGTCCATCGCATCACCCTTCTCCACTCCATCGATCCACGCGGCGGCAAGGTGGGCGGTGTCGAGACGCATGTCCGGCTGATGCTGTCGCGCCATCCCGATACCGTGTCGATGCTGCTGGTCGGCATCGACGAGCGCGGCGACCTTGAGATTGGCAAGCCGGTACGGGTCGAATTCGATGGTCGCTCCATCGACTTCCTGCCAGTGGTTCATATTCCCGGCGAGACCATGCACGCCGCCGCGAAGAAGATCAGCCAGTCGGTGACGCTACGCTTCACTCTCGGCATCCTGCGTCATTTGGCGACCATTCGCCGCCTTTCCGCCAGCGGGGACACCGCTTCGACCGAAATCGAGCGCTTCGAGCAGGCGATCCCGGCCTGGTTGATCGGCCATCCGGTGGTGCAGCTCGTGCATAACGAGGGGACCAAGGGCGACAAGATGGACAGTCTTCTCGGCCGATACTGGTGGCTTCACCGCCTCAGCGAGAAGATCGCCCTTGCCCTCGCCACGCGCGTCGTCGGCGTCAACCCCAACATCATCGCCCGTTACGAGCGGGAAATGCCGAGCATCGCTCGCAAGTCCGAATTCATGACCGTCTCGGTCGATACCGAGCGCTTTCCAGCGGCTGCCTTTCCGACAGACGACGTGTTCCGTGTGGTGTTCGCCGGTAGGCTCGACGCCTTCAAGGATCCGCCCTTGATGTTCGAGACGTTGCGGCGCCTCCATGCCAAGCTCGGCGGCAAGCTGGAATTCCACTACGTCGGCACGTCCGATCCGCATCGCGACAAGGAGTTCGCGGCCATCGAGCCGTTCACCGTTCGCCACGGCTTCCAGACCGGCGATGGCGTGTCGGCCATCATGCGGACCTGTCACGCCGGCATCCTCACCTCCTACTTCGAGGGTATGCCCTGCTATCTCCTGGAGGCGCTTTCGAGCGGCCGGCCAGTGGGCGCCATTCGACTGTCGCAATATGATCCCTTGATCGAGGCGGGCGTGTCCGGCTTCCTCGTCGAGCGCCCCGAAGACCGCGCAGCGGCTGCCGAGGCAATGGCTGATGGCTTCGTACGACTAGCGGCCGATATCGCGGCCGGCCATCTCGATCCGGAGGCCATCCGCGCCAAGGTGACGCCCTACTCGGTGGCGGTGCAGATGCCGAAGCTGTTCGAGCGGCACACCGCGCTTGGCCGCAACCGCTCTCGGCCTCATCAACCCGCCGTGGCCAGTCCGGCGAACAGCCGCTCCCACTGATCGATGCCGGCCTCGGCCGAGAATTCCTGGGCTCGGGCGACGCCCGGCCCCGGATCCGGCTGCATCGCCAAGGCCCGGTCAAGCGCCGCCGCCAGCGCGGTGGCGTCTTCGACCGGAATCAGTTCGCCATATGGTTCGGCCAGGATTTCCCGCGACCCTTCGCAGTCCGAGGCAACCACCCGAAGTCCGGCGGAAAGTGCCTCGACGGTAGTCATCCCGAAGGCCTCGGTGCGTGACGGCACGGCCGCGACGCGTGCAAGGCCATAGACTTCGGCCGCCGACGAAACGCGCCCCAGAAAGCGTACGCGGTCGCGGATGCCGAGATCGGCCGCCTGCTGGACGAGACGCTGACGCTCGGGTCCGTCGCCCCCGATGACAAGGCGCGCATCGGGCGTTTTCAAACGGGCAAATGCATCGATCAGCACGTCCATGCCCTTTTCCCGCGACAGACGGCCGACGGCACCAACGATGGGAGGCCGGGCAAGAATCTCGTTGGCCGTGGCGGCGGCAATCAATGGGACAGGATTATAGATGCGCACGGTCCGCGCCGTCGGGGCGTGCCACCTGTCGACAAGTGCTCGGACGACACCATCGGATACACCAACAAAACGGCGAGCAAAAAGCGCAAGCAGCGGCAAGCCATAGAAGCCGGCGGCCGACAGGCGCCCGGTCTTGTATTCTTCAAAGCCGTGGTAGGAAAGAACCAGGGGTATTCGCGAAAAAGCCATCGCCTTGGCAAGGGTAAGCTTGACGCAGGAGACCGACACGGCCGCGGCGATGACATCGAAGCGGCGGCTGCGCAGCAGGCGGGCGAGCTTCATGACCGCGCCAGCATGCCCAGCCCCGACATCAAGCATATCGACCGCTGGATCCACGCCATTGCCTGCCATCTTCTCGTCAAAGGCGAAGGTGACCCGATGGCCGCGTGCGGCCAGGCCATTGGCGAGGATCGCCCAGACGCGCTCGGCGCCACCACCGCCGGAGGCACGGGAGTAGAGAAGAATATCGAGCTTTCGCATTTCATCTCCAGAGCGGCGGAAGCCTTCATGACGTCAGCCTTGGCCCATTTGCCCAGCCAGGCAAGAAACAAGCGACAGCTGCCGGAAAACACCCCATCGTCCTCGCCACGCGGGCTGGGATAGGCTATCGAGATACGACTTTCGTCGATCTCTTGGAGTTTGCGTTGCCCGCCGAGCAAGTTATTCGCCGCGCCGCCGGCTCCACCATCGGCCTCGGCATCTTCATGATGTTCTTCGGCGACTTCATGTTCGCCGTCAATGACATCATGGGCAAATGGCTGGCCGGAACCTTTTCAGCCGGACAAATCGTTAAGGCGGCGCGCCGGAGCTCATTCGGCTCGAACGACCGGGTATGCAGATGTCACGGGTTCTGTTGGCCACCGCCGAGATCGTGTTCTTCTACATGGCCATCCGTTTCCTGCCGCTGGCCGACGTCATGACATTCTACCTCGCCGGGCCGATCTATGTTGCCGCGGTATCGCCGTGGTTGCTTGGCGAGCGGGTCAGCAAGCGTCAATGGCTGGCCATCGCGATTGGCTTTGCCGGCGTCGTCTTCGTCCTGAGGCCGGGCGCGGGCAGCTTCTCCTTCGCGTCGCTTATTTCCATAGCCGGCTCGCTTTGCTACGCCATGATGGTGGTGCAAAGCCGTCAGCTTCGCGGTACGCCCGACCGTGTCCTGGTGTTCTGGCAGACCGTCGGTGCGCTGGTCGTCGGTGCTGTTCTCGCCCCTTTCGGCTGGACAACGCCGGGCCTTCTCGACCTCGTCATGTTGGCCGCCCTGGGCGTCATCTCGATGACCGCCCATCTCTGCATAGCCCGCTCGGTCAAGCTGGCTCCGGCGGCGGTGGTTGCGCCGATCCAATACTCGCTGCTGCTCTGGGCTATCCTGTTCGGCTGGCTGGTATTCGGTGATCGGCCGCGACCATCGATGCTGATCGGCGCCGCGGTGATCGTTGTCGCCGGTCTGATGGTTGTGAGCGGGCGCGGCAATCGCAATGCCACGACAGAAGGTACGGGCTGAAACCCTGTCGATCTTCAGTGAATGTCGCTATGATTCGCTTCAGATAAGTTCAGATCTTCAGGAGGTTGTTTTCATGCGGTCTTCGGTTCCCGTCCTAACAGCATTGGTTATCGGGCTACCGGCTCTTGCCGCGCCCAGCCAAGCCGCCACTTGCAGCGCCAAGGGCGATGGCTTTGCCACATGGCTCGCCGGCTATTCGAAGACGCTCGTCGACGGCGGCCTTCCTGCGGATACGGTGCAATCGGCTCTCTCCGGCATCAGCTTCGATCCCGCTGTGATCAAGAAGGATCGCGGGCAGGGCGTCTTCTCGCAGACCTTTACCGAATTTGCCGGCCGCATGGTCAACAAGAACCGCCTGACGGTCGGTGCCCAGAAGATCAAGACCAACGCCGACCTGTTCGGCCGCATCAAGGCGCAATACGGCGTACCGGCCGAGGTGATCGTCGCCGTCTGGGGGCTGGAGAGCGACTTTGGCGCCAACACCGGCGACTTCCCGACTCTCCAGTCATTAGCGACGCTGGCTTATGACTGCCGCCGGCCGGTGATGTTCCAGAACGAGTTGCTCGATGCGCTCCAGATCGTGGCGCGCGGCGATCTCACACCCTCGGAAATGAAGGGCGCCTGGGCTGGGGAACTCGGCCAGACGCAGTTCCTGCCCTCCAATTACCTGCGCTACGCCGTCGACTTCGACGGCGACGGCCGCCGCAACCTCATCAAGAGCGCCCCGGACGTGCTGGGCTCGACCGCCAACTATCTGCAATCGCTTGGTTGGGCACCGGGCCAGCCCTGGCTGGTCGAGGTGAATATTCCCTCGAACCTCCCCTGGGACCAGGCGGACTTGCCGATCAAGAAACCGGTCGCCGAGTGGCAGGCCATGGGTGTGCGCGCCGCCAATGGGGCCATCCCCGACGGCGTGGCCGCGCTTTACCTGCCGATGGGGCGCTTCGGACCGGCCTTCCTCGCCTATCACAACTTCGACGTCTACCTCGGCTGGAACGAGTCGCTGGTCTATTCGACCACCGCCGCCTACTTCGCGACGCGGCTGGCCGGAGCGCCGCCGGTCGCCCCCGGCAACGGCCCTGTCGAAGCGCTCGGAGCATCCGACATCGCGTTTATCCAGGGCGCACTGTCGGCGCAGGGCCTGGACGCCGGCCCCAAAGACGGCAAGCTTGGCCAGCAGACACGCGAAGCCGTTCGTAGCTTCCAGCAGAAGGCGGGGTTGCCGGTGGATGGCTGGCCGGATTCGGCTCTGCTCCAGGCTCTCAGGTGACTTTGGCGCCCCTGCGTTTATCGCCGGCGCTTCCCATCGACGCGGCGCTCGACGACATAAGGGCTTCGCTCGACGGCAACCCGCGCCTCGTCCTCGTCGCCGCCCCAGGCGCCGGCAAGACGACGCGGGTGCCGCTCGCCCTCCTCGACGCCCCATGGCGGCGGAACAAACTCATCGTCGTCGAGCCTCGCCGCATCGCCGCCCGCGCTGCGGCGGCGCGTATGGCGGCAAGCCTCGGCGAGGAGGTCGGGCAAACGGTCGGCTATCGGGTCCGCATGGATTCGAAAGTGTCGGTCAAAACGGTGATCGAAGTGATCACCGAGGGCGTATTCACGCGCATGGTGGTTGAGGACCCGCTGCTCGATGGGGTGTCGGCAGTCCTTTTCGACGAGTTCCACGAGCGCTCGCTCGATGGCGACCTTGGCCTTGCGCTGGCCCTTGATGGCGCGGCGCTGAGGGACGACCTCCGCATCGTCGTGATGAGCGCCACGCTTGATGGTGGCCGCGTGGCGGCCCTTCTTGGCGGCGCGCCGGTCATCGAAAACGCCGGCCGCGCCTTTCCCGTCGAGACGCGGCATGTCGACCGCGATCCCCTGTTGTGCTTCGAGGATCAGGTGGCAGAGGTAACGCTGCGGGCCTTGCGCGAACAACAGGGTTCGGCGCTGGTCTTTCTGCCGGGACAGGCGGAAATTCGCCGCGTCGCCGAGCGGCTCGAAGGGCGCCTGCCGGCCGGCATTCGCCTCGCCCCTCTTTACGGTGCCCTGACCAGCGCCGAGCAGGATTTCGCCATCCGGTCTTGCCGACCGCCGGAGCGCAAGGTGGTGCTCGCCACGGCGATCGCCGAGACCTCGCTGACCATCGACGGCGTGCGCCTCGTTATTGACGGCGGTCTCGCCCGCGTGCCGAAATACGAGCCGGATACTGGCCTGACACGCCTCGAAACGGTGCGCGTCTCCCGCGCCTCAGCCGATCAGCGGCGCGGCCGTGCCGGTCGTACCGAGCCGGGCATCTGCTGGCGTTTGTGGAATGAGGGCCAGACCTCGGCGCTTCAGCCCTATTCGACGCCGGAAATCCTGGAGGCCGACCTCAGCCAGTTGGTGCTCGACCTTGCCGCCGTTGGCATTCGCGACGCGGCCGCCCTCGCCTTTCTCGACCCACCACCGAAGCCGGCCTGGAACGAGGCCGTGGAGTTGCTCCGCGACCTCGAGGCGATCGATGATGCTGGGCGCATTACCGCCGAGGGCAAAGCGCTCGCCCGCCTGCCATTGCCGCCACGTCTTGCCCACATGATCCACCGCGCGGCAGACTTCGGCGCCACGCGACTTGCCGCCGACATCGCCGCGATCCTGACCGAACAAGGGCTTGGTGGCGATGCCACCGATATTGCCGATCGCCTCGGGCGGTTCCGTGCCGACCGCGGTCAACGCGCCACCGACGCGCGGGCCATGGCGGCGAGATGGGCCAAGTTGGCGGCGGGAAGCGCCGCCGCCGGAGCGCCAGCGCTGTCCCTCGGCGCCGTCCTCGCCCTTGCCTATCCTGATCGGGTCGCCGAGGCGCGAGGCCAACGCGGGGCTTTTCGTTTGGCAAGCGGTCGGGGCGGTGTCGTGGAAGACTACGATCGACTGGCCAAAGAAAACTACATTGTCGTCGCCGACCTCGCCGGCAAGGCCGAGCGGGCACGCATCCGACTGGCGGCCACCCTTTCGCGTGATGAAATCGAAATGCTTTTTGCCGCGCGCATTGTCGGCGAGACATCCGTGCAGTTCGACCCGACGGCACGCGCCGTTCGCGCGCGCCGCGTCCGGCGACTTGGTGCGGTAAAGCTTGCCGAGGAACCAATTGCCGCGCCGTCCGGCCCCGAAACGAGCGCTGCGCTTCTCGCCGGCGTCAGTCGGATCGGCGTCGATCGCCTCGGTTGGTCGAAAGAGCAACGACGGCTCAGGGAGCGCGCCACCTTCCTCAACCGAACGGTGGGGGGGCCCTGGCCAGATCTCTCGGACACAGCCCTTGCCGACACGCTCGAAGACTGGCTTGGGCCGTTCGTCGACGGGCTGACTCGCCTCGACGAGATCGATGCCGCGCTGCTGGGCGCAGCCCTTGATCGTCTTCTCCCCTTCGGGCTTCGGCAGGAGATGGATCGACTGATGCCCAGCCATTTCGAGGCTCCGACCGGCAGCCGCGTGCCCATCGATTATGGCGCCGACGGCGGACCGGCCATTGAGATCCGCGTGCAGGAACTGTTCGGCCTCGACCGTCACCCGGCGATTGCCGGTGGCCGTGTGCCGCTGACGCTGGTGCTGACCTCGCCTGCCCATCGGCCGATCCAGACCACCAAGGATCTGCCCGGTTTCTGGCGCGGTTCCTGGAAAGACGTGGCGAAGGATCTCAAGGGGCGCTACCCAAAGCATCCCTGGCCGGAGGATCCGCTTGGCGCAGAACCAACCCGCCGGGCCAAGCCACGCGGCACCTGATCAATGCACGTTCACCGTGACATCATAGGTCGTGTAGCTGTAAAGCATTTCGGACGTGTCAACGGGATAGCCGACGCTAACCGAAAGATGATCGGAGCCGCGGAAGCCTTTTTGCGAGGTATAGGAGAACGTGGTTCCTGTGAACCTGTGCCCCTTGCAGGGCGGATCGACAGCGACGATAACATCGGGTCGAATGATGAACTTGCCATGCTCAGGGTCTTTCAACACCTTGGTTCGATACTGACCCGAGGAGACGCAAGTGCCATCGGTGAGGAGATACAGATGCTCCGACACCGCTTCACCCGACTTGATATCGTAAGTCAGCGACTCCGCATTGACTGCATTGATCTGCGCTCCAAGCAGAACGGCGGCAACGAGAAAACGCATAAAAGCTCCAGCACAATTCCTGCGCATACTGCGCATAGGTGATGTTTCCAATTGTATCCATTATCACCGGTTGCGCAGAACAACAACTGGCTGCATATCAACCTGGGCCAGGGAAAAGACCAGCCGCCCGTATCTCCAACGCGGCTCGATCCCCAATCCGGGGAGGCTCGCGATCGGCCGGGGTCAGAGCTTCGATGACCGTGTCGGTCCCGTCGGCGCGGAAACCGACGCGGCGCGACGAGCCTGAGCGGTGCAGCGACACCACCGTCGCCCAGAGGCCATCACCATCGCGGCGGAAGGCGACGTGCTCCGGGCGGACATAGAGCTTTGCGGGTCCGTCGAAGAGAAGCGGCGGCAGCTTGGGAATGGTCACTTCCTGCTGGCCGACATAGGGGCGACCTTTGGTAACCCGGATGTCCAGGCGGACGGATTCGCCGATGAAGTCGAAGACAAAGGGCGTCGCCGGCCGATCATATATGTCTTCAGGAGACCCCTCCTGCTCGATCCGACCCGAGCTCATGACGACCACCCGGTCGGCCAGATCGAGCGCTTCTTCCTGGTCATGGGTTACGAACAGCGTGGTGTGACCGGTACGGTCATGAAACTCCCTCAGCCACAGGCGCAGTTCCTTGCGGACCTTGGCGTCCAGCGCGCCGAACGGCTCGTCGAGCAGCAGCACGCGCGGCTCGACGGCGAGCGCTCGAGCGAGCGCCACCCGCTGGCGTTGGCCGCCGGATAGCTGACTCGGGTAGCGCCCGCCGTAGTCGGGCAGCTGAATCAGCGCCAGGAGTTCCTCGACCTTGGCCCGGATGGCTGCTGCCGTAGGCCGTTTCCGGCGCGGTCGCACCCGGAGGCCATAGGAAATGTTGTCAGCAATCGTGAGATGCTTGAACAGCGCATAGTGCTGGAACACGAAGCCGATGTGGCGTTCCTGGACGCTTTTCAGGCTGGCATCCTCGCCGCCAAACAGAATCTGCCCGCCTGAGGGAATTTCGAGACCGGCGACGCAGCGCAGAAGCGTCGTCTTGCCCGAGCCCGAGGGGCCGAGCAACGCCAGGAGTTCGCCGGAGGCGACCTTGAGGTCGACGCCATGCAAAGCCGCCGTGCTGCCGAAGGTCTTCGTGAGGTTGCGGATGTCGAGTTCCATCGGAGGCTCCGTCAGTGGCGGTGGCCGGCGGCGAGATCGCCGGCGTAGCGATGCTCCAGCCAGGACTTGATGCCAAGCGTCACCAAGGCCAGGGCGGCGAGCAGCGAAGCGACGGCAAAGGCGGCAACGAACTGGTATTCGTTGTAGAGGATTTCGATGTGCAGCGGCATGGTGTTGGTGTAGCCGCGGATGTGGCCGGAGACCACGGACACCGCCCCGAACTCGCCCATGGCGCGGGCGTTGCAGAGCAGCACGCCGTAGAGCAGTGCCCATTTGACGTTGGGCAGCGTCACCGTCCAGAACATGCGGAAACCGGAGGCGCCCAGTGTCAGCGCCGCTTCCTCGTCGGTGTTGCCGAGTTCCTCCATCAGCGGGATCAACTCGCGGGCAATGAAGGGAAAGGTGACGAAGACCGTCGCCATGACGATACCCGGCAGGGCGAAGATGATCTGGATACCGGCCGACTGCAGCAGACCACCGAAAATGCCATGGCTGGCGTAGAGCAGCACATAGACGAGACCGGCAACCACCGGCGACACCGAAAAGGGCAGATCGATCAGCGTCACCAGGAAGGCTTTGCCTCGGAAATCGAACTTGGCGATCGCCCAGGCAGCGGCAACGCCGAACACGAGATTGGCCGGCACGGCGATGGCGGCGACCGCCAGCGTCAGGATGACGGCATCGATGGCGGCTGAATCGGCAAAGGCCTGAATGAAAGCGCCAGCCCCTTTCCGGAATGCTTCCATGAAAACGGTAACGAGCGGCAGCAGCAGAAACAGGCCGAGAAAGCCGACAGCCAGCGCAATCAGCAGGCGCCTGACCCATGGCGCCTCCTCGGTCGGCAAGCGCCGCTGCGATGGGCTGGCGACCATCGTTTCGGCGGCGGTCGCCTCTTCGAGCGACACGGCGAGCGCGGCGGAACCGTCAGACATGACCATACCTCACGCGCGCCCGGGCCTGGATCAGGTTGATGAGGAGAAGCGTGGCGAAGCTAACCGCCAGCATGATGGCCGCGACGGCCGTGGCGCCCGCATAATCGAACTCCTCGAGCTTGATGACGATGAGCAGCGGGGCGATCTCCGAAACGTAGGGAATATTGCCGGCGATGAAGATCACCGAACCATACTCACCGACCGCCCGGGCGAAGGCCAGCGCGAAGCCGGTGAGAATGGCCGGGCTGAGCACCGGCAGGACCACCGAGGCGATGGTTCTGAGCCGGCCGGCACCAAGCGTCGCGGCGGCCTCCTCGAGTTCGCGGTCCACCTCCGCGAGCACGGGCTGCACCGTGCGGACGATGAACGGCAAGCCGACGAAGACCAGCGCCAGGAAAACGCCAACCGGCGTGAAGGCGATCTTGAGGCCGAAGACGGTGGCGACAGAACCGATCCAGCCTTTCGGTGCGTACAGCGCGGTCAAGGCGATACCGGCCACCGCTGTCGGCAGGGCGAAGGGCAGGTCGATGATGGCGTCGAAGAAGCGGCGGCCGGGAAAGTCGTAACGCACCAATACCCAGGCGATCAGCAGACCGAAGGGGACGTTGAACGCCGCCGCCGCGAAGCTCGTGACAAAAGACAGCCTCAGCGCCGACAGCGTGCGGCCGTCGAGCGCCAAGGTAACAAGCTCATGCACCCCCAGCGAAGAAGCCCGGAAGAGCAGGGCGCCAAGTGGCAGGAGCACGATCACCGTCAGGTAAAGGATCGTGAAGGTGATGGTCAGGCGAAAGCCCGGCAGGACGCTCGGCTTGACGAAGGGCACGTTCAAGGTCATCGGCCTCGCTTTCGAGGGAAACCGGCGGACTGGGATCACCCGGTCCGCCGGAGGCAAGGTCTTGTTCGGTCAGCGGAAAGAGAAACCCAGGCGGCACCGTTGCGATCCACATGGCGACCCCTCCCCTCATTGAAGCCGGCGGTCGAGCCGCCGGCGGTCCTTGTTCACTGTGCCGGCTTGTAAATCTGATCGAACACGCCACCGTCGCCGAAATGGTAGGGCTGCGCCTTGGCCCAGCCGCCGAACAACGGGTCATCGATGCTGACCAGCTTCAGTTCGGGGATCGACTTCAGGAGCGCCGGGTCGACCAGCTTCGGCTCGGCCGGCCGGTAATGAAACTTGGCGGCGAGCGTCTGCCCTTCCGCCGAGTAGAGGTATTCGAGGTAGGCGCGCGCCTGTTTCTCGGTGCCGTTGGCCTTGGCGTTTTCTTCGACAACGGCGACCGGCGGCTCGGCGAGGATCGATTGCGGCGGCACCACGATATCGAACTTGTCGGCACCGAACTCATCGAGCGCCAGGAAAGCCTCGTTCTCCCAAGCGAGCAGCACGTCGCCGAGTTCGCGCTGGGCGAAGGTGACGGTCGAGCCACGAGCACCGGTGTCCAGCACCGGCACGTGCTTGTAGAGGGTGGCGACGAAATCGCGAATCTTCGTCTCGTCACCGCCGTATTGCTTGGCCGCCCAGGCCCATGCCGCGAGGTAATTCCAGCGGGCGCCCCCCGAGGTCTTCGGATTGGGCGTGATCACCTCGATGCCGTCCTTGACGAGATCGCCCCAGTCGTGAATGCCCTTGGGGTTACCCTTGCGCACCAGGAAGACGATGGTCGACGTATAGGGGGCTGAATTGTGCGGCAGCTTGCCGCGCCAATCGGCCGGAATCTTGCCCGTCTTCTCGACAATTGCGTTGATGTCGCTTTCGAGCGCCAACGTCACCACGTCGGCCGGCAAGCCGTCGATGACAGCGCGAGCCTGCTTGCCAGAGCCGCCATGAGAGGCGCGAATGGTGACGTCTTCGCCCGTCTCGGCCTTCCAGTGGGCCGCGAAGGCTGCATTGTAGGCCTCGTAGAATTCGCGCGTCGGATCATAGGAGACATTGGTCAGCGTCACTGCCGTGGCAGGAGCGGCGAGGACGAGCGGTGCCGCGACCACGGCGGCGAACAATCCCAGAAGTTTCGAGCCTCTCATGCTTTCCGTCTCCAGCCTCAAGCGATGACGCACATCGCGCCTGTCCGGGAGCTTTGGA
>JAGSYV010000030.1 GCA_018262505.1 Pseudomonadota bacterium
GATATCGGTCCAAGTCATCGGATCCTCCATTTGTCTCGACAACAAACGAGAATCACAACCGACTGATATCGCTCAACATCTTTTTAGGCGGGCTCTAAGTGGGGACCCCGTTGAGGAATGCACGCGAAGCCCACGGCATCCTCTGTATTAATCCTCTCGCGTCACGCGTCCCAACAACGCCAACGTGAATCCCAACTCATCCTATGTTCTTGCCATTTGGCGTGATTCGCCTATATTAACGACAAATGACAGGACGGACCATGATGCTGCAACCCATCGAAGCCACCCCGATCGAGCGCACTGAAGGCGCCGCCATCACCGACGAGGAAGCGGCGGCGTTGGCGCGGGCGACGGTCAATCTGTTCAAGGCGTGGAAGCTCAGCGATGCCGAGGCGACGACGCTGCTCGGTGGGCTGTCGACGCGCACCTGGGCGCGCTGGAAGGAGGGCAGCATCGGCCGGATCGACCGCGATCTCCGCATGCGCATGGCGCACCTGATGGGCATCCACAAGGGGCTGCGTTATCTCTTCAAGGAGCCGGCGCGCGGCTACGAGTGGGTGCGAAAGCCCAACGACACCTTCGACGGCCAGTCGGCGCTCGAGCTGATGCTGCGCGGCGAGTTGTCGGATCTCGCGGACATGCGCGCCTATCTCGACGCCGAGCGGGGCGCGTGGTGACGGGGGAGGTCGCTGGGGTTGTCCGGCGGCGTGTCACGTGGCCGAAAACCTACCGAATTATCCGCTCGATCCACCCGCCGATCGACCTGTTCGAGGATATCGCTGACCCGCACGACTGGGAGGCGCTGGCGGCCGTCGAGGCGAAGACCAATCCGCGGGTGCGCGGCCTGATCGGCGATCTTTCCAAGGTGCCCAAGGGGAGGCGGGTCGGTGGCCCCAATGCCAGCTACCTGATGGCGCCCTTCGTCCATTGCTCGCCGCTCCGGCCCGGTCGCTTCACCGACGGCAGCTATGGCCTCTATTATGCCGGCGACAGCGAGGACGTGGCGATCGCCGAGACCATCTATCACCACCAGCGCTTCATGGCGGCGACCAGGGAAGCGCCGGGCTGGACGTCGGATTTCCGCGTGCTGGTGGGGGCGGTTGATGCCGATCTCGACGACGTCGGCACTGTTCCGGGCGCGCTCGATCCCGACGATTACGGCGCCTCGCAAGGCTTGGGGCGTCGCTTACGCGCCGCCGGCAGCGACGGCGTGGTCTATCCGAGCGTGCGGAAAACCGGCGGCTGGTGCATCGGCCTCTTCTGGCCGGACGTGATCCCCATCCCGGTGCAGGGGACGCACAACTGCTACCACTGGAACGGGACACGGGTGGATTTCGTCAAGCGCTACGACGCAGGCGAGACGAACACGGTGTTCGAGGTGATCTAGCATCCGCCCGAAAAGTTGCAGACTTTTCGGACAAGCGTATGCGGGGAGGAACCATCCGAGGAGACTTTCCGATCGCCGGTGAGGGTATGAAACTCAACGCCTGGACTGTGGATCGGTCCGCTATTTAAACCTGTCTTTTGCAACTCTCGTTATATGATCGGATGCCTCTTTCAAAAGGGTGGCCCGTTGGCAGCCGGCGCCGCCCTGGTCGGGCGCGGTCGGCGTTGGAATCCAGGTTTCGTGGCGGTGCGATATGGGTGTGTCCTCGATGTCTGTCTTGAGCCGCTCTGCCTGGCTCGCCGCGTTTCTGGTGACGCTGTCCGGCCCCGCCCTGGCGTTCGACACCGATTTTTACACGCGAGACAAGTTTTACGGTACCAGTGGCAACTGGTCGATTTCCATCAATCTGGCCAGAAAATCCTGTTTCATGAACACGACGTACAACGATGACACGACCATCGAAGTCGGCGGTGACCACGGCGACAGCCAGCTCACCTATTACATGATGTTCGGCAATCCGAACTGGACCTACAAGGAAAGCCAGGAATATGCAGTTGTCGTTCGATACGATCGGCGCAGTACCTGGAACGGCGACGGTGTTGGCGTCAAGATAAATGCCCTTCATGGCGCGGCGATAGAAGGCATCAAGGAGGCCGTCGTCTCCGAATTTGCCGGCATGAACACGCTGACTCTCAAGATCGGTAGCAAAAACCACGGCAATTACGATCTGGCCGGCAGTCGAAAAGCTCTTGCCCAGATGTTCGCCTGCATCAAGGAAATCGAGGACGGAAGCCTCTCCCTTGACGCCATCGCCCAGGACTATGAAGCCGGCAACACCACACCGTCGACGAAGGGGGACGACGGGGGCAGGCGAGACGAGGGGGCCGTCGATGGCGGGGAGAGCGAGAAGAAGGGGGCGGAGAGTGGCAAGGGGCCGATGTACTCCACCGGCACCGGTTTCTTCGTCAACGGCGACGGCTACCTGTTGACCAATGCCCACGTGGTCGACGGCTGCCAGGATGCCTTCGTGCGGCGCGGCAGCGCGGACATCACACCGGCTGCCATCATCGCGCGCGAGAAGACCAACGACCTCGCCCTGCTGAAAATCGACGGCAAGACCGCTGCCTTCGGCAAGTTCCGAGGAACGCCGCAGATCCGTCTTGGCGACACCATCGTCGTGTTCGGTTACCCGCTGACGGGCTACCTGTCGAGCAGCGGCAACCTCGGCACGGGCCTCGTGTCGTCGCTGGCCGGCTCGGGCGACGACGTGACCCAGATGCAGATCTCGGCGCCGGTGCAGAGCGGCAACAGCGGCGGTGCCGTGGTAGACCAATCCGGTCATGTGGTCGGCATCGTTGTTGCCAAATCGAACATTCAGGCGCGGGGCACCGCCGAACATCCCGACATCGAAGTGATTCAGAATGTCAATTTCGCCATCAAGGCCGGCTTGGCGCAGTTCTTCCTCGACGCCAATCAGGTGAGCTATGACATCGAGCCGCCGGGCGACGACATGAAGACCCCCGATGTGGCGGCCATCGCCCGAAATTTCACCGCGCAGGTGATGTGCGAGATCAAGAAGTAGCTGTCTTGCCTTATATTGAAATGCCACGCCCGCAATCTCGGCGGGTAGACGCCGGGTATCCGTCCATGTTTTTCCCAAGTCGTCATGCCTGGTTCGCCGTGATCCTGACCGTGCTATGCGGTCCGGCTTTGGCGCTCGATGGCCAGTATTACTCGACCGCCAAGGTATATCGGATGCCCGACCACTGGCTTGTCGGCATCAACCTTTTTCGGAAATCCTGTTTCGTCGTTGCAAATTATTCGGACAAGGCGAATGTCGAGATGGGAGTGGACCGGAGCCGGGGCGAGCCCAGATATTACATGGCGTTCTTCAGCCGCAACTGGGGATACGAGCCAGACCGGGACTATGAGGTGATCGTCAAATACGACGGCAAGAGCGTGTGGAAAGGCAAGGGCGTGGGTTTCACGCTCAATGCCACGCGCGGTGTCGGTATTGAGGATATTCCGGCCGCCATCGTGGAGAAGGCGCCGGCCCAGCTCAAGGTCAGCTTCATGATCGGCGGGCGCGGTTATAACCGCTACCCCTTGGCCGGCATTCGCGACGCTCTGACCGGCATGGGCGACTGCATCCGGGAGATCGAGGATGAACGCATCTCGCTGGCGGCGATCGCCAGGGAGTTCGAGCCCGGCGGCGCGGCGCGGAACGGAGACCGCCATCGCGGCAAGGAGACCGTGGCGGGCGGTGAGGAGGGGGAAAGGCGATGGCCGGTCGAAAAGAGCCGCCTCAGGGCGTCGAAGGCTTTCACGGGCACCGGCTTCTTTGTCAACGCCGATGGCTATCTTCTGACCAACGCCCAGATGGCCGATAAATGTGAGAATGCCATGGTGCGCCATGGCGGCACCGACGTTCAGCCGGCCGCCATTGTGGCGAGCGACAGAACCAACGATCTTGCCATCCTCAAGGTGGCCCGGAAGAGCCCGGCTTTCGGCAAGTTCCGCGGCGCGCCGCAGATCCGCCTCGGCGACTCCATCGTGGTGTTCGGCTACCCGCCCACCGGATTCGATAACATCACCATGGGGCGGGTGTCGGCGCTGGCCGGCGCGGGCGACGACGTGACCCGGTTGCGGATCTCTGCGCCGGTGCAGAGTGGCGACAGCGGCGGCGCGGTGATCGATCAGTCGGGGCACGTGGTGGGCGTCGTCGTTGCAGGGGGGATCCAGAACGTCAACTTCGCCATCAAGGCCGGCATCGCCCAGTTCTTCCTCGACGCCAACCAGGTGCAGTATGACGTCGAAGCGCCGGGCGACGACCTGAAGACGCCGGACGTGGTGGACATCGCCCGGAATTTCAGCGTGCAGGTGGCGTGCGAAGTGAAGCGATAAGGCTGTCGCCGCCGGTGATCGGGGGAGGCTCCGCCGTTCCTATTCGATCTTGGCCCGCAAGAAGCTGGCCTTGATGTCGATGGCCGGTTTGGCGCCGAGGGTGTTGGGGAGGGCGCTGTCGACCAGGGCGGCGGCGGCCTCCACCTTGTAGCTCACCTTGGTGCCGGAGACGAAGCCGAGGTGCGTGTCGAGCGCGCGGGCGTTAAGGGCGATGGTCTCGGTGTTGTCGACCCGGTCGAAGGTGAGGTTGGAGCGCAGGGCGTCGCCCTTCATGACGAGCGAGCCGGCGTGGCCGCGGAAGGTGACGTCGGCCGCCTTGCTGTCGAGCAGCACCGAGGAGAATTCGCCCTTGAGGCTCACTTGCGCCGCCGCCTGCTCGATGCTGACGGCGCTCGCCTTGGGCAGGTTGGCCCTCAGTTCGACGACGCATTCCGACGGGTCCGGCCAGGGCGTGCCGACATCGACGGTGAGCGTGCCGCCCTCGACGCTCATTCGCCCGGCCGAGCGGCAATCGCTGCCGAGGAGAAGCGAATACCACCTGGAGAACCAGCCGGAGCGGCGGCCGCTCAGCGTCGCCTCATAGGGTCCATCGCCGGTGGTGAGGGCGATGGAGCTGGCGTCGCCCGTAATGGAAATGGCGGTGACGGTCGAGAGGTCGAGGCGCTGCGCATCGTCGGCGGCGGCGAAGGCGGGCAGGGCGGATATCAGAAGAAGCGAGGCGGTCAGTCTGGCGATCATGGCTGGCTCCCATCGAGTTTGCCCGATGGATTTGCCCCGTCACCCAGCATCGCGCGACCTCGAACGCGATCTAGGACGGGAAAGGCTGAATTTACGCCGCCGCCGCTCGCTCGCGCGAGGCCTTGATGTCGCGGCCGGGCGGCAAACCGAACAGCCTTGCATATTCGCGGTTGAACTGGTGGACGCTTTCATAACCCACCTCATAGGCGGCGAGGCTGGCGCTGCGGCCTTCCGACAGCATCAGCCGCCGGGCTTCGATGAGGCGCAGCTGCTTCTGAAATTGCAGCGGCGACAGCGAGGTGATCGCCTTGAAATGCTGGTGGAAGGCCGAGGGGCTGAGGCCGGCGATATCGGCAAGGCGCTCCACGCGGATGGGCGCGGCAAACTCGGCGCGCAGCACGGCGATGGCGCGGGAGATGCGCTGGGCGTGGCTATCCTTGACGCCAAGGCTGCGGATGGCGCTGCCGTGCCGGCCGGCCAGGAGCCAGTAATGCAGCTCGCGCAGCAGCTGGTTTCCGAGCACGGGCAGGGCGGCGGGCCGGTCGAGGAGGCGCATCAGGCGAAGCGCCGCGTCGGCCACTTCGGCGTCGGTCGGCTCGACGCGGACGGACGGGCCCTGTGGTGAGGGGGCGGCGGCCATCTCCATGCCGAGTTCCTCGATGAGGTGGAGGTCGAGTTCCAGCACCAGCGAGAAATAGGGCGCGGCGGGGCTGGCCTCGGTGATCTGGCTGACGGTGGGCACGTCGGCAGAGATCAGCAGAGATGCGCCGGCGCCGAAATCCAGGGTTTCCGCGCCGATGGTCACCCGTTTGCCACCCTGCAGCACCAGCGCCACCAGCGGCCGGTTGATGGCGTATTGCAGTGCACTGGGCACGGTGGCGCGGATGGCGGCGAGGCCCGGGATCGGTGTCGGCGCGACCCCAGCCGCGTCGGCATGGACGGCGGCGTGACGGCGTACGGCGGAGAGCAGCGTTTCGGTCATGGACGGAATGATAGGCGCGACTACCTCGTGCGCGCAAGAAGGCGCGGAGGAATAGGCAAAGAGGCGCGAGATCCAGGCAAATATCGGCCCCCCAATGGTCGGGTGGAGGGTTCAACTGTGAAGGATCGGGCAAAAAGGCGGCAGCTTCAGGCAACCGCTTGTGAGCGCGGTGGATGATGATCATCTCGTCAACGGGACATCTGTCCTCAACCGCCAAGGAGACGGCACATGACCATCGCTCTCATTACCGGCGCCAATCGAGGCCTCGGCCGAAATGTCGCAACCAGCATCGCCCGGCGCGGCGGCGACGTGATCGTTACCTATCGCGGTAACAAGGCCGAGGCCGACGCTGTGGTGTTCGAGATCGCCGCGCTTGGCCGCAAGGCGGTGGCGCTGAAGCTCGATGTCAGCGACATCAAGAGTTTCGCCGGCTTTGCCGAGATGCTTCGGACGACGCTTGCCGACGTCTGGGGCCGGGACAGCTTCGATCATCTTGTTCACAACGCCGGCCACGGCGAGATGGCGCCTTTTGCCGAGACCACCGAGGCGCAGTTCGATAGCCTGTTCACCGTGCATGTGAAGGGGGTGTTCTTCCTGACGCAGGCGCTGTTGCCGATGATCGCCGATGGTGGCCGCATCATCACCTATTCCTCAGGGCTGACGCGCGTCTCCTACCCCGGCTTCTCGGCCTATTCGGCGGCCAAGGGGGCGATCGAGGTGCTGACGGTCTATCTCGCAAGAGAGCTCGGGGCGCGCGGCATCACCGCCAACTGCGTGGCGCCCGGGGCGATCGCCACCGATTTCCTGGGCGGCGCGGTGCGCGACACGCCGGAGTATAACGCCGCCTTCGCCAACATGATCGCTTTGGGACGCGTCGGCCTGCCCGACGACATCGGCCCGATGATCGCCAGTCTCTTGGGCGAGGACAATCGCTGGGTGACGGCGCAGCGGATTGAGGTGTCGGGCGGCCAGGTGATCTGACGGAGGAGAAAGCTGGAGCGAGGCGCGACGAGACGACATGTGCTAGGACGCATTTGTCCGAAGAGTTGCAAGACTTTTCGGGCAAGCGAATGCGTGAGAGCCTGAGCCCGAGCCATGATTTCGATCCCGCTGTCCTTCGTCGTCTCGCTCATCCTTTGCCTTATCCTCGTGCGGATGATCCGGCACGGTGCGGCCGAATTCGGGCTGTTTCCGCTGCTGGTGGGTGTGTTTGCCGTGCAGGCGACGGTGGCCGGGCTGAGCTGGGATGTCGGCTGGCAGCCGGCGCGGCTGATCCAGCCAGTGCTCGCAGCTGTGTTGCCGGCGCTGTCCTTCGCTGCCTTCGACCGGCTGCGCCACCACGATCGCCCTCGGCCGCTCTGGCCACACCTGCTGCCGGCGGTGGCGATCGCTCTGTTCGTCGCCTTCTGGCGGCTGCCGATCGATGTGGCGCTGTTCGTGATCTGCATGGGCTACGGCATCGCGCTGCTCGTCGTGGCGCGGCATGGGCCGAGTGCGCTTTCCGCCGTGCGTTTCAGCGATGAACGGACGGCCTATCACGCGCTGCTCGCCGTGGCGGCTCTGTTGATCATCACCGCCGCGGTCGACGCGGTGATCTCGATCGATCTGTTCCTCGGCAATGGCGACCGGGCGCGCACGCTGTTGATGGCCGCCAAGCTGGTGTGGCTGGGCGTTGCCGGCTATGCCGCCACCGCGGCCGGCGACAGCCGCCCGGAAACTGAGACCGAGGCGGGAGCAGAGACGCGGCCGGCTGGGGAGGCGGCGCCCACGGGCGAGGAGGATACCTCCGAGGCGGATGCCGCCGTGGTCGGGCGCATCGAGGCGCTGATGGCGGAGAGGCAGCTCTATCGCGACCCCGATCTGACGCTGGAGCGGCTCGCCCGCCGCGCCGGCATTCCTGCCCGGCAGATCTCCGCAGCGCTCAACCGCGTCCATGGCCGCAACGTGTCGCAGATCGTCAACGAATACAGGGTGCGCGACGCGCAGCGGCGGCTCAAGGAGACCGACGAGCCGGTGACGGTGGTGATGCTGGAGGCCGGCTTCGGTACCAAATCCAACTTCAATCGCGAGTTCCTGCGCGTGACCGGCATGACGCCCAGCGCCTACCGGCGGGCCGGCGGGGCAACTGCCAGCGCCTGAACGGGTCCTGGATCACGATGTTGGACGTCCTGAAACGCGTTTCGGGGCGCACGCCTGGTGTGTGGCATCCATCATTCAGGTCTCGAATGGAGACCTTGTCGATGGCCATATCCCTGAAGATCCTGGCGCTGCTTGCCGCCTTTTCATCGCTCGCGCATGCCGAGAGTTCACCGGCGGTGGGCGTTCGGCACATGACCGCCTTTGCGGCGGTACGGGGCGGCGATCTCGACGTCACCGTCTGGTATCCGGCGCAGATGGGCGGCACACAGGTGACCTTGGGCGACAGCCCGTTCTTTGCAGGCACGTCCGCTCAAAGCGAGGCGCCGCTCACCGAGGGATGGTTTCCGCTGGTGCTCCTGTCGCATGGCGCCGGCCTCGGCGGCACGCCGGAGGCGATGAGCTGGATGGCGGCGGGGCTCGCTGCCAAGGGCTTCATCGTGGCGGCCCCCACCCACCCCGGTAATGGCGGCGCCAAGCGCTCGGCCGAACAAACCATGCAGCTGTGGCTGAGGCCGGGCGACATCAGCGCCACGCTCGATGCCATGACCGGCGCACGCGGCTTCAAGGAGCATGTCGAGGCGGACAAGGTGGGCGTGCTCGGCCTCTCCATGGGCGGCGGCACGGCGCTGGCGCTGGCTGGTGGTCGCATCAGTGCCGAGCGTCTTGCCGGCTATTGCGACGCCCCCGCACGCAACCCCTCGCTCTGCGAGTGGGTGAAGATGAGCGGCCTCGACCTGCACAGGATGGACATGCGAGCGGCCGGTGGCGACTTCACCGACCGGCGCGTGCGCTTTGCCATGGCGATCGATCCGGCGCCGGTGGACGTGTTCGACAGCGACAGCTTTGCCGGCGTCACCCTGCCGGTGGAGATCGTCAACCTCGGTACGTCCGGTACCATCCCGGAGACGGCACGGGCCGACGGCGTCGCCAGGGCCATCCCGCACGGTCGTTACGAGACGATCGCCGATGCCAGCCATTTCAGTCTGTTCGGCGTCTGCAAGCCCGGCGCGGCGGCGATCGCCGAAGAGGAGAAGATCGACGAGCCGATCTGCAAGGACGGCGGCGACCGGTCGCGGCAGGAGATCCACGCGCAGCTGATCGAGATGGCGGCGGAGGCGTTCGAAAGGGAATTAGGTGGGGAGCGCTGAGCTTGGCTGGAGCGAAGGCTTGGCAAATCGCCTGTATGTGATAGGTTACATGTAACCTGGTGTAGAGGCACGAAACATGTCGTCCGTATCGAAGCCGAAGTCATCGCGCGTGAAGGTTGGCGAGCACCGCGCCCGTCTGCGTGCCCAAGGGCTGCGTCCGATCCAGATCTGGGTGCCGGATGTGCGCGCGCCGTCGTTCAAGGCTGAGGCGCACCGTCAGTCGCTCGCTGTCGCCGCGAGCGCCGAGGCGGCGGAGGATCAGGCGTTTATCGATGCCGTGACCGACTGGGGCGATGAATGAGGCGGGGCGATATCTGGACGGTTTCGGGTGGCAAGGATTACGCCGGCAAGCCACGTCCCGTGGTGATCGTCCAGGATGACAGCTTCGACGGGACGGACTCGATCACGGTTTGCGCGTTCACTTCGAACGCCACCGAGGCGCCACTGTTTCGGCTTCCGGTCGAAGCGAGTGAGCTTAACGGCTTGCGCCTTGCCTCTCGCCTGATGGTCGACAAGATCACCACCGTTCCTAAGTCCAAGCTCGGCGATCGGATCGGGCGGCTTGATGACGAGGATATCGTTCGCCTGAACCAGGCAATGCTGGTGTTTCTAGGCTTGGCGGTTTCCCCGAAGGCAAGAGCTGGGGGTTGAACGGCGCTGGCCTACCAGCCGAGTACCATGCTTCCGTAGGCGGCGACCCTGGCGTCGTGGCTGATCAGTCGCAAGGGCTCGCTGATGGCCTGGGCAATCAGCATTCTGTCGAAGGGGTCGGCGTGGAGTGGCGGCAAATCCTCCACGGCGGCAGCGTGAACCGCTGTCACCGGTAGAGAGATGAAGCCAGCCTCGGCGAAATAGGAGACGGCTTGCTTGGCCGAAAAGGGCGGTGCGCTTGCCTTGCCCAGGACGAACTTGATGCCGATTTCCCAAATGCTCGCTGCCGATACGAAGACCTCGTTGTCCGCGTCGGCGATCAAGCTGGCGAGGCGATCCGGGATGAGTTCGGGCGAAACCAGCGCCCAGATCGCCACGTGTGTGTCGAGCAAGAGACGCATCAGTCAGCCGCCTTGCCGGCGAACAACGCGCCAACCGCCTCGTCGTCCGCATTGAAGTCATCGAGCGACATGGTCGGGAAACGCCCCTTCAAGAGGCCCAGCCGCTTGCCCGCGTTTGCAGTCTTGCCGATTGGGACCAACTTCGCTGCAGGCTTGCCGTTGCGGGCAATGATCACCTCGTCGACCGCGCCGCTTTCCACGTCGCCAACCAGCTTGGACAGGCGTGTCTTGGCGTCCAGCATATTGATCGTCGACATGGTCGTCTCCTTAGCTAACCCTGACTAATATACGCCGGGCGCACAAAACCTCAAGACGCGGGCCGTCAAAAAATGCTCGGCCCGCCTCTCTTCCCTTCTCAGTGCGGGCAGCGGCAGCCCTCGGCGCGCGCCCCGGCCATCCGTCCGACGGCGCCGGAGTCCTTCAGCGGGCAGGCGCGATCGCCGATGGCGGCGAACAGGTCGGCGTCCTCGTCGGCCTCGGCGTTGGGCGTGGTCAAGAGCTTGTCGCCGTAGAACAGCGAGTTGGCGCCGGCCACCAGGCAGAGGATCTGCGCCTCGCGGCCCAACGCCGAGCGGCCGGCCGACAGGCGCACCGTGGAGCCCGGTAGCACCAGGCGGGCGGTGGCCACCATGCGCACCAGATCGAGCGGATCGACCTTGGGACGGTCGGCGAGCGGCGTGCCTGCCACCGGCACCAGCGCGTTGATCGGCACGCTTTCCGGGTGCGGGTCCATGCCGGCCAGCACGTGCAGCATCGAGGCGCGGTCGCGCACCGTCTCGCCCATGCCGATGATGCCGCCGCAGCACAGATCGACGCCGTAGGAGCGCACCAGGGCCAGCGTGTCGAGCCGGTCCTGATAGGTGCGGGTGGTGATGATCCGGCCGTAGAACTCCGGGCTGGTGTCGAGGTTGTGGTTGTAGGCGGTGAGGCCGGCCGCCGCGAGTCGCTCGGCCTGGTGCGGCTTCAGCATGCCGAGGGTGACGCAGGCCTCCATGCCCAGGGCGCGGACGCCCCGGACCATGTCGATGACGGCGTCGAACTCGGCGCCGTCGCGCACCTCGCGCCAGGCGGCGCCCATGCAGAAGCGCTCGGCGCCGGCCTCGCGGGCGGTTTCGGCCAGCGCGATCACCTTGGCCGGGTCCATCAGCCGGTCGCGGGTCAGCGCCACTTCGCGGTGGTGGGCCGACTGCGGGCAATAGGCGCAGTTCTCCGGGCAGCCGCCGGTCTTGATGGAGAGGAGGCTGGCCCTCTGCACCTTGTTGGGATCGTGATGGGCTCGGTGAACGGCATTGGCGCGGCCGATCAACTCGAGCAGCGGCAGCTCGTGCAGGGCGGCGATCTCCTCCACCGTCCAGTCGTGGCGGATGGTTCCGTCGGCGGCGCTCACGCGGCAGGCCCCTTGAGGCGGGCAAGGGTGGCTGGCACGGCGGTGCATCCGGCCGCCACCAGCGCCACCTTGACGATATCGCCGAGGATGAAGGGGGCAATGCCCAGGGCGATCAGCTTGTCGGCCGGCACATAGACCGCGAGCCAGGCAAGGCCGAGGGCATAGACCGGGACGAGGCCGGCCAGCATGGCGAGCAGGCGTCCCACGATGCCGCGGCCGGCGGCCAGCGTGCCCACCATCCAGGTGGCGACAAGGTAGCCGGCGAGATAGCCGCCGGTGGGACCGGCCATGTAGGCAAGGCCGATGCCGCGCTCGGGCGAGCCGGAGAACACCGGCAGACCGGCGGCGCCGGCCGCGAGATAGGCGAGGAAGATCGATAGCGAAAGGCGCGGGCCGAGGGTGACGGCGAACAGCATCACCGCCACGGTGTGCAGCGTCATCGGTACGGGCCAGAAGGGGATCTGGATCTTGGCCGCCAGCGTCATCAGCGCCGTGCCGCCGACGATGATGAGAGCCGTCCGGGCCGTCCGCGACAGGCGGCTTGCGAGGGGACTTGCGGGCATGTTGCTCATCCTGTGTCTCCTGTTTCAAAATTATAGATAATTTCAAGAATCTATCGCTAAAGGAGTCCACAGAAAGACGCGCTTGGCAAGGGCCAAGCGCGCGACGTTGTTTCGGATGGTACCCGGGGCAAATTCCCGGGCAAGCTTGAAAAACTCCGCTTGGAAGACGGTGGCAATGCCCACCAAGTACTTGAAATCACTTAATCTCGCACATGCGAGATCGGAAATATTGCACCTGCGTGCCCGGGAATTTGCCCCGAGTACTTTCGGATGTGAGTAAGGCTTTGGACTGAAAGACTATTTCGGACCTTTGCGACCCACCGTCTGCACATGCCGGGCGAGCACGGAGGCAGCCAAGTCGGCTTGCCCGGTCCGGAGCGCGTCAAGTATGGCGCGATGGTCGCGGTCGGTGGGGGCTTCCCATTCGGCTCGCCAGCCGGAGAACAGAAAGCGGGCGCTGGCCGTCTGCAGGTCGTCGATCGCCTTGAGCAGGCGTGGCATGCCGCAGGGCGTCAGGATGATGCGGTGGAAGTTGCGGTTGGCCTCTTCCCAGGCGTAGACATCGCGCGCCCGGTCACCGGCCCGGTTGGCCTCCTCGGCCTGATCCAGAATGGTTTTTGTCATATGCGGGAAGGCGTTACGCAGCGCCAGCGCCTCCAGCGACGCCCGCATCTCCGCCACCTCGCGGACTTCCTCCCGCGTGAATCCGGCCACCCGCACGCCCCGGCGCGGCTCGCTCACCACCAGCCCCTGCGACTCCAGCAGGCGAAACGCCTCGCGCACCGGCACATGGCTGGCGCCGAACTCCTCGGCCACATGATCCTGCCTGAGGCGGCTGCCCGCCTCGATGGCGCCGGAAATGATGCGCTCGGCCAGCGTCTTGCCGATCCGCGTGGAAATGGTGTCTGATTTGGCCGTGGTCATGAATTATAGATAATTCATGACGGGGGAGGTGTCGAGAGGATCGTACGAACTGGGTGGTATAGATTTTGGCACGAACGGGACCTGCGTTCGGCGCGAGGGAGGGCATTCTAGTCGCCATCGATATGAGCTTCGGCCGGCAAGCCTTCGGGCTGAACCCGGCCGCCTAGCACGCAACCCGGCCGGAGTATCCCGATTGGGTCTGTCTACCGTTGCGGCCTCCGCCCCCGGCGACAGGGTGTTCAAGATCGGCGACGCGGCGGCTCCTCGATCTCGGCGCCGACCTGCTCATCGCCATCGAGCCGGATGCACAGCTCGCCGACTACCTTGAGGAAAGCATCCTCGATGCAGCGCTCAAAGCGCTGCGCACCTCATTCGAAGAGGCAGATCTTGAGGATGGCGCCTCCGACCTCGGCATCTCGGTCACCGCCTTCTACTGGCGCGACGAGACACCGGCGCTTGAAAATGTGGCGTGGCTCTTGAAGCCCAGCGGCTGGTGGGCGGCGATCTGGCACATCTTCGGCGATGCCGATCTGTTCCATGACCGCGCAGCATATTTCGCGCTAGACAACCGTATTTTCTTGTCCTAGATGAAAGTAATCTCTTACCGATCCGAATATTCTATTGAGCCGATCTCCCCTGCTATTCGCGACTACTTCCATCAATGAAAGGCAATTATGCCGAGCATACCGGCCTTTATAAGAGAGTTGCCTAATAAGAACCGCAAACAGAGACTTTCCTCTTACTAAGTTCATCGGGTCTGCCAGGATTTTAGATTTCAGCTCGACAGGATAAATTTCATCTGGCTCTAGCCTGATTAGATCCTCTATGTTTTCAATATTACTCAATATTACTTCTGGATGTGTCTGTATTTTTTTATCTTTGGATCGTAAATGGCGATCCAATGTTATTATATACCATTCCAAAAATACAGATAGCTCTTTTTCAAACTGTTCTTTCTCATTCTCATTCATATAGCTAAGAATATTGCCATCAATTATGACATCATTCTCAAGCGAGTATCCATGCGTTAAGCATATTTGGACATCAGAAAAATCACCAGGTACTCCGGTTAGGCACCACATATCCTTGTCGGCGATAAAAAATAGGTCGTTATCTATTTCAGACCGCCGCTTAAATATTCCAATAACCGCCTCCCTACCTCCGACAGGTAGTACAGAGATATTAGTGGGGCCGTATATTTTCTCTATAACGCGATAGACGACAATATCATCCTTTCCTTCAACTATAACTGTAGGTAGAGACGATTTTTTTAAGTAGGAAATATGTTCTTCTACCGAAAGTTCTGGCTCCTTTCTTGAGGTCATTCTTCGTTGTCTCCCTTATCAGGGTCAACTGATATTTCCTTTTCTGGATATTTCCCGTAAATGAACGGCGAGTGTGTAGCAATAATAAACTGATTTGTTGACTGCTGATTTAATAGTATTGGAAATAGCTGCCTTTGCCAGTCCACATGGAGACTCAGCTCTGGCTCATCTATAATAATTATGCTGTTCTCGTAAAAAGCGTTATAGCTAATAAAACTCAACATTTGCTTTTCTCCGGCGGATAACGCGTCGGAGTTTATAGCGTTAGCGGCGTCTCCGAACGTAAATTTTGAATCTAAAGTTATACCGGAGTGTTTGAATAAATTCTGTACTTGGTGTCTTATTGCCTCGATCGGAAGCATAATTTTCTTTCTATTTTGCTCCATGACTTCAATCTTGGATTTTATATCGTCTATTAGTGAATTTGCGTTCCGTATTTCTTCCGTGTTATCCGATGCAGTGTCGGCCTTGTAGGCTCTAATTTGACTAATAATGTCTTCGCCGGTTTTTTGCTGATAATCATTGGATAAGGAAGACAGTTCTCCGAACTTCTGCAGAATTACGTTCACTATGTCGACAGTAGAGATGGATGAAATGAAATTGTGTGGATCGTTGGATAGGCGTCGGGACAACGATGTCAGAGCCTCTTCAATATCTGTCTTTGTTGGGCCGGATCTTCTTGCCATAGGGCGCGATCTAGTTAAGCTGAATCCTCCCTCTAGTCGTCTAAACGTAGGAAAAAATAGTGAGCTGCCGTGCGACGATAATACGGGGTTAGCTAGATCTTCCGCCGAATAGTTAGTAACGCCGTCTTCTTCTTCAGAGTCCTCATACGTGCATAGTCCATCGCTTGGAGTATCAAGTTCAACTTTGCACGTGAATTTACTCGTTCTTATGACGGTGCAATTATAATCGTCTGTTTCAATATTTATTGATCTAAAATTTACTTCTTTCAATGCTTCAAATATATTTCCGCTTATTATATACCAGATTAATTTTAATAGTGTGGTTTTTCCTGCGCCGTTTCGACCTGTAAGGATATTTAGGTCGGGAGAAAAAACGCCCTCTACCGTGTTTTCTCGCCTAATCAGCCCTACGGCTTTCACTCTCTTAATTTTCATGAGGCTGCTCCTGGTGCACCGCTTTAGTTCTACTCTAGAGCGGGGTAGCGCAACTGCAAGTTAAATCGGCGACTACCGGCGTTGGTCTGGGAGTGCTTTTGAGTGTGGGCGACGTCGTCGGCTCCCGGGACTAAAAGTTTGCCGACTTTGCCACTTGCCTGTTTGAACACTGGCTGCCTTATACCGTGCGACATCGGCTGTAACTCGCATGCAAGGCTAGTCGATTGGCCCCTGCGCAAGCGCCTGCGGCATTGCAGGGCAATGGTTCAGCAGTACTTTAGCTGTACACTGCCGCCCTATCCCATCCCCGCCAACACTGTCTCGATCGGCAGGAACAACGTCCTTTCCCCATCCGGATACTCGATGAACTCGGCGGCGTGGAGATAGAAACGCCTCGCGGCGTCGTCCTTGGCGTGGACCAGTACGGCGGCGATGCCGTTGGTTTGGGAGGCGAGGGCTATGCGACGGAGTGCGTCGGCGAGAAGATCGGTGCCGAGGCCTTTGCCGGCGTAGGCGCGACCGACGGCGAGGCGGCCGACGCAATCATTCGGCCTGCGTCTCACGGCTCCCATAGCCTGCCAATCGAGCTGCAAAACCGTATTTGTTCAGAACGAAGTTCTGAAGGCGACGCACCGGGGACTGCCCGTCATTGAAGCCGCTCGGCGTGCCAACGAATATGGTCAGCCATGAACGTCGAGATGAACAGATACGAATGGTCGTAGCCATCACGCATATTGAGCGTCAGGTCTATACCTGCCTTCTGACAGGCATTTTTGAGGAGTTCGGGCCTTAGTCCGGTTTCCAGGAACGGGTCGGCCGTTCCCTGATCGACCAGCAGCTCCTTCACCCGATATCCGTCCTCGATCAGCAAGGTCATGTCGTGGGCTCGCCATGCGACGGGATTGTCGCCGAGGTACTTTTGAAAAGCCGGCCGTGACCAGTCCGCGGTCGATGGCTGGCAAATCGGGGCGAATGCCGAGACGGAAGTGAAGCGTTCCGGAGTCTTCAGGGCAAGCGTGATGGCTCCATGCCCGCCCATCGAATGTCCGAAAATGCCCTGCCGCTTGTTATCGATAGCGAGACCGGCGCCATCCAGAAGCTGTGGCAGCTCCTCCATGATGTAAGTCTGCATTCTGTAGTTTTGGGCGAAAGGCTCCACGGTGGCGTCGAGATAGAAGCCAGCTCCTTTGCCAAACTGCCAATTGGCGGGTTCGTCGGGAATGTCATCGCCGCGAGGACTGGTGTCGGGGCAGATGATTGCGACGCCGAGGTCGGCGGCGGCCCGGCGATATTCGCCTTTGTCCATGACGTTCTGATGGGTGCAGGTGAGACCCGACAGGTACCATAACATCGGCACTTTCGCGACTTGAGCCTGCGGCGGCATGAAGACCGCGAATGTCATGTCGCACCGGCAGGCCTCGGAGGCATGCGAGAACACATATTGGGAGCCGCCAAAGGACTTGCTGACCGAGATTTGTTTCATTGCTGACCTGTCGAATGGACGAACGTCGATGGACTGGGAGAGCGCTTGAGCATCCGCGATTGCCTGGGGAACCGCGGATGCCCGCATGCAAATGCACGCGACGAGTGGTCAGTATTCGATGACCGAACGGATCGACTTGCCTTCATGCATGAGATCGAAAGCGGTGTTGATCTCTTCAAGCGGCATTTTATGGGTGATCAGATCATCGATGTTGATCTTGCCGTCCATGTACCAGTCGACGATCTTTGGTACGTCAGTACGCCCACGGGCGCCACCGAAGGCCGAGCCCTTCCAGACACGACCCGTGACCAGCTGGAACGGGCGCGTGGAAATCTCCTTGCCTGCCTCGGCCACGCCGATGATGATCGATTCACCCCAACCGCGATGCGCCGCTTCCAGCGCCTGACGCATAACGTTGACGTTGCCGGTAGCGTCAAACGTGTAGTCGGCGCCGCCGTCGGTCAGCTCCTGGATGGCTTGCACGACTTTGTCGCTGCCGATCTCCGCCGGATTTATGAAGTCGGTCATACCGAACTTCCGGGCCATCGGCGCCTTGTTCGGGTTGAGATCAACGCCGATGATCTGATCGGCGCCGACCATACGGGCGCCCTGGATGACGTTGAGGCCGATACCGCCGAGACCAAACACCACGACCTTCGAACCCGGACGCACCTTGGCCGTATAGATGACGGCGCCGATCCCCGTCGTGACACCGCAGCCGATATAACAGATCTTGTCGAACGGCGCGTCTTCACGGATCTTCGCCAATGCGATTTCCGGCAGAACCGTGAAGTTCGAAAACGTCGAGCACCCCATGTAATGGAAGATATCGCCACCATCACAGGAGAAACGGGTCGTGCTGTCCGGCATCAGACCTTGTCCCTGCGTCGAGCGGATCGCCGTGCAGAGGTTGGACCGCTGGGAAAGGCAGGTTTTGCACGCGCGACATTCCGGAGTGTAGAGCGGGATGACGTGATCACCGACCTTGAGCGAGGTGATGCCCGCGCCGACTTCACGCACGATTCCCGCGCCTTCATGGCCGAGGATCGCTGGGAACTTGCCTTCGGAGTCGAGGCCTGACAGCGTGTAGGCGTCGGTATGGCAGACGCCTGTCGCCATGATTTCGACGAGAACCTCGCCTGCCTTCGGCCCACTGATCTCGATCGTTTCGATGGTCAGGGGCTTGTTTGCCTCCCAGGCAACGGCTGCTCTGCTTTTCACAAGGCCTCTCCTTCATGGGAGCGTGCCTATTTCAAATAGGCACGCAGGATTTTCATGATGTCGTCCATCTGATCGTCTCCGACCGATGGTATCTTCGGGGGCGCTGGGTGGCCCATCGTTTCACGCAGGTGGATCTCCAGCACTTCGGCCATCAACCCACCCGCCGCGCCACGCATGGCGGCAATCTGCTGGAGGAGAAGGCGGCATTCCGTGCCTGCCTGCACTGCTCTTTCCAATGCTTCGACCTGTCCCTTGATGCGTCTGAGACGTGTCGTGGCCTTCTTCTTGTCTTCAACCGAGTAGGGCATTCGCGCGCTCCTAAGTGGCAATACGCATACTGGACAGAGTATGTCAACATACTGGAGGGAGTATAGGAGATGCGCGGAGCGTCGTATCATGACCGGATTCCTGCGGCCGCCGTGCCAAAGGGCGCACAAAAGCGGTCGCATCGCCGAGGGGCTCGACGTGGAAGCAGTGACGCACCAGCCGGTGCCGCAGCCATCCGAAGCCGCCTTCGAGTGGTTCGACCGAAATCAATCCGTCCTCTTAAGCTTCTTGGCTGAGCAGCGCTCAAGCGCGTCTGGCCCGGCGTGGTGAGATTTTGGGGGCGGAGTAGGACGCGTTACCGTGTCCTCACCCCATCCCCGTCAACACCGTCTCCATCGGCAGGAACAGTGTGCGGCTGCCGTCGGGGTATTCGATGAACTCGGCGGCGTGGAGGTAGAAACGCCTCGCGGCTTCGTCCTTGGCATGGACCAGTACGGCGGCGATGCCGATGGTTTGGGAGGCGATGGCGATGCGGCGGAGGGCGTCAGCGAGAAGATCGGTGCCGAGGCCCTTGCCGGCGTCGGCGCGGTCGACGGCGAGGCGGCCGATCACCGATACCGGGATCGCATCGGGGGCGTTGCGCCTGAGTTTGCCGGGCGCTGCCACGCGCTCCACCGCCCCGGCGGAGATGCAATAGAAGGCGACGATCCGGCGCCCCTCGCCGACCACATAGGTGCGCGAGAAGCGGCTTTCGTTCTTCAAGGCGCGGTGGCGCAGCCAGTCGTTCAACTGGGGCTCACCGCAATCGAAATCAGTGGCGTCGTGTTCGGCTGACAGCGGAACGGGCGCCCGAAGGCTGGCTATTTCTGCCACGCGGGCACCCGGCGGAGCAGCGCCTTCAGCTTTGGCCCTGCGGCGGGTGGATTGTCGAGGGCCGCCGTGAAGGCGTCGTAACGCTCTGGTTCAAGCGCGAACAGCCGCTGATCGAGCAGCACGTCGATCGCCTGCTGGCGAGCGCTGTCCACCATGAACTCGGTGCGCGTCTTGCCCAGCACCGCCGCCGCATCATCGATCAGTTGGCGAGTGCCAGCCTCGATGCGGAGGTTGATGCTGCCCTTGGGGGCGGTCGGCGGCAGCGGGTCAGTGCCTTTCACGGCCGATCGCCTGGGGCTTTCCGATGAGGTGGCGCGAAGTTTTGACATGCGGACAATATGCGGCCGCGTATCCACAACGTCAATACGCTCGATCTTCTCGCGAGAGTGACATCCCTCACTCACACGCGAACGCCGTCTTCCCCAGATCCCCCAGCCGCCTGAACACCTCGTCCCCCGCTTCGTTGAGCATGGCGAGATGGCCGAGGGCGTCCTTGTGGCGGCCGGCTTCGAACAGCTTCAGCGTCTCCACCGCTTCATCGTGGACGCGGGCGTGCGGGGTTTCGATGGCGCGGAATTCGGCGGTGGCCTTGATCTTGGGGTCGGTGACCTTGTCGTACCACAGGCCGAGGCGGCAGCAGTGGTGGTTGGGCACCTTGCCGCTCGGGAAGGTCTCGTAGCCCAGGAGGGTGTCGGTGACCTTCTTCTTGAACAGCACGTGGTCGATCTTGGCGATTTCCAGCAGCATGGCCGGGTTGGTCGAGTCGGAGAACAGCGCCTTCGATTCATCGGAGTTGCGCTTGTTGCTCGCCTCGATCTTGTCGGCCATCTGCTTCAGCAGAGATTGATTGTGCTTGGCCAGGAAGGCGGCGGCGTCCACAGAGGTGGCAATCTCGGCGCTGGCGGCCTGCTGTTCTTCCAGCACGGCGGCGATGGAGTCGATGCGCGTCAGCACCGTGCCGACGCGGTCGCCGATGGTGCCCATTGCGCCCGACACTTCGTCGATCACCGCCTCGCCGCTGGCGACGGCGCCGTTGGTGTTGGCCATGGCGGCCGTCATGCCCTCGATCACCTGGCGCATGCTCTCGATGCGGGAATTGATGTTCTCGGTGGCGCTGGCCGTCTGGTTGGCCAGCACCTTGACCTCGGAGGCGACCACGGCAAAGCCCTTGCCGGCTTCACCGGCCCGCGCCGCCTCGATGGTGGCGTTGAGCGCCAGGAGGTTGGTCTGGTTGGCGATGGTGTCGATGACCGAGAGGATCTGGGCGATCTGGTCGAAGGCACCTTCCAGTTCGGTCACCTTGGCCTTGGTCTCGTCCGTGGTGACGGAGATATGGCCCATGGCCGAGCGCAGCTTTTCCACGGCGGCGGTCGACTGCCCGGCGGCATCGGCGGCGCTGCGCGATTCGCTCAGCGCCTCGTGGCTGGCGCGGGAGATCTCGCCGATGGAGGCAACCATTTCGGCGGTGGAACTGGCCATCCCCTGCGAGGAGGTGGTGAGTTCGTCCATGTTGTGGGCGAGGCCCGTGAGCTCCACGGCGATGGCGTTGACATCGGAAATGGTGGTGGCGAGGCGGCCGATGGTGTTGCGCGCGTAGCAGGTCTTCAGGCTGCCGGTCTCCATGCTGACGCGGCGCGCGGCCTCGGCGCGTTCCAGCGCCGTCCGTACCTTGGCATAGGCAAGGCAGAGTTCGGTGGCGGCGCCCGACCGGCCGAAGGCGAAGGGCGACTTGCGCATCAGGGTGGGCAGGGCGGTGGAGAGGTGGACTTCCACCGCGGCGGCCAGGGCGTCGAGATCGGCCCCCTTGGCGATCAGTTCCTCAAGGCGCTTGTCGGGCGCCGTGGCTTCGAACAGGCTGGCGAGGTCCGCCGCGGACAGCGGCGCCGCCGGGCGCGCCCCCTGCGCGGTCGCGGGGGAAAAAGTCGAGTTCAGTGAAACGGTTGCGGTCGCCATGCGGGTCTCTCCTCAGCGCGGCGATCCTGGGACGGAATGGTTAACGGAGCGTGGAAACGGCCGGACCGCGACCAAGAAACGATGGCGCGTCAGCATGCCCCGCGGAAAGTTGCAACCGCAGGGGTCACTGCCAATGGCAATAACGTGCAAAGCGCCGCCGCCAGGTCGGCGCCCGCGAGGTTCCCATCGTCTTTTGCCCAGCGCGACCGGCCCCTTGGTGGGTTAGCCAGCTTCGAATCAGGTCGCCTTGGGCGGGATTTTCCTGGCGGGTCATTGCCTCGTCTCGGGTGGCTTGTCGGTCCACTGCGGTGGCGCGCCGACCATGCCGGCCACCATGCCGGGAACGCCGGGCTCGCGGCCGAAGGTGTCGCAGGCCGGGTATTTGGGCTGGCCGCCGAAAAAGGAGCTGATCCGCTGCATGGTCGGCAAATGGAAATCCAGGAGCGAGGGGTCCGTCCCCCGGAGGATCAGGTCGGAGAAATCGCCGCCATAGGAGGCCGCGAGGCTATAGGCGTCGCCGACGTCGGACAGCCTGGGGTTTTCGGTGAAGGAGTTGGCACCGCGCGCCCAGATGATGGCGGCGCGCTGGGTCTCGGCCCTGTCGAGCACCTCGCCTTCGATGGCGACGCCGCCGAGCCCGACGGGAATGCGGGGAATGCTGATCGGCAGCACGAAGCCGCTGCCCAGCGAGGTGATGGTGGAAATGCCGGCCATCGTCTTGTTGGTCGGCAGCACGTCGATCACCGCATTGCGGATGGTGAGATCGGCCGGCTGGTCGGGCGCCACCACCTGGTACTTGTCGCTGAGTGCCACGCAGACGGCGCGGTCGAGCGCCCGCGTCACCAAGTCCCGGTCGCCGTTGGCCGGAATCCTGGCTGTCGCCTGGGGCGAGAAGGCCGACGGCAGGATGCGAACGGTCCTGGCCCTTTCCAGGGCGTCCTTGTCGGCATAGGCGCGGGACTTGCTGAGCATGCCGCTTTCCTTGCCGAGCCGGTCGTAGCTCTTGAGCGTGCCGCCCTGCTTGAGGGGAACCGAGGCGCAGCCGGCCAGCACCAGCACGGCGCCAAGAAGCAAGACGACGGATCGCCAGCGACTCGCAAGGGAGGCGTCACTCATTCAGTCGGGCTCTTCATGGCTGGAAATAACTGTAACAACGCGAGTTGTGACGTTTTTCGATGCCGAGGCAAGGCCGTTCTGACTGCCGGCCTGTGGAGGGGCCGTCACTTTCGCGTGTGGAAGACCATACCTACTCGGGGTTTTCCAGGCTGAACATGTCGGCGTTCTCGTCGAAGGCGAACAGTTCGGCATAGCGCGCCCAGGCGACCACCGCTTTCAGGGTTTCGTCGGCATAGTGGGCGAACAGCTTCTTGCGGTCGTCGGTGCCGAGACCGGTGAAGATCTTGCCGGCGTCGGTGAGCAGAAGGTCGCCCTCGCTGAGGTTGGCAAGGCGGAGGAGTTGCAGCGTTTCGGCGAGGTGGAACAGCTCGTCGGCCTCCATCTGCAGCCGGTCGGCCAACACGGGCAGGTCGGCCCGGCCGTGGAAGGGCTCGGCGGCCAAGGCTTCGAGAAGACCGGCCATCTCGTTGGTGGAGACGGGGTTCAGCACCATGCCGACGCCGGTGCCGGGAATGCCTGTATCCGCCGTGGTCTTCGGCTCTTCGCGCCGGGTCATGTGGGCGTAGATGCTGTCCACCAGCTTGCGGAAGACCGGGTCGAGACGGTTGCGCGGATGCGGCAGATCGACCTTGATTTCCGAGGCGATGCGGCCGGGATTGGAGGAGAACACCAGGATGCGGTCGCACATCAGCACCGCCTCCTCGATATTGTGGGTGACGATCAGCACCGATTGCATGGGCAGCCGGCCCTCGACCCAGAGGTCGATGATGTCGGTGCGCAGCGTTTCGGCCGTCAGCACGTCGAGCGCCGAGAAGGGCTCGTCCATCAGCATGATGTCGGGGTGCACCACCAGCGCCCGCGCGAAACCGACGCGCTGGCGCATGCCGCCCGACAGTTCCTTGGGATAGGCGCTTTCGAAGCCGTCGAGGCCGATCAGGTCGATGGCCTCCAGGGCGCGGCTGCGTCGCTCGTCGGCGTCGATGCCGAGCGCCTCGAGGCCGAGTTCGACGTTCTGCAGCACGGTCAGCCAGGGAAACAGCGCGAACGACTGGAACACCATGGCCAGGCCCTTCGGCGGGCCGGAGATCGGCTTGCCGCGATAGAGCGCGACGCCCGAGGAGGGCGAGGACAGGCCGGCGATGATCCGGAGAAGCGTCGACTTGCCGGAACCGGAACGGCCGAGCAGGCCGACGATCTCGCCGGAGCGGATGGTCAGATCGACGTTTTCGAGAACCAGGAGGTCGTCGCCGTTGGCCTTGGGGAACACCCGGCTGACGGCCTGTACATCGATCAGCTTTTCGGCAGTGGCGGTGGAAGCGGTGGTCATGGTCATGATCTCTGGCCTTTCCACAGGTCAAGCAATGCGCAGGCGGCGTTCGGCGTAGCCATAGAGCGGGCGCCAGACGAGCCGGTTGGTAAGGGTGACGAAGAAGGACATGACGGCGATGCCGAGCACGACGCGTGGGAAGTTGCCGGCCGCCGTCGCCTCGGCGATGTAGGAGCCGAGCCCGGTGGCCGTCAGCTTGTGGCTGCCCCAGCTCGCCGCCTCGGCGACGATGGCGGCGTTCCACGAGCCGCCGGAAGCCGTGATGGCGCCGGTGACGTAATAGGGGAAGATGCCCGGCAGGATGACGTTGCGCCACCAGCGCCAGCCGGTCAGGTGGAAGCTGGCGGCGGCATCGCGCAGGTCGGAGGGGAAGGCGCTGGCGCCGGCGATGACGTTGAACAGGATGTACCACTGGGTGCCGAGGATCATCAGCGGGCTCAGCCAGATGTTGGCGTTGAGATTGAAGCTGACGATCAGCATCACCACGGCGGGGAAGGCGATGTTGGCCGGGAAGGCGGCGAGGAACTGCGCCAGCGGTTGCACCCGCTCGGCAACGCGCGGCCTGAGGCCCACCCAGACGCCGATCGGCACCCAGACGAGGGTGGCGAGCGCGATCAGCACCAACACGCGGGTCAGCGTCAGAACGCCCTTGCCGACGGCCTCGCCGACGTCGGCAAGGCTGAGGCTGGCGCCGACAAAGCGCACCACTTCGAAGCCGATCATCAGGGTGCCGACGATCACCACGGCCAGCCACAGGCCATCGATCAGCCGAGTGGAGAGCGGCAGCCTGAACGTGAGACGCGGCACCGGCGGCAGGCGCAGGCGCCAGCGGCCGATGCCGCTGAGGGCGTCGGTGATCATCAGCGACAAGGCGCGCAGGAAGCGGGTCTGGCGGAACAGGTCGAGCACCCAGGAGGAGGGCGCTTCGCCGGAGGCCGTCTGCTCGACGCGGAACTTGTCGGCCCAGGCGACGATCGGTCGGAACAGCAGCTGGTCGTAGGCGACGATCACCGCCAGCATGGTCAGCACCGCCCAGCCGACGGCATAGAGGTTCTGCTGGTGGATGGCCTCGGCCACGTAGGAGCCGACGCCGGGCAGCGTCACCGTGGTGTCGCCCACCGTGATCGCCTCGGAAGCGACGACGAAGAACCAGCCGCCGGACATCGACATCATGGCGTTCCACACGAGGCCCGGCATGGCGAAGGACACGTCGAGGTGCCAGAAGCGCTGCCAGGGGGAGAGGTGGAAGCTCTGCGACACCTCTTCCAGATCCTTCGGCACATTGCGCAGCGACTGGTACATGGAAAAGGTCATGTTCCAGGCCTGGCTGGTGAAGATGGCGAAGACGCAGGCCAGCTCCGCCCCCAGCACGCGGCCGGGGAACAGGCCCATGAAGAAGGCCACCGTGAAGGTGAGGAAGCCGAGGATCGGCACCGACTGCAGGATGTCGAGGATGGGGATCAGCACGATTTCGGCGCGCCGGCTCTTGGCGGCCACCGTGGCGTAGACGAAGGTGAAGGCCAGCGACCAGACCATGGCGGCCAGCATGCGCAGCGTGGTGCGCAGCGCATATTCCGGCAGGTGCCAGGCATCGAGACTGATGGGAGAGCCGGCCATGGCGGAGAGCGACCCATCGGCCTGATCGACGCCATAGGCGATCAGCACCAGAAAGCCGAACACCAGGACGATGGCGGCGATGTCGAAGACGTTCGGCACAAGGCCGCGGCCGACAGCGGCCGGCTTAACATTTTGAAAAACCATATTGATTCATCTCCTGACCAGCAGGACCAGGGCTTGCCTCGAAAGGCGGCGCGTAAAGGTCAGGCGTCCGGTCTTCGACCGGAGTGGCTCGGAGATGAAAGGATGCGGCGCGGCGGCCGGGGTAGAAACAGCGTGTTCAGCATTGGGGCTCGTCCTCAGGCACGAAAAGCGCTGGGCGAGCCGGGGGGACGGCTCACTCGTCGGCGCGATCCGCGCGGTTGCGACTAGGTCGACTGTGACTGTCCATGATCTTTCTGTTGGCTGGTGCGGCGGCGAGGGCCGCGCGCAGAACCCCAATCTTCCTGTCGGCTGTCATTGTCAAGCGGCTTGAGCACCGCGACGAGCGGGGGAGTTTTGCACGGATGGCATAGGTGCCGGGGTGGCCCGCCGGAGCGTCAGCGCATCTCGAACAGTTCCTGGTGGAAATCGCCAGGTGGCAGGCCGCCGCCGACCAGGTCCCTGCGCAGGCTGGCGCCGAAGTCGGCTACCTCCTTGGCGATGAAGCCGACGCGGCGGGTGGCCGGGTTCCAGGCGGTGGAAAGGGTGAAGGGGCGGATATAGGCCCCCCTGCTTTGGGAGCAGAGAGCCTCACGCCAGCGCCTCCCTCGCCGCCGCCAGCACCTCTTGCGTCAGCTCCGGAAACTGGCCGGAGACGAGGCGGCTCACTTGCCAGTAGAGCGTCACGTCCAGCGTGGCGCCGGGCACCAGTTCCACCAGACGACCGGCGGCGAGGTGGCCCTCGACGAGGTGGATGGGGTTGAGGCCCCAGCCCATGCCGAGCAGGGCGGCGTCGACGAAGCCTTGCGTCGACGGCAGCCAGTGGGTGGGGCCGGGCTCCATGGCGCCCAGCGTCGTCCGCGCCCAATCCTGTTGCAGGCCGTCCTTCTGGTTGAAGGTGAGCGCCGGCGCCCGGGCAAGCGCCGCGGCGGTGACGCCCTCGGGAAAATGGCGGGCGACGAAATCCGGGCTGGCGGTGGCGTGGTAGCGCAGGCGGCCGAGCGGGTTGACCTTGCAGCCGGCCACCGGTTTGGCGAGCGAGGTGACGGCGGCCACCACATGGCCGCGCCGCAGCCAGCCGGCGGTGTGATCCTGATCGTCGATGGCGATCTTGAGCAACACCCTGGAGTCGCGGGTAAAGGCGGCGGCGGCCGGCATGAACCAGGTGCCGAGGCTGTCGGCGTTGACGGCGATATCGAGGGTGACAGGGCCGGACAGCGGATCGCCGAGGCCGGGCAGCCGCGCCATCAGGTCATTTTCCAGCATGCCGACCAGTTCGACGTGGCGGCACAGCCAGGCGCCCTTTTCGGTCGCGGTGCAGGGGTTGCCGCGCTCGATCAGTACCGCGCCCAGCCGCTCCTCCAGAAGGCGCACCCGCTGCGAAATGGCCGACGGCGTGACAGAGAGCGCCTTGGCGGCCTTCTCGAAGCTGCCGGTACGAACGATGGCGGCGACGGCCAGCGCGGCGGAATAGTCGATCATCGGGGCGTCTCTTCGAGGCGGCTCAGCACATCATGAAAACGGGGATGCGGGCGGCGGCGAGCACGTCGCGGGTGACGCCGCCGAGGATCGCCTCCCACAGCGCGCCATGCTTGAACGCGCCGATCAGCAGGCTGTCGGCGCCGAGCCGGTCGGCGGAGGCGAGCAGTTGCTGGCCGACACTACCGGTCTCGCGCCTCAGCGAGACACAGTCGACGGAGATGCCGAGCCCGGCGAAGAAGGCGCGGGCGGAGGCCTGGTAAGGCGTGTCCTCCTGCTTCTCGATCGAGACCACCGTGACTTTCTCGGCCCTTTGCAGCCAGGGCAGCGCCTGATGGGCGGCCCGCTTCACCGTCTCGCCCGGCTTCCAGCCGACGACGATGTGGCGGCCGACGACGCGGTGCGGCCGTGGCCCTTCCTTGGGATCGGGCGGCGCCACCAGAAGCAGGCGTTTCGACCAGAACAGCGTGGCGTGGAAAGCGTCGCGGCCATCGAGACGCAGCGGGTTGCCCATGACGACGAGATCGGCCTCAGCGGTCTCGCTGGCAACGAGGTCGCCGACGTCGCCCTCATCGTACTTCCAGTTGATCGGGGCGGTGGCGTGGTCCGCCCTCCAGGCCTCGTAGGCGGCCTTGGTGCGGGCAAGGCGGGCGGCGACGGTGCCCTCGCGCAGCTCGCGCCATTGCTGGATGGCGATTTCCTCCGGCGGCACGAAGGCGAACTTCGGGTTGAAGCCGACATGCAGGGCGGAAATCGTTGCCGAGAAGCCGGCGGCGGCGGCCAACGCGCAGTCGAGGCAGGCGGCCACCGTTTCCGGTTCGGGCAGCAGCGCGACGATGATTTTCGGTTGGGCTATGGCGTCCATCGGGCCCTCCATCGGTCGAGACGTGGATCACAGCGCGCCGGCCGCTTCAGGCGAGGGCGGCGGATCCCGCGAACAACATTAGACCTGCTAATGAGCGATTAGCAGGTTTAATTTGTCTAATGAGGCTGGGCGGCCTAGTTCACCCTCGGTGATACGGGGGCGATTTTGGATTTTTCGGCTTATCTTTCCGGGCTCGGCATGGGGTTGAGCCTGATCGTCGCCATCGGCGCGCAGAACGCCTTCGTGCTGCGGCAGGGGCTCAAGGGCGACCATATCTTCGCGGTGTGCCTCGCCTGCGCGCTGTCGGACGTGGCGCTGATCATCCTCGGCGTCACCAGCTTTGGCCGCATCGCCGCCGTGCTGCCGTGGCTCGCCCCGGTGATGCGCTTCGGCGGCGCCGCCTTCCTCGCCTTCTATGGCGCCAAGAACCTGATGTCGGCGCTGCGCTCGCATGGCGCGCTCGACGTCGGCGGCGTGAGCGGCGCGACGCCCTTGACGCCGACGCTGGTGGCCTGCCTTGCCATCACCTGGCTCAACCCGCATGTCTATCTCGACACCGTGGTGCTGCTCGGCACCATCTCCACCCAGTACCCGGGTGAGGAGGCGGCGTTCGCACTCGGCGCCATGACATCCTCCTTCGGCTTCTTCTTCTCGCTCGGCTATGGCGCGGCCAAGCTCAGGCCGATCTTCGCCCAGCCGACCGCCTGGCGCTTGCTTGAGGGGCTCATCGCGGTGATCATGGGAACGCTTGCCGGCAGTCTGGTGCTGGGCGGCTGACCTTGGGGGTGTCGTGTATCTGCCGGAGCATTTCAACGAAGTCGACCCGGAGGCGGTGGCCTCGCTCATCGCCGCGGCGCCGCTCGCCGCCCTGGTGGCAGAGACGCGTGAAGGGCTGATCGCCAACCATATTCCGCTCATCACCACCAAGGATGGGGCGCTGGTGGGGCATGTGGCGCTCGCCAACGACATGCACCGGCTGATCGACGACGGGCAGGAGGTGCTGGCGATCTTTCGCGGCGTCGACGGCTACATCACGCCCAATTCCTACCCGAGCAAGGCCGAGCACCATCGTGCCGTGCCGACCTGGAACTATCAGGTGGCGCATGTCTACGGCGCCATCCATTTCCAGCACGACGAGCGCAGCAAGCGCGCCGCCCTGGGGCTCTTGACCCATGCGCAGGAGCGGCGGGTGAGCGGCGACAAGGCCTGGCGGATGAGCGACGCACCGGCCGACTACATCGCCGACATGCTCGCCAAGATCGTCGCCTTCCGGATCGTCGTGACAAGGACGATCGCCAAATCCAAGCTCAGCCAGAACCGCGATGCGCGGGATTTCGACGGCGCCGTGGCGGCGCTGCGCGAGCGCGGCGAAAGCGCGCTGGCCGACGCAATGGAAGCGAGAAGGCCGAAGGGCGCGTAGGGGGCGGCTTGAAGGAGAGCCTTATAATCGCCCTTCGCCCCTTTCGGCCCGAGGTCCTCTGCCTGCGCAGAGGATGACAGTTTTATATATAGGTATCAAATACATAGCCTATTTCCGAGGGGGTATTGCTCCATGCCCCGCGGATAGCTGCGCGAACTACATAAGTATTTGTTTTGTTATATAAAACTGTCCTGCGTGCAGGCGGAGGACTTCAGGCAGGATAGGGTGGGACGAGGATATCGGGCGCTCCGCAGGTTAGGCTCCTCGCGCTTCGTCCGCCTCGTTCACATGCTCCACGAATCTTTTGAGCAGCGGATTGCTGTCGGCGGTGCGCCAGCAGAGGCCGATGGGCCAGGTCGACCCCTTGCCTGTGAGGCGCAGGTGCTGCGTGCTGACGCCCAGCGCCTCGACGCCCTGCCAGGGCAGCAAGGCCGCGCCGAGGCCGGCGGCCACCACGGCGTGGACGGTGAGGATGTCGTCGGCCTGCTGAACGATGCGTGGGGTGAAGCCGGCGCCCCGGCACCAGGTGGTGACCTGCGCGTCGAGGCCGGGGCCGCGCCGGGATGTGAGCGCCACGAAGCCGAGGGCGTTGAGGTCGTCGAGCCGATCTGGCGGCGGCAGGGCGATGCCGTGCGGGACGACAAGTGCCAGATGCTCGGTGAGGATGGGGCGAAAGGAGAGCTCGCCGCCCGGCTCCGGCGCCCGACAGAAGCCGACGTCGAGCCGGCCGGCCAGAAGGCGCTCGTGCTGCTCGCGCGAGGCCATGTCGTTGAGGGTGATTTCGCAATCGGGTACCGCCCGGCGGAAGCCGGCGATCAGCGCCGGCGCGGCGATCAAGGTGGAGATGCCGAAACCGATGTCGAGGCGGCCGGTGAGACCGGCGCTGGCGCGCTTCAGCCGCTGGTCGACCTCCTGGTTCAGCCTGAGAAGCGGCCGCGCCTCGGCCAGCAGCACCTCGCCGAGGGCGGTCGGCTTGGCGCCGTGCCGGCCGCGTTCGAACAGCACGCCGCCGACCGCGGCCTCCAGCGCCTGGATCTGCTTGGTCAGCGTCGACTGGGTGACGCAGAGCTTCACCGCCGCCTTGCCGTAATGGCCGGCGTCGACGAGTTCGGTGAAGGCGCGGAGGAGTTTCGGATCCATTCTATGGCCGACTAATTTCAGGATAATTTGTCATTTTACAGATGGAAGGCAACGAGAGCAAGCTCTGGTCACTCAAGGAGGGACGCGCCATGACGCTCAAGGTTTCCAGCGTGCAGTTCCAGCATAAGGCCGGCGACAAGGCCTATAATCTCCAGCGCATCGACGCCTTCACCGCAGAGGCGGTGGCCGCCGGCAGCCAACTCGTCGCCTTTCCGGAAATGTGCATCAGCGGTTATTGGCACGTGCCGAAGCTCGACGCGGCGGGCCTTCAGGCGCTGGCCGAACCGCTGGGCGGCGCGTCGATCGGCCATGTGGCGAGGCTGGCCCGCCGGCACGGCATCGCCATCGGCGCCGGCTTTCTCGAGCGCGGCGGCGACGGCAAGCTCTACAACGCCTATGCGGTCTGCCTGCCGGACGGCGCGGTGCACTGTCACCGCAAGCTGCACGCCTTCGAGCACAAGCTGATTTCGAGCGGCGACCGCTACACGGTGTTCGACACGCCCTGGGGCATCCGCTGCGGCATCCTGATCTGCTGGGACAACAACCTCGTCGAAAACGCCCGGGCGACGGCGCTCTTGGGTGCCGAACTGCTGATCGCGCCGCACCAGACCGGCGGCTGCAACTCGGTGAGCCCGTTTGGCATGAAGCACATTCCGCTGGAGAAATGGGCGCGCCGGCAGGAAGACCCCGCCGCCATCGCGGCGGAAATTCGTGGGCCCAACGGCCGCGAGTGGCTGATGCGCTGGCTGCCGGCCCGTGCCCATGACAACGGAATGTTCCTCGTGTTCAGCAACGGCATCGGTCCGGATGAGGATGAGGTGCGCACCGGCAACGCCATGATCCTCGACCCCTATGGCCGGATCATCGTCGAAACCTCGGAGGCGGCCGATGCCATGGTGAGCGCCGACCTCGATCTGTCGCTGCTCGACAAGTGCACCGGCCAGCGCTGGCTCAGGGGCCGACGGCCGGAACTCTACGGCATCCTGACCGAGGCGCGGCCGGACAATCTCAAGCCGCTGGAAGCGCGGTTTTCGGAAAGCTCGACGCGGTGAGGGAGACCTATATCGGCGTGGCGCCTCATTCTGCCCGAGGTCCTCGCCTTCGCGAGGATGACAGGTAAATTATATAAAGGAAACAGGAGCGTAGCGGCTTATTGGCGCCCGTATCAAGCTGTCATCCTCGCGAAGGCGAGGACCTCAGGACGAGAAGTTGGTGAGGGGTGTATCAGGCTCCCGGCGTGGCTGGAGCGCGATATCGGCCGATCGCCTCATTCTGCCTGAGGTCCTCGCCTTCGCGAGGATGACAGGAGAATTATATGTGGGAACAAAGGGATAGGTTGGCGCACCGGTCCCTGGACTGTGTCGATGGGGCGTCCCCCTCAGGGCAGATTGTCCCTCAGGAAGATCTCGATGCGGACCGTTTCCTGGCCCTCGATCAGCGATGTGCCATCGATCAGCGAGCGCAGCACGCGGATGGCGCTGCGGATTTCGTGGCCGGCGTCCTGGTTGATGACGGCGTGGATGAGGCCGCTTTGCAGCGCGGCGCGCGTCACGTCGTAGAGTTCGTGGGCGATGACGATGGGGCGCGCCTCCGCCGGCAGGTCCGACAGCACGTCGAGAATGCCCTCATGGCCGGCGCCGATGTTGTAGAGGCCGACGATGTCGCCCTCGCGTTTCAGGCACGCCCTGAGCGCCTCCCTTGTGGCGTCGCGCTCGTCACGGCCTTCCAGCGTCAGCGTCGCCTGAAGGTGCGGGAATTCGCTGCTGATCACCTGATCGAAGCCCATGCGGCGCTCGACGTGGTCGCGCACCAGCATCGAGCCGGCGACCACGACGATCTTGCCCTGTTTGCCGCCGAGAAACTGGCCCATCAGGCTGGCGGCGGTGCGGCCGGCCGCCACGTTGTCGATGCCGACATAGCGATGGCGCGGAAAGCGCGGCGCATCGGACACCAGGGTGACCACGGGAATGTCGGCCGCGCTGAGGCGGCAGAGTTCCGCCCGCACCGCCGCCGACTCGGTGGCGACCAGCGCCACGCCGTCCACTCTCTCGGCATCGAGCTGGCGCAAGGCGCTGGCCAGCGCGTCGCCATCGAAGGGCGGCACGGTGCGGATGTCGATGTTGATGCGTTCGCCGGCCAGTCGCTGGCCCGCCTCGCGGGCTTCCGCCTCCAGGCGGTGCATGAAGTCGCTCGGCCCCTCGGGGATGACGAACACCAGCGTCGGGATGCGTTTGCGCGCCAATGCTGCCGCCGAGGCGTCGCGTACGAAGCCCAGCCGATCGACCGCCGCCTTCACCCGCTCGGCCGTCGCCGGCCGCACGCCGGGGCGTTCGTTGAGCACGCGATCCACCGTGGCAAGGCCAACGCCGGCTGCGCGGGCAACGTCGTGGATGGTTGGACGCATCGGACGGGGCGCTCCTCAATGAGCAATCGATCAAACCGGAAAATAAAATTCCACTTTTAGCCCGCCCGTTATCAACCGGAAGCGGGCAGGAGGTCCATCAAATCAAGGGGATGGCGTTTCCGGTGAAGCCACCGGAAACGCTTATTGCAGGTTACGCCGTTGAGCCTGAGTCAAAATTCGCTGGGGTGCGGCAGATAGCGACGAACGCGAGAACCGGAGCGGAGCGAACTTCTGTTCGTGAGCACCGGAAGCGCAGCGTTCTAAGCTAGCTGCCCGCCCCAGTAGAGTTTTGGCCAGGCTCAAGAGTGGACGTACATGTCCCAGCCCAGGTACTTCGTCGCAGCTTCCGTCACGGCCGCGGCCGAGTTGGAGAAGTTGGTGGCCACGTGGTGCTCGAAGGCGTTCTCGCAGATGTAGCGCAGCAGCTTCTGCAGGTTGGGGATGTTCACCACGCCGGCGCCGCCGAAGGTGTTCAGCGGATCGTCGGTGAACGAGCCCTCACCCGTGTAGCCCTTGATCTTGCCCGAGAAGTCGTCGGTCGACAGACGCAGGAACGTCATGGCGCCAGACTTCACCTTGCCGTCCAGCGTGCCGTGGGTGTTCTCGGCGCCGACGGTGCCAGCGATGATCTGCTGGTAGTCCATCTTCACGCCTTCGTTGAAGAAGTGCTTGGGCAGGTTCGAACAGTGGAAGCAGACGGCCTTGTTGGGGTCGCCACCGTAGTTGTTGTTCCAGTCAAGGAGAGCCGACGGCGTCTCGCTGGCCAGACCCAGGGCATACATCGACAGCGAGCCGAGCGTATCGACCTCGCAGGCCGACGGAAGCAGCTTCTGGCTCATCATGCTCATGACGGTGCAGGGCACGATGCCGAAGAACTCTTCCATGCTGGTCCAGCACTGCACGGACGTGATGGTGAGGCGGTTGGTCTGAACGGCGGCGTCGTCATCCTTGAGCTTGCCGATGCGGCCGAGCACTTCCGACAGGTCCAGCGTATCGACGGTGATGCCGGAACGCTCGAGCAGCTTTTCCGAATAGCGCACGGTGTTGAAGGCGGCCGGGCGGGCACCGACGGCGCCGATGCGCAGGTTCTTGAAGCCACCGACAACGCGGCAGACGCCGGCGAACCACTTGAGGTCGGCCTCGAACTCGGGCGAGTCGGGCGCTTCGGTGTGCAGCGTGGTCAGCGAATACTTGATGCCGTACTGCTGCAGATTGTTGCAGATCGACATCTTGCCGCAGAAGCTGTCGCGGCGATGGGTGATGGCCATCTTGCCGGCTTCGTCGGGCGTCGCCTGGATCAGCACGGGCACGTTGAGGTTGGCAAGGCGCAGGGCGTCGGCAAGGCCGCGCTCTTCACCGAAGTTCGGCAGGGTGATGATGATGCCGTCGATCTCGGCGGCGTGCTTCTTGAACAGCGCGGCGCAGATCTCGGCTTCCTTGTAGGTTTCCACCGCGCCGTGCGCCGTCTCTTCCGGCGATACGACGATCGCCTTATAGCCCTGCTTCTCCAGGGCGGCGATCATCTCCAGCCGGCCGCTGGCGGCCAGATGGCTGGGGAAGAATCCACGGTTTCCGACGATCACGCCGAAGGTCATTTGCTTGGGCATCAGGCTTTCCTCCGATTTCGCTTGAAAGTTTTGAGGTACGTTACCGGAAGGGATAAAGGTGAGTTTTCCGGTAGGGAATTGAAGGCAATTGAGGGGATTCAAGCGAGTTGTGATGAGCGTACATCAAGAGGGGAGGAGAGGCAAGGGAGGGGGAGGCGACCAACCTCTCAGCCCTAACCAAGCTGCTGGCGGCAATTTCTGATCTATGGTCACCGATACCGACAACAGTAGGCATACAGTGAAGATCCCGCCGGCCGAACGCTCTATCTAGCCTTGCACTTGGACCAATTCTGCTCTAATCGCCGGCTCAATTAATTTACTCGGGCCGCGCGCTTTCTCACCAATAAATTCCAGACGATATTTGGCCCGTGTGATGGCTACATACAGACGGTTATGAGAAGAATAGGTAAGAAAATTCTTGCTGCTATCTGATTGCTCTTCGCCAGATGGCGGCACTCTACCATGATCCAATCCTGCGATTATGACGGCGAAAAACTCTAGACCTCCCACATAATCAGCATGAGCCAGGACCAGCTGGCCGGACTTTTTTGCCGCCTCGACAGCCTTAATGTCGCCTCGTCTTTTCAAGAGAAGGACTGGCTTGTTTTTCTGAGCGGCATACTGCTCTAGCTTAGTGAGTAATTCTCCATCGAGAGTAACAATAAGTATATCACTCTTCCGGCACTCGAGCGACTTTTGAAGTTCGTCCGCGCGATCGAAAGCCACTTCAATTAGTTCGTCCTCGTTGGCGGTGTTTATATACAAAGGTTCCTGTGAGCGCCTTTCATCAATTTCCGTGAAAGCGGAAGAAAAAACATCCATCGGGTTGTCAAAGTTAGTGAATAGAGTCGCGCCAGACGACACAACTGAAAAAGCGACATTCACTATTTGTGGAGACGACCGGAAAATTGTATTGAGTTTATTCTGAAGGCTGACATCAGTTGTCGCGATAGATTGTTCAATGTCACTCGAATTCCAGCCCTGATCGCCGACGGCTTGCGAACGATCGACTGAGAAAGCGATAGGATATGGTCCTTCCTGGCGAGTAAAATAATGGAAAATGTGAAGCTCGTTCATATTGAATAGATGGGTCTCGTCGATGAATACCGCGTCAAAGCCCTCTTTTGCCCTCCTCCTCCGCCAAATAGGTGTGTCGAGCTGCCCGATGGCGGTTAGGACCACGTCATCTGTGTCAAATTGACCGGTATCTCCGAGTCTCCGTTGGTATTCTTTAAATATAGTGAAAACGAAACCTTTGTCGGCGTTTGACGACATTGGCAAACCATAAGATAGAAACGGTATTTTCTTGTATTTGTCGAAATCTTCCGACGCCCTGCCCTTTAGAACGACGCTAATTTCATGCTGGAGCATTTCGGCAATCTTCCACGACGCCTCTGTTTGGAGGAATTGGGTGAACGAAGCCGACAGAAAACGCTTATGCGACGGGTAATCCGTCCGCATGATAGTTTCTAGGGATTCTGCGATGTAAAGTCGTTGCAGCCCTTTGGATTCCATTGCGTCGCGATCGATGAATTCCGATGCGCTAATATGCTGCCGCAACTGTTCCGCGCATAGCTCGCTCAGAGTGCAAATTTTCAGAAATCGAGACGAAAGTCTCTCGTCGCGCTCGGCGAAGTTATCCGGGTCAATGACAGACAAGAATTCTTTGACCGATTTTTTAGTTGCATCACTGTGAGAAATGAAAACCGCTCGATAGGGCTCGCCGGATTGCTCCTTTGCTCGAAGAGCGTTTACAGCCTTTAGCATTAAGCAAAGTGTCTTTCCGGTTCCGGCCGCGCCCTCTATCCTGTGCGGGCCAGATATTGGCGCCTCAATAAAATTCTTCTGTTGAGTCGTAAGCATCGGAAGCCATTCATCGTACCCTCTAAACATGGAAGAGGCTTCATCATTGACGATACCTAACAGCGAAACTTGGAGTTCCTTAATTCCTATTTCTTGAATCTTTATCGTGCTGTAATTTTTGCGTATTAATTCTCGATAGCCAGGTATAGCTTCAAGTGCCTTTCTGAAATTTGTTAGCTCTGCCGTTTCTTTTGCAGCATCGCCCGGCTCGTAGCCAGATTTGTAGACGAGCAGGAAGTTGCCAGCCAGTCCACGCTTTGCGAGTCTATCTATCATTGGCTCGCGTTCGATTACAATTCGAAACGGAGCGGGCTTGTATTGGAATGGAAATAGAACTGATTTGGAAGTTCCTGAAATCATCTTCTCAGAGTGGGTTAAACTAAGACCTCCCCACATTTTTTTGACAAAACGTAACAGTTTTTGTGTCGAAAATAGGCATTCGGATTCATTTAAGGTGTTGAACAACTTAGATTGCTCAACGTCTATTACTATATATTTTGAGCTTAAAGAAACCGTTGGGCTTAATATGGCAAGGCCATCACCTTCAGACAGCACAATAAGTGTGGGAGATAAATTGGCTTGGCGTGTTTGTCCAGACAGCAGGGCAGCGAACGCTTTCCCTTGCTCGAACTCCGGAGATTGCAGCGTCCGGCTCGACACTATTTCATCAATGGCAGCGCTGTCTATTGTTATGTATTTCATCGTGCTGCTCGCGCTTTTTCTGGGATTCGGTTTCGAAGTTCGCTAATCAATAAGGGGTCGGGGTCGGCCAGTCCAATGCGGCCGAACATCATCGAGAAGCTCTGCAAGATATGTTCTATTTCTGGCGATGGAATTTGACTGATAGGCATAGCGAAATCGTCGATGCTGAAGTTCAGGCAGTTTACCGCATTGGGGGTTTTGCTCGTCTTCAAGGTTGCGAGGTCCGCGCCGTTCGCTATAAGTGGAGCGATATCGCGGGGCACAAACGAAGCTTCGCGCAATAAAACGACAAAGCCTCTCTTCGGATCGGATGTATAAACGCCAGGGAGAAAATAGTATCCAGTAACCTTATGGTGAATCAGATCTTCGATTAGACTGACCTTTGTACGTTCAAATTCCTCAAAAAACTTGCTAATATTAGGTATACAGCCCGTCGTTGATAGCTCGATCTGAGTAATTATGGATTCAAATTGCTGCTTCTCCTTTTCTTTTAGGCCGGAGAATATTGATGAAGACAAATCTCTTAACGTTTGCGATATAAGTATACTTTCGGCTACATCGTGTGCTTTTAGAAATCCCTTCAATTTTCCATATGATTCTTTTTCTGCTCTTTCCCTTATTAGGTCGAGGCCATCCACCATAAGCCAATCGTCTAAAGTGACCACTGGAACGTAATTCAGAACGGGGAATTTCTCTTGGGCGATATCGCAGCGTGCAGTGATGACGAGCCCGTATACTACTTGGTCACAATAGCGTTCGGCTTTGGCGCACGTGAAAATAGTGCCCTGGCTGAGCGTTCCCATTTTGGCGTCGCTTAACTTCATGGCTTCGAACATGCTTAATGCTGGAGTGGTAACACGGTTGCCCGCAACATTGTGGTCTATCCTTATCGCAACCTGCATTCAACCAGGAGGAGACGCTAGTCGGTGTTTCCACTCGAACCGCCGTGATTCCTGACTCCGAGCTGACCGCTGTCCCGCTAGATCGGCGTTAGTCGGTGGCTGCGGCCTCCCGGTTCCTCCGCTTCATAGCGGTCAAGCATTGGCAGCGTATGCCAGGAGCTTTGAGCTTTTCTGATTGGGGCTCGCTCGTCGGACTTTCATCCCACCCCCTCCCCAAACCGCTGGCATTCGTCACCCAGAAGGGCGATCATCCCCCCGTCCATTTGCCCGCGCTGGCAAGCACATCACCATGGCTCTCGCCCAATATTCCGGTGATCGCCAGCGCCAGTTCAGCCGCGCGTCGGGTCGGCATCCAGGCTCTGGCCACATGCCGTGTCCCGCCTCCGCAGGAGAAATCATCTCATGACCGAATCCATTGCCCATTACATCGCCCGGTTCCTTGGCGAGGCCGGCGTCAAGCGCATATGGGGCGTGACGGGGGATAGCCTCAATGGGCTCAGCGACAGCTTGCATCGGCTCAAGCAGATCCGCTGGATGGGGACGCGGCATGAGGAGGCGGCGGCGTTTGCGGCTGGGGCCGAGGCGCATATTACCGGCGAACTGGCGGTGTGTGCCGGGTCGTGCGGGCCGGGCAATCTGCACCTGATCAACGGGTTGTTCGATTGCCAGCGCAGCCATGTGCCGGTGCTGGCCATTGCCGCCCACATTCCCTCGTCGGAAATCGGCTCCGGCTATTTCCAGGAGACGCATCCGCAGGAGCTGTTCCGGGAGTGCTCGGTGTATTGCGAGCTGATCACCAACCCCGACCAGATGCCGCGTGTGCTGGAAATCGCCGTGCGAACCGCCATCGCCAAGCGCGGCGTCGCCGTCATCGTGCTGCCCGGCGATATCGCGCTGAAGCCGATGCCGGAGGGTGTCGACATTCGCTGGCAGGCGCCGGAGCCGGGCCGGGTCGTGCCGTCCGAAAGCCAGGTCGACGCGCTTGTGGCGCTGCTGAGGTCCAGCGCCAAGGTGACGCTGTTGTGCGGCGCCGGCTGCGCCGATGCCCATGACGAGGTGGTGGCACTGGCCGAGCGGCTGAAGGCGCCGATCGTCCATGCTCTGCGCGGCAAGGAGTCAATCGAGCACGACAATCCCTACGACGTCGGCATGACCGGCCTGATCGGCTTTTCCTCCGGCTATCACGCCATGGGGGCGGCCGACACGCTGCTCATTCTCGGCTCGTCCTTCCCCTATCGCGCCTTCTATCCGGCCAATGCCAAGATCGCCCAGGTGGACAGCCGGCCGGAAAGCCTAGGCGCCCATACCCAGATCGATCTCGGCATCGTCGGCGACGTCAAGGCGACGGTGACGGCGCTGCTGGCCAAGCTGCCGGTGCAAGGCGACGACGGCTTCCTCAAGACGGCGCTCGACCACTATGCCAAGGCGCGCCAGGGGCTGGACGATCTCGCCACACCCGATGGCGAAAAGGGCCAGATCCATCCGCAATATCTCGCCCGGCTGATCAGCGACAAGGCGGCCCAGGATGCCATCTTCACCTGCGACGTCGGCACGCCGACCGTCTGGGCGGCGCGCTACATCGCCATGAACGGCAAGCGGCGGCTGGTCGGCTCGTTCAACCACGGCTCGATGGCCAATGCCCTGTCGCAGGGCATCGGCGCGCAGGGCGTCGATCCCGGCCGGCAGGTGGTGGCGCTGTGCGGTGACGGCGGCTTTGCCATGCTGATGGGCGACATCCTCTCCGTGCGCCAGCTGGACCTGCCGCTGAAGATCATCATCGTCCACAACCGCTCGCTGGGCTTCGTCGCCATGGAGATGAAGGCCGGCGGCTATATTTCCGACGACACCGACCTCAACAGCCCCGACTTCGTCAAGGTGGCCGAGGCGATCGGCATCAAGGGCATCCGCGTCGACGACGCCAAGGCGCTGCCGGCGGCG